>NZ_JBEYVP010000020.1:0-213961 GCF_040644035.1 Streptomyces sp. NPDC047042 | reverse complement strand
GCCGCCCCCAGACCCCCGCTTCGGCCTGAACGGCCTCGTCCTCAAACGCCGGACGGGCTGACTATCCAGCCCCTCCGGCGTTTGAGGAGCGGGGGGTCGGGGGCAGCGCCCCCGAGACGGATGGGACGGGTAGGGGCGGCGGGGGCGAGGAAAACCGGGCCCGGGAATGGACCCTCCGTCTCAAAGGTTGCCCGTCTCGCAGGGCGTACAGCGCACGGGCGTACCCTGGTGTACGCCGAAGAATCGAAGCTACAGGGAGCCATCGTGTCCGCAGTCGCACCCGACGGACGCAAGATGTTGCGCCTGGAGGTCCGGAACGCCCAGACCCCCATCGAGCGCAAGCCCGAGTGGATCAAGACCCGGGCGAAAATGGGTCCCGAGTACACGAAGATGCAGAACCTCGTGAAGAGCGAGGGCCTGCACACGGTCTGCCAGGAAGCCGGCTGTCCCAACATCTACGAGTGCTGGGAGGACCGCGAGGCCACGTTCCTCATCGGCGGCGACCAGTGCACCCGCCGCTGCGACTTCTGCCAGATCGACACCGGCAAGCCCGAGGCACTCGACCGCGACGAGCCCCGCCGCGTCGGCGAGTCCGTGGTCACGATGGACCTCAACTACGCCACCATCACCGGCGTCGCCCGCGACGACCTGGAGGACGGCGGCGCCTGGCTGTACGCCGAGACCGTGCGCCAGATCCACCAGCAGACCGAGGGACGTGAGGAAGGCCGCACCAAGGTCGAGCTGCTCGCACCCGACTTCAACGCCGTACCGGAGCTGCTGGCCGAGGTGTTCTCCTCCCGGCCCGAGGTCTTCGCGCACAACGTCGAGACGGTCCCCCGTATCTTCAAGCGCATCCGCCCCGGCTTCCGCTACGACCGCTCGCTCAAGGTCATCACCGACGCCCGCGACTACGGTCTGGTCACGAAGTCCAACCTGATCCTCGGTATGGGCGAGACCCGCGAGGAGGTCAGCGAGGCGCTGCGCCAGCTGCACGAGGCGGGGTGCGAGCTGATCACCATCACGCAGTACCTGCGTCCCACCGTCCGGCACCACCCCGTGGAGCGCTGGGTGAAGCCGCACGAGTTCGTCGAGCTGAAGGAGGAGGCCGAGCAGATCGGCTTCTCCGGTGTCATGTCCGGCCCGCTGGTCCGCTCGTCGTACCGCGCCGGCCGTCTCTACCAGATGGCCATCGAGAAGCGGGGCTCGTACATCGCCTCGCAGGCGGTGTGAGCAGGGCCTCCACCCCGGGCGCGGCAGACGTGTGAATTCGCGCACAAGAGACTACCCGCCAGTAACGGCCGAATCCGTGCGGTCCCGACCGTCCTCGCAGTTGAGGGCATACGTCGGGGCCGCACCGGCGTTTTCGCCTTGCGTATCAAGGCTTCATCCGTGTTTGACCGGCAGGTCACGCCCTGGTAACACCAATCAGTGAGCCTGTCTTCACACGATGTGCACCCTTACCCAGAGCCGTCCCGAGGGGGGACCCCCGTCATGCAGACCGCACCCGTCCGCGCCACACCGATCCCGTCGTTCACCGACGCGCTGCGCGCAGTCGAGTCGCTGCTGCTCAACAGCGGCCAGCGCACCGCCCGCCAGAACGCCTGGACCTCCGTCCTGGAGGACCGCCGTCGCGCCAAGGACCGCAATGAGGCGCAGCGCGTCCTCGACCAGGCCCTGGCCACCCGTTCCTGACCGCCGCTCCCCGGCACCCGACGACACCGCCGTCGTGGGCGCTTGCCGGGCCACGTAGACTTCACGGCATGGCGAGGAAGGAAACCGCGGCGGACGCCGCGAACCCCGGGCGACTCAAGCAGATCGCCCTGACGTACAAGATGACCCGCAAGGCCGACAAAAAGATCGGTCTTGTACTCGCGGCTGTCGGAATCTTCACCTTCGGTGTCTTCCTCGCGATCGGCTTTCTGATCGGGCACCCGATCTATCTCGGCATTCTCGGCCTCCTGCTCGCCTTCCTCGCGACGGCGATCGTGTTCGGGCGCCGGGCCGAGCGGGCCGCCTTCGGGCAGATGGAGGGCCAGCCGGGTGCCGCGGCGGCCGTACTGGACAACATCGGCCGGGGCTGGACGACCACTCCGGCGGTGGCGATGAACCGCAGCCAGGACGTGGTGCACCGCGCGGTCGGCAAGGCCGGCATCGTGCTGGTCGCCGAGGGCAACCCCAACCGGGTGAAGAGCCTGCTGGCCGCCGAGAAGAAGAAGATGGCCCGCATCGTCGCGGACGTACCGGTGCACGACCTGCTGGTCGGCACGGGTGAGGGCCAGATCGAGCTGAAGAAGCTCCGCACGACCATGCTGAAGCTGCCGCGCGTTCTCGCCGGCCCCCAGGTGACCGCGACCAACGACCGGCTGCGGGCCATGGGTGACCTGATGAGCAACATGCCGCTGCCGAAGGGCCCGATGCCCAAGGGGATGCGCATGCCGCGCGGCGGCAAGATGCGCTGACGCGAGAAGCGGTCGCGTATGACGACGCGAGGTACGACGATGGGGCGCCCGGATCACTCCGGGCGCCCCATCGTCGTACCTCGCGTCGTCTCTCGTACCTGCGTCAGATCCGTACTTCCACAGTGCGGGCGAGCCGGTCGTGCAGGCCGCGGCCGTCGCGGTCCCAGATGAGGGCCGGGACTGCGAGGAAGAACAGCAGCGTTCTGAGCGCGGCGCGCGGCGGACTGACGCGGCCCGTGTCCAGGGCGACCACCCGCAGGCCGAACAGCCGCTTGCCCGGAGTGAAACCGAGCGTGCCCAGCGTGAGCAGGAGCAACGCGAACAGGATGAGCGGTGCCCACACCTGCGCGGCCTTGTTGTAGCTGTCGGTGATGAGGCCGTATGCGATCAGGAGGCACAGGCCCCAGTCGACGGCCAGGGCGCCGAGCCGGCGGCCGGGGCGGGCGATGGAGCCCGGGCCCGCCTCGGGCAGACCGAGCTGTTGGCCCCGGTATCCGAAGTCGACACCGGCTTCCTCCGCGGCGGCGCGGGGGCCGGAGAGCCACGATCCGATTGCGTCCCTGTTGTCCACCCGACCACCGTACTGCGCGCGATTTCCGCTACCCACAGGTGGGTCGCCCGGCCCGGGTCCGGTTAACTTGGTCGAAACAAATGGGTCATGCCTGAGAAATCACCTGTCCCTAAAGTCGGATCCAACGTGTGCCACCGCACTGGCCGCACGAACGAACTACCACCCCGGCACGGACGGCCGGGAGTAGGAGGAGCTGGATGTTCCAGAACGCCGACGAGGCCAAGAAGTACATCGCGGACGAGGACGTCAAGTTCATCGACGTCCGCTTCTGCGACCTGCCGGGTGTGATGCAGCACTTCACGCTGCCGGCGTCGGCCTTCGACCCGGACGAGGAACTGGCCTTCGACGGCTCCTCGATCCGCGGCTTCCAGGCCATCCACGAGTCCGACATGGCGCTGCGCGCCGACCTGTCCACGGCGCGGGTCGACCCGTTCCGCCGTGACAAGACGGTCAACATCAACTTCTTCATCCACGACCCGATCACGGGCGAGCAGTACTCCCGTGACCCGCGCAACGTGGCCAAGAAGGCCGAGGCGTACCTCGCGTCGACCGGTATCGCGGACACCGCGTACTTCGGTCCCGAGGCCGAGTTCTACGTCTTCGACAGCGTGCGCTTCGCCACCTCGTCGAACGAGAGCTTCTACCACATCGACTCCGAGGCCGGCGCCTGGAACACCGGTGCGGTCGAGAACAACCGTGGTTACAAGGTCCGCTACAAGGGCGGTTACTTCCCGACGCCGCCGGTCGACCACTTCGCCGACCTGCGCGCCGAGATCTCCCTGGAGCTGGCCAACTCCGGTCTGCAGGTCGAGCGCCAGCACCACGAGGTGGGCACGGCCGGCCAGGCCGAGATCAACTACAAGTTCAACACGCTGCTCGCCGCGGCCGACGACCTCCAGCTCTTCAAGTACATCGTGAAGAACGTGGCCTGGCGCAACGGCAAGACCGCGACCTTCATGCCGAAGCCGATCTTCGGTGACAACGGCTCGGGCATGCACGTCCACCAGTCGCTGTGGACGGGCGGCCAGCCGCTCTTCTACGACGAGGCCGGCTACGCGGGCCTGTCGGACACCGCCCGCTACTACATCGGCGGCATCCTCAAGCACGCCCCGTCGCTGCTCGCGTTCACCAACCCGACGGTGAACTCGTACCACCGCCTGGTCCCGGGCTTCGAGGCGCCGATCAACCTGGTGTACTCGCAGCGCAACCGCTCCGCGGCCATGCGTATCCCGATCACGGGCTCCAACCCGAAGGCCAAGCGCGTCGAGTTCCGCGCGCCCGACTCCTCCGGCAACCCGTACCTGGCGTTCTCCGCCCTGCTGCTGGCGGGCCTGGACGGCATCAAGAACAAGATCGAGCCGGCCGAGCCGATCGACAAGGACCTCTACGAGCTGGCTCCCGAGGAGCACGCGAGCGTGGCGCAGGTCCCGACCTCGCTCCCGGCCGTCCTCGACTCCCTCGAGCGCGACCACGAGTTCCTCCTCCAGGGCGACGTGTTCACGCCGGACCTGATCGAGACGTGGATCGACTTCAAGCGCACGAACGAGATCGCGCCGCTGCAGCTGCGTCCGCACCCGCACGAGTTCGAGCTGTACTTCGACGTGTGAGTCGGCCGGCGCCCGCAGGCGCCCGGTATCGGTGTACGTCAGCGCCCTCGCCCCGGTTCGCCGGTGCGGGGGCGCCGTCGTGTCCGGGGTCGGGGGCGGAGGCCGGCCGGGGCGGTGTCAGTGGGGCGCACTATGGTGAACGGACCTCGCACAGGCATGGGATCGCACAGGACACGAAGGGCGACGGGGATGACGGGGATGTCGGGGAAGTCCGAACACGACGACAGCGAGCGGGAGTTCGACTACCGGTGGGCGCGCGACGCTCCGCACAAGGAGCCGTCCGCCCGGGCCAGAATGCTCGCGGCCCGCTGGAAGGAGAACCCGCCGGAGCCGGTGCCGTTCCGGGGTGAGCCCGAGGGTTCCGGGCCGCGCAGATCGTCGTGGATATCGACGGCGGTGGTCCTCGGCTGTGTCGCCGGGATCATCCTGCTGCTGGGGTACGCCCAGTTCCGGGCGCCGTACTAGCAGCGACGCCGGCGCCGCCCCCGACGCCCGTGAGCCGGGTGCCGGGGGCGCGGCAGTCGGCGGAGACGGGGCCGTCGGCGTGCCCGAGGGGATCCTGGAAGCGATACTGGTGACTACGCGCACGAGGACGCTCCGCTCCGGTGCTGCCGCATCGGGTGGGCCGTCCCAGGAGCGAAGGGACCCACGATGTGCCGTTGGATCGCCTACTCGGGTACCCCCATCCTTCTCAGCCAGGTGCTGTTCAAGCCCGCGCACTCCTTGATCGACCAGAGCCTGCACTCCCGTATGGGCGTGGAGACGACCAACGGCGACGGCTTCGGTCTCGGCTGGTACAACGAGTACGCCGAGGACACAGCCGCCACCCCGGCTGTCCTGCGGGACGTGGGCCCGGCGTGGAACAACCGCAATCTGCGGGAGGTCGCCCACCACGTCCGCTCGGGTCTCTTCTTCGCCCACATCAGGGCGGCGACCGGGACCGCCGTGCAGCAGTCCAACTGTCATCCCTTCCGCCACGGCCGGTGGATGTGGATGCACAACGGGATGATCAGCGGGTTCCACGTCCTGCGGCGTGACCTCGCGCTGGCCGTCGATCCGGCCCTGTATCCCGACATCGAGGGTTCCACCGACTCCGAGCTCATGTTCTATCTCGCCCTCACCTTCGGCCTGACGGAGGATCCTCCCGGTGCCGTGGCGCGGATGGCGGGCCTGATCGAGCGGAAAGGGCACGAGCACGGCATCAGGAACCCCCTTCAGATGACCGTCGCGGTGGCCGACGGCGAACGGATGTGGGCCTTCCGCTACTCCAGCGAGGGCCGCTCACGGTCGTTGTTCTTCAGCACCAGGGTGGACACCCTGCGCGCGCTGCACCCCGATGCCGAGTTCCTCCGCGAGGTCTCCGACGAAACCCGCCTCGTCGTGTCCGAGCCGCTGGGTGACCTTCCCGGCGCCTGGAACGCGGTGCCCGAGGGCAGTTACGGCGTCATCCAGCCGGGCCACGACCTGATCGGCGCCTTCCAGCCCGACCTCCAGGGCGCCGCGGCCCACTGACCGGCGCTGTCCATCGCGGGCACTGACGGACTGCGAGGTGAGAGCGGTGCCGGAGACCCATGCGAACGCTCGGGGACCGACCCTTTCCATCGTTTCGACCGTTCCGGCCGTTCCGTGCGCCGACCCTCTGGGAGACCCGTTTCTGCGCACCCGGTTCGCCCTGCCCGCGAGGCCCGCCACGTTCCTGCGGCGGCAGCGGCTCGTCGATCACCTCGACCAGGCTCTCGTGACCCCGCTGACACTGCTCAACGGACCCGCCGGGGCCGGCAAGACCCTGCTGGCCGCCGACTGGGCCGCCGGGCTGCGGTCGCCGGTCGCCTGGCTCACCGTCGAAGCGGGTGACTGCCGTCCGGGGGTGTTCTGGGCGTACGTCCTCGAGACCCTGAGTGCCTGCGGTGCACCGGTGTCCGACGCGGTCGGGGCTCCCGCGGACGCTTCCGGGGTGGACCACAGGCTGCTGGCGGCGCTCGCCGCCGAACTGAACGACCGGGACCGGCCCGTGGTCCTCGTACTGGACGAGTTCGAGCGCGTGACCACGCCGGAGATCTCGGAGCAGCTGGCGTTCGTCCTGCACCACGCCGGGCAGGGCCTGCGCCTCGTCCTCGTCACCCGCACCGACCCGCTGCTCCCCCTGCACCGCTACCGGGCGGCCGGTGATCTGACGGAGATCCGCGCCGCCGAACTGGCCTTCACCCCCGAGGAGGCCGTCGCACTGCTGGAGCTGCACGGTCTGCGCCTGCCGGTCCACGCCGCCGAGGACCTGGTGGACCGCACCCGGGGCTGGGCCGCCGGCCTGCGCCTGTCCGCCCTGGCCGCTCGGGAGAGCGACGACCCCGAGCTCTATCTGAAGGAGTTCGAGGCGGACCGCAGTACGGTCGCCGACTATCTGCTGGCCGAGGTCCTGAAGGTCCAGACGCGGGAGACACAGGACCTCCTGCTGCGCGTGAGCGTCCTGGAGCGTTTCTGTCCCGATCTGGCCGACGCGCTGACCCTCCGGGCCGATGCCGAGTCCATTCTGGCCCGGCTGCACCATGAGAACGCGTTCGTCGAACCTCTCGGCCACTCGTGGTACCAGCTCCATCCGCTGTTCGGCGAGATACTCCGCGCTCATCTGCGGGTACGCCTGCCGGGCGTGGAGCCGGAACTCCACCGGCGGGCCGCACAGTGGCTGCGCCGGTCCGGATATCTGCCGGAGACACTCGCCCACAGCGCCGCCGTGGGCGACTGGGACTTCGCCGCCGGTTCCCTCATAGACGACCTCGCGATCGGCCAGCTCTTCACCGGCCTGCGCTCGGACGTCCTGGACCGGTTGTTCGCGCAGATGGGGCCCGAAGCCCGGAGCCCCGCCACCGACCTCGTGCGCGCCGCCCGCGAGCTGTCCCGGTGCAACCTCGAACACGGCCAGGCACACCTGCGCCACGCCGAGGAACGGCTGGCGGACCACACCCCCGGCCTGGCGGCCGCCCAGCTGAGCTGCGCGCTGCTCGAAGCACTGGCCGCACGGCTGACCGGGTGTCCCCCACGCGTCGAGAAGGCCGCCGAGGCGGCCGGTGAACTGCGGCAGGCAGTCCCGGCGCAGCTGCTGGACAAACATCCCGAACTCACCGCTCTCCTGCTGACCCATCTGGGCTCGGCACGCCTGTGGGCCGGGCACTTCGAGGAGGCACGCGCTGTCCTGACCACGGTGGCCGGTACTCCGGGCGGCGCCTCCACCCTGCTGCCCCGGGAGGAGTCGATGGGGCACCTGGCACTGCTCGACTATCTGAACGGCTGGCTCGGCCGGGCCGAGCGCAGGGCACTGGCGGCGGTGTCGGAGGCGGAGCGGGGCGGCCAGGACCAGCAGCCCCGCTCCGGCATCGGACGACTGGTCCTGGCCGCCGTGGCTGTCGACCGCCATGAGCTGGGCCGGGCCCAGGCCCTCCTCGACGAGACGACCCGGCTCCCGTCGGGCACGCGTGATCCGGTCCTGGCGGCGGGGCTCACCCTTGCCACCACGCACCTCCTGCTGGCCAGGGGCAGGACAGGAGCCGCCGCCACGGCGGCGGACCCGGCCTTCTCCGCCGCGGTGGCCTCGCCCTGGGCGGCAAGCCGTGAGCTGCTCGTCTCCTCCGCCGCCCACCTGGCCGAAGGGCGGCCCGACGAAGCCGTAGAGGTGCTTGAGGGAGTCGCCGTCGACCAGCCGATGTGCGCGGTGGAGGCCGCGGCGATCCAGCTCGCCACAGGGCATCGCGGGGCGGCCATCGACCTGCTCGACAGCATCCGCACCGAGGGACGGACCGGCCCTGGGGTGACCGTGCGGGCAGCGCTGGTCAGGGCGCAGAGCGCGGAGAGGGCGGGAGACACCGCCGTCGCCCGCAGGCTCGTGGCACAGGCGCTCCTCGACGCCCGGCGTGAGCGGCTGCGGCGTCCGTTCCTCGATGCCGGAGCGTGGATCCGGCCCCTGCTGGCCACGGCTCCGCTGCAGGGGCTGGCAGCGGGCTGGCTCACGCCCGGCCCGCCGCGCCACGACGACTCCCGGCCGGATTCCCCGCCGCCCCCGCTCGTCGCCGCGGAGCTGAGCGGACGCGAGCAGGACGTGCTGGAGCGACTGGCCCGGATGATGTCGACCGAGGAGATCGCCGCCGACCTCTACGTCTCGGTGAACACGGTGAAGACCCACCTCAAGAGCGTCTACCGGAAGCTGGCGGTGAGCCGGCGGGGCGAAGCGGTGCGGCGCGCACGGGAACTCCGGCTGCTCTGAACGCGCGTCGGTGCCGGTGGTTCCCCCGTGGTTGTTCCCCCGTGGCGGGTGAGGCACCGGGCGCGTACTTCGGATGCGATGGGAGGCGCGGCGGACGACCGACCTTGCGAGGTGGACGCGGTGAAGCACTGGCGGGCTCTGATCGTCCTGGGCGCGGCCCAGTTCCTGATGGTCCTGGACACCTCGGTCATGAACGTCTCCATCAGCCAGCTGGTCGAGGACTTCGACACCGAGGTCACCGCCATCCAGGCCGTCATCACGCTGTACGCGCTGGTGATGGCCGCTTTTATGATCATCGGCGGTAGATTCGGGGACATCCTGGGGCGTCGCCGTATGTTCTTCACGGGGATGGTCGTGTACGGCGTGGGCTCGGCCCTGACCGCCGCGGCACCCACCCTGTGGGTCCTCACGCTGGGCTGGTCCGTCATCGAGGGGCTCGGAGCCGCCATGGTGCTGCCGGCCATGGCCGCCCTCGTCGCGGAGTCGTACCGCGGGAAGGACCGGGCTGTCGCCTACGCGATCATCGGCGGGCTGGCCGGCGCGGGGATCGCGGTCGGCCCCCTGTTGGGCGGCTGGGTGACCACGTACCTGACCTGGCGGCTTGTCTTCGCCGGCGAGGTCGTGGTCGTCGTGGTCGTCCTGCTGTGCCACCGGGTCATCGCCACGCCCGCTCCGACCGGCCCGCGGCCCCGGCTGGACTGGGTCGGCGCGGTCCTGTCCGCGGCCGGGCTGGGGCTGGGCGTGCTCGGGGTCCTGCAGAGCAGCACCTGGGGGTGGGTGCAGCCCCGCAATCCTCCTTTCACCGTCTTCGGCTTCGCCCCGACGCTGTTCGTCGTGGGCGCGGGGGTGGCTGTCCTGGCGCTCTTCAGCCGGTGGGAGCGACGGCGGGACGAAGAGGGCGCCGACCCCCTCTTCCACCTGTCCCTGCTGGGCAGGCCCGTGCTGCGGTCCGGCCTGCTGACGCTGCTGAGCCAGAACCTCATCCTGCTGGGGCTGTTCTTCACCATCCCGCTGTACTTGCAGGTGGTTCAGGGGTTCGACGCCTTCGAGACGGGCCTGCGCCTGCTCCCGGTGTCCGCCACCATGCTCATCACCTCCCTGTCCGCGTCCTCGCTGGGGCGGACGATGGGACCGCGCCGGGTGGTACGGCTGGCCCTGCTCACCCTGGCAGCGGCCATCGTGTGGCTGCTGGCGACCATCGACCCGGTCATCGACGACGCCCAGTTCGCCGGAGCGATGGCCCTGCTCGGCGTGGGTGTCGGCCTGCTCGCCTCGCAACTGGGCAACGTCGTCCAGTCCAGTGTCGGCGAAGAGGAACGCAGTGAGGCCGGCGGGCTTCAGTTCACGGCACAGAATCTGGGCTCGGCGCTGGGCACCGCTCTCATCGGATCGATCCTCATCGGTGCGCTGGCCCACGCCTTCACCACGCAGGTGGCGGACAACCCGAGTCTGTCGGAGGAGGCGCGGCAGCAGGTCGGTGTCGCTCTCGAGGCCGGGATCGCGTTCGTCCCCACCGATCAGGTGCGCTCGGCGGCCGAGCGCGCCGGGTTGCCGCAGTCCGAGGTCGACGCCGTCGCGGACTCCTACTCCTCCGCCCAACTGGACGGTCTGAAGGCGGCGATCCTGGCCACCGGCGGTATCGCTCTCGCCAGTTTCCTGGTCACACCGCATCTCCCGACCGCCCGGGAGACCCGTCCGCGCCGCTCGGAGCCGACGCTCCAGCCGAGGTGACCGCATCGACTCACCCAGTCCGGAGGGAGTCGCCGGTGTCCAGAACCCCCGCCCCGTCCACAACAACCACCACGACCGGCCCGGCCACGGCCCGTAGAGCGCGCCGGGCCGAGCACAGGGCCGAGCACCGAGCCAGAGCGGACTACACGGGCGGCGTCTACGGATCCATGCTCGCGGCCTCCGTACTGATCGGCGCCGGTTCCCTGGGCTCGTTCCCCCGCGCCGAGCTCGTGCTGCTTCTGCTGCTCACCGGGGTGGTGTTCTGGATCGCCCACGTGCACGCCCATGTGTTCGGGGCGCGCCTCGCGGAACGGGCGCCGGACCGCCGGGGCGTGCTGCGTGTGTGCCGCGAAGAGTGGCCGATCGCCAAGGCCGCCGTCCCGCCGGCCGTCGCGGTGGCGGTCAGCCCCGTCCTGGGCCTGGATGTGGGCGGTGCGCTCTGGCTGGCCCTCTCGGTCGCCGTGGCCGGTCAGGTGGGCTGGTCGGTGGCCGCGGCCCGCCGCGCAGGTGCCTCTCGGCGGCTGCTGGCCGTCACCGCGACGGTCAACCTCGTGCTCGGCCTGCTGATCATCTCCGTCAAGATCTTCCTGACGCACTGATCGGCGGTGGCCCGCCGTCCGGCGACGGGTCACCTCTCCCGGGTGAGGTCCGAAACGCCGGGAAGGCCGGACGATCGCAGGTAAGGCGCCGTCCGCCTGTCCCGGCAAGCCCGTAGGAGGACAGCTCGTGCGCTACGAGATCCGCGTCGAGGGACACCTGTCGGAAACGATGGCCCGAGCCTTTCCGGAGCTGGGCCACGTAGTGATGTCCGGCCAGACCGTCCTGTTCGGCCGGGTTGTGGACGAGGCGCATCTGTACGGGCTGCTGGCACGCTGCCAGTCACTGGGACTGTGTGTACTGGAGATGCGCCAACTGCCGGAGTGACGGGGACGGTCATCGTCCGGAGTCCTGGTCCGGTGTCCCGGCGTCGCTGTCGGAACCCGGCTGCGCCGGCCCGCGGCCCTGCCTGCGCAGCCCGGCCTGGACCGCGCTCGCCAGCACCCGCGCGGCGACGCCCACGAGCAGCAGGCCTCCCACCATCTGACCCATCGTCAGCATGCGCCCCGCCTGGGAGCGTGCCGCGATGTCCCCGTAGCCGACGGTACTGAACGTCGTCAGCGTGAAGTACAGGGCGTCCGTCCTGGTCAGCGGCTCGCTGAAGGAGCCCGGGGTGGTGCGGTCCACCATGTAGTAGGCGCCGGCGAAGAGAACCAGAAACAGCGCCAGCGTGGCGGCCAGGGCCTCGACGGCCTTGAGACGCGGGTGGGGTGAGCGCGCGATGGCCCACACCTCGAACCCGAACACCAGGAGTACCCCCACCAGGCCGCACACGAGCAGCGCCGACGAGGTCACCGTGCCGTGTTCGTCCAAGGGCAGCAGGTAGTAGGCGGTGACGAGGCCGGCGGCGATGAGTGCGGCGCGGATCAGGGCGACGACCGCCGCCCGCCGACGGGCGCGCAGAGACCGCCGACGGGCATCGAGGGACCGTCGGCGGCCGTCCGGTCCGGGCGGGGTGCGGCCCGGCCGGGGAGTGCTCGGATCGCTCATCTCTTCACCTCATCTCCGCGCCGGCGCCGAGGGATCACCCGTGGTGGGTGACCCGGGCGCCCGGTGACTGGCGTGACCCTGGAGCGACCACTCGTCGATCACGCGAGGAGGAGCCATGACCATGCCGCGTGGACCGGCATCCCACACCGGACAGGAACACGAATACGACCGGGCGGGCCCCGCCCCCGGCGCCGGCCCCATGGGTGACTCCGCGGACGTTCTCGCGCGGCTCGGCCGTTCATGGATCTGGCTCCTGGGACCCGCCCTCGCGACGCTGGTGCTGGGCATCCTGGTATTGGTCTGGCCGGAGGAGACCCTGCACGTCCTGGCGGTCCTCATCGGCCTGTACCTGCTGGTGACCGGGGCGTTCCGGTTCGTGGCCGTCTTCGGCCGGGAGGAGCACGGTGAACGGCTCCCGGGACTGCTGCTGGCCGTGCTGTACGTACTGGCCGGGGTGCTGTGCCTGCGCAACCCGCTGCAGACCATCGACGCGCTCTCGCTGATCGTCGGCGTCGTCTGGCTGGTCTCCGGCGTCCTCACCCTGTACTCGGCGCTCGCCACCAGGGACCTGCCGCACCGCGGCGTCGTCGTGGGCGTCGCGGTGCTCGGCATCGTCGCGGGGATCGTGGTGCTCGCTCTGCCGACGGAGTCCGCCCGTGCCCTGACCCGGCTGGTGGGCCTGTGGCTCGTCCTGCTCGGTCTGGCCGAGACGGCGGTCGCCCTCGCCTTGCGGGCCGCGCTCCGAAAGACACCCGCCACGGGGTCGCACCCGCCCGCCGGGACGGCCTGACACCCCGCCCGCCGCTCAGGCGGGCACGACGCGGCGGGCACACCCGGACCTCCGGACCTCCCTCCACCTCCGTCATCCCGAGCGGTGATCGTCAGGGGCGATCGTCGCGCCGGGGCGGCGCACCCACGGACAGGAGCACCCATGAACCCGGCCTCCACCCCCGATTCGCCCGATTCGCCGGACCCCGGCAGAGACCCGAACGCCACGCACGTCATCACCGCCGAGGAACGGGCGGAGTACGAGCGGATGCGCCGGCACGCGTCGGTACGCCACCGGCGACTGCGTCGGGTCGTCTCGTCGGTTCTCCTGCTGCTGGCCCTGCTGCTCGCGCCCGTGGCCGTCGTCGCGGCCTGGGTCCAGGACACGGTCTCGGACACCGGCAGATATGTGAAGACCGTCGGGCCGCTGGCGTCGGACCCGGCCGTGCAGGAGGTCGTGATCAACCGGCTCACGGACCGCGTGGTGCAGAACGTGGACGTCAAGGCGATAACGGACGCGCTCGCCGAGACGCTCAAGGACGCCGGGGCCAAACCCCGCGTCGTGGCGGGCGCCGAGGCCCTGGAGGGTCCGCTGCGGAACGCGGTCAAGTCGGTCGTGGACCGCACTGTCACCCGTGTGGTCACCAGCGATGCCTTCCAACAGGTGTGGGAGGGCGCCAACCGGCGCGCTCACGGCGCGGTGGTCGGCATGCTCACCGGTGACGGCAAGGGTGCCGTGAGCGCCAAGGACGGTGCCGTCGAACTGAACCTGGGAGATGTCGTCGACCAGGTGCGGGAGCAGCTCGTCGACGCGGGTTTCGACAAGGCGTCCGCCATCCCGGACACCGACAAGACGGTCACGCTGTTCCGGACCGAGAAGCTGAACCAGGCGCAGGACGCGATGCGGTTGCTGGACATTCTCGGCACCTGGCTGCCCGTCCTGACCGTCGTGCTCGCCGCTCTCGCGGTGTGGACCGCTCCGGCACGCCGGGTGATGCTGATGATCACCGCGGCGGGGGTCGGCGTGATGATGGTGGTGCTGCTCGTCGCGCTGGCCGTGCTCCGACGGGTCTACTTGGACTCGGTCCCGTCCACGGCGCTGCCCACCGACGCGGCCGCGGCGATCTACGACACGTTCGTCCGGTTCCTTCGTGACAGCACGCGCACCCTGCTGATCGTCGCGGTGATCATCGCTGTGATCGCGTACCTGTACGGTCCCGGCCGTCCCGCTCGCGCCGTCCGCGCCCTGGCCGACCGGGGAACGACGGCCACCGGCCAGGCGCTGTATCGCTCCGGGGTTCCCACCGGCTCCACCGGACGCTGGCTCGCGAGCCACCGGTCCTGGACCACCGCCGGTGTCCTCGCGGCCGGAGCGCTGACGCTGCTGCTCTGGAACCACCCCACGGTCGGAGCGGTGGCGCTCGTTCTCTGCGTCGCCGTGGCCGTTCTGCTCGGCCTGGCGATCGTCGCGGCCGCCGCCGGACCGGCCGACCGGGCGGCCGAACGGGCGGCGAGCCGGACCGGCCCGTGAGCCATGGCCGGGAAAACCGGCCCCGGGCGCGCGTCACCGAGCCGCACGACGTCACTCAGGCGCGCGACCTCACTCAGGCGCACGCGGTCCCTGAGGAGCGCGGCCTCGCGGGCCGTGGCGGGCCTGCGGTCGGGGACCACGGTCCGGCTGCTGTCCCGTCTGTCGGCGCTGAACCTGGTGGAGGGCGCCGTACGGCTGGCCGCGCAGGCGTTCCTCACCGCGCTCCCGCTGCTGATGACCTTCGCCGCGTTCGCCCCCGGCTGGATGCAGGACCTGCTGGCCGACTCCGTCCGCGCCGTTCTGGGAATGCGCGGCGACACCCTCGACGAGATGCGTGAGGTCTTCTCCGCGACCGGTACGACACGGGACACGGTGGGAGCGGTGGGCCTGGTGGTGACGCTCGTGTCGGCCACGGCGTTCAGCCGCGCGCTCCAGGCGGTGTGCGAGCGGTGCTGGCGGCTGCCGCGCGCACCGGTGCGGGCCGCGGTCTGGCGCTGGCTGCTGTGGCCGGTCGTCTGGCTGGCCTTCCTGCTGTTCCAGGCACCGCTGCGGAACGGGTTCGGCGCGGGCGCGGTGACCGGGCTGGTGCTCTCCCTGCTCTCGGCGACGCTGCTGTGGTGGTGGTCCCAGCATCTGCTGCTGGGCGGGCGGATCGGCTGGCTGAGTCTGCTCCCGGGAGCGCTGCTGGCCGGCACCGGTACGGTCCTGCTGAGCTGGGCCGCCCGCGTGCTGATGCCCGCGGCCATGGAGCACAGCCTGGACGAGTTCGGCCCGCTCGGCCCGGTCTTCACGTTTCTGTCCTGGCTGATCGCCGTCTTCCTGACGGCCGTCTCGGGCCTGGCCCTCGGCGAGTACGTCGCCTCCACCGCCTGGTACCGGACGGCCGCGGCGCGCGCACTCACCCGCGCCGGGTGAGGCCGCCGGGAGACGGCCGTGGGCAGGCTGGTGCGGCACAGAACTGCTGCCGGGCCCACGCCCGGGACGGAGGCCGAGATGACCGCGCAAACCTACCTGGCGTACGACTATCCGCTGTTGGGCGCCTTCTGGACCATGCTCGTGTTCTTCCTGTGGATCATGTGGTTCGTCCTGCTGTTCCGGATCATCGGCGACATCTTCCGGGACGACCAGCTGAGCGGCTGGGCGAAGGCCGGCTGGCTGGTGTTCTGCATCCTGCTGCCCTTCCTCGGCGTGTTCGTCTATGTGATCGCCCGCGGCAAGAGCATGGGCCGCCGGGAGATCAAGCAGGCGCGTGCGCAGCAGGACGAGTTCAAGGCGTACATCAGGGAAACCGCGTCCGGCGGTCAGCCGAGCAGTGTCGACGAGCTCGCCAGGCTTTCCGAGATCCGCGACCGCGGCGACATCACGAACGAGGAGTTCCGCAGGGCCAAGGAACTGGTCCTGACCGGCCACGGTTCGGCGCAGCAGACGGGCTCCGCCACCGGCACCTCCCATCGCTGAGCATCCGCACCACACGAATCGAGGCGCAAGATGACCGCGACACACACCCGGCCGGAATACACGGCGAAGCAGGAATGGGCCACCGGTCTGACGGCCTTCGCGGCCGTGATGCTCTCCCTCGTCGGCCTGCTCGACATCTTCCGGGGCATCATGGCCATCGCCGATGACGACATCTTCGTCACGACACGCAACTACGCCTTCGCGTTCGACCTGACCAGCTGGGGCTGGATCCACCTCGTTCTGGGCGTGATCGCCCTGGTCGTCAGCTTCGGGCTGCTCACGACAGCGATGTGGGCGCGCGTCGTCGGCGTGGGCATCGCCGGACTCGTCATCGTCGCCAACTTCCTCTCCCTGCCGTACTACCCGGTGTGGTCGGTCGTGATGATCGCGCTCTCGGGCTTCATCATCTGGGCCCTGTGCGTGGTCCCGCGCACCAACCTCTTCGACCTCTCGGAGGAGGGCACACCCCGCCGCGACTGAGGCGGCCCGGGCAGGAAACCGACGGCGCCCGGGCCCATGAGGAGAAGGGCCGGCAGATGGGACGAGACGGCGGGCACACGGACAACCCGGGGCAGGCAGGCGCCTCGACCGTGCGCGAGGACAGTCCCGGCCGGGCTCGCCTGGCCGTGCTGGCCCTTCTGGGAAGCATGCTGGTGCCGCTCGTCGCCGCCGGTCTGCGGAGCGTGCTGTGGGTGCTGGTCGGTGTCGCCGGGCTGGCGGTCGCCGCCGTCGGCGTGTGGTGGACCCTGGCGCACACCGGTGCTCTGCGCGCCCTCGGGGTGGCTGTTTCGCTGCTCGCACCCGTGGCTGTCCTCGTGCTGTACGCGATGTCCGGCATTCTGTGGGCGGCCTGTGTGTCCCTGGCGCTGTGGGCGCTGGCCGTCGCGACGGCACGCGGCGCTCTGTCCCCCGGGCATGTCGCCGTCGAACAGGTGGTCGCCGAGGCGCCCTGGCATCCCTGGGTCCTCATGAACCCGCGCTCCGGTGGCGGCAAGGTGGACCGGTTCGGCCTGGTGGGGAAGGCGCGGGCGGCCGGCTGCCGGGTGGTGCTGCTCGAACCGGGCCAGGATGTCTCCGCGTTGGCCCGGCAGGCCGTCGCTGAGGGGGCCGATCTGCTGGCGGTGGCGGGCGGCGACGGCACCCAGGCGCTGGTGGCCGAGGTCGCCGCGGCCCACGACCTGCCTTTCGTGGTGATTCCCGCCGGTACCCGCAACCACTTCGCCCTCGATCTCGGCCTCGACCGCGAGGATCCGGCGAAGGCCCTGGAAGCCCTCACCGGCGGCGTGGAACTCCGCGTCGACCTCGGGTTCGCCGCGGACCGGGTCTTCGTCAACAACGCCTCGTTCGGCACGTACGCGTCCGTCGTCACCGACCCCGCGTACCGCGATGCCAAGGCCCGCACGACGCTGCGCACCCTCCCCGGCTTCCTCACCGGCAAGGACGCGCCCCGGATGTGGATGCGGGCCGACCGGACGCACGTCGAGGGACTTCAGGCGCTGCTCGTCAGCAACAATCCCTACGGGCGTGCCGTCGACGCCGCCCGTCCGGGGCGCAGGGAGCGGCTGGACTCGGGCCTCCTGGGCGTGGTGTGCGTGCGGGTCGGCAGCACCGCTCAGGCGGCGCGTCTGGTACGCGGTCCGCGTTCGGGGGGATTCGTCCGGCTGAGTGCCGGGGAGGTCGTCGTCGAAGCGGACACGGACACCCTCCCGGTCGGCATCGACGGGGAACACGTCGTGGTGCCGGCACCCGTGGTGTGCCGCATCGCGCCCGGGGCACTCCGGGTCCGTGTGCCACGACATCGCCCCCACGCCCGACGGGTTGGTGGCGGGGCGGCCGACTGGCCGCGCGTGGCACGGCTGGCGCTGGGCCGGAGCCCGGCGGACGACGCGGCACATGGCTGACTGACATCGCTGACTGTGGGTCGCGGACATGAGTGACCGGCCGGTGGCCTCGCGCGCACGGAAGTTCGCGCGGCAGCCACCGGCCGGTGCGGGTGGGGCGGTCAGATCATGGAGTCGCTGTCCCGGCCTCCGGTGCCGCCCTGCTGCTCGCTCTGCTCCATGAGCCGCCGGGCCTTCTCCTTCAGCCGAGAACGCTCGGCCGGGTCGGTGGCACGCTCCGCGGCCTGTTCCATCTCCTGAGCCTTCTGCCGCATCTGCTGGGCTCGGCCGCGGGACTCACCTGCAACGCTCATGATCACTCCTTGGGTGATGTGGGGAGAGCGGGCCACACCAGCGAAACAGGGCCGGCGCTCCCGCGCATCCCGGACGATCACCCTCTGTTGTCTCCGCAGCCCACAGCGGGAGCGCCGCCTCAGTCTTCCCGCCGCACGACGCACAGGGCCCAGATGACGAAGGCGTACAGCGCGATCAGGGTGAGCGACCAGACGGGGTAGTACGGGATCGACAGGAAGTTGGCGATGATCAGCAGCCCGGCGATGCCGACCGCGACGACCCGGGCCCACGTGGCGCGCGAGAAGAGGCCGGCGCTGACTGCCATGGCGATCACGCCCAGAGCCAGCTGGATCCAGCCCCAGCTGGTCAGGTCGAACTTGAAGACGTAGTTCGGGGTGTTCACGTAGACGTCGTCGTCGGCGATCGCCATGATGCCCCGGAACAGGTCGAGGATGCCGGCGATGAACAGCATGACGCCGGCGAACGTCACCAGCCCGCCGGCGAATGCCGGTGCCGTGTCCGTGCTGCGGTGGTGGTGGGTGGTCGTGGCCATAACGGATTCCTCGCTTCCTGAGGGAGCTGCAACGCATGTGCCGCGTCTCCGAGCGTGCCGGGTCCCGCGCCGGGGGTGATCACCCGTGGCGGGTGAAGTCGGAGAGGCGGATCGCTGATGGCCTGGGATGTGCGCGGGCATGAACCCTGATCACCCCGCTGCGGAAGGAGCCGGCCATGGCCGACGAAATGACCGGAACAGGCGGCGTCAGCGCCCTCGCCGAGGCGGACGCCCCCGTGTTCGAAACACTTGTCCAGATGACGCTCGACACGTTCGAACGATCGGGGCTGGACCCCGAGACCTATCTGCTGGCGCGCATCGCGGCGCTGGTGGCCATGGACGCCTCCCCCGCCTCGTATCTGCTCAACGTCGGCGCCGCGGAAGGACTCGGTGTGCCCCTGGAGAAGGTCCAGGGTGTCCTCGTGGCGGTCGCCCCGGTGGTCGGCAGCGCCCGCGTGGTGTCCGCCGCCCGAAGCATCGGGGAGGCCTTCGATCTGACCCTCCACCACGAGGGCGGGGATGCCGGATCGGCCATGTGAACCCGGATGAACCCGGCGTACCGCCATACGCCACGAGGGAAGGGCGTGACCTCCGCTCGGAGGTCACGCCCTTCCCGCGTGGCGTCTCTCCTCAGGCCTGCTCGGCGGCCACCTGCCCGTTGCGGACGGCGTCGACGAGAGCCTGGTGGTCCCGTTCGTTCTGGTCGGCGTAGGTCTCGGCGAACGTCACGAGTGCCCGGTCGAAGGAGTCGCCGCCACCCAGATAGGAGGCGATGGCGATCCGGTCGCCGGACCTCGCGTGGGCCCGGGCCAGGGTCGCCCCGCAGAGCGCGCCGAAGGTGCGCATGCCCCGCGGCACCATGTCCTCGGCAACCGCGACCCCCTTCCAGTCCCGCAACTGCCGTACGTAGAAGTCCCGTCGCCGGCCGTCGAGCCCCTCGACCCGTTCCCAGCCCAGGAGGATGTCGCTGGTGGCCTGCATCAGCCGCTGCCCGGAGACGACCCGCTCGCCCTGGTTCCGGTACACGCTGCCCCCGACATGGGGTGCCAGCACCGACTCGTCGGCCTCCTTGGCCTGCAGGAACAGCGGGTCCTCGTCGTCCTTGCCCAGCAGGAGCACGATCCAGCAGCGGGTCCCCACGCTGCCGACGCCGACCACCTTGCGCGCCATGTCGGCGACCCGGTGCTGTTCCAGGAGGAAGCGCCGGTCCGACTGCACACTCTGGCCGTAGCGCTCGATGAGCCGGCGGATCAGCTGCTCCAGCTTGGTTCGTTGGGCCTCCGCCATCAGGTCCTGGAGGGGGGTGATCAGCGGTGGATCGGGGGTGATCCGCCGCTTGCCGTCCACGACGTGGGTGAGTTTGTCGAAGACCTGCTGGGTGTCGTGCGAACGCGCCTTCCGCACCGCCCGCGCCCAGCGGTCGCGGCCTCGCGCGGACAGATCGGCCCCGAACCGCTCACGTACCCAGTCCACGTCGAACTGGGCGTACCAGACGGCCATGTTGCCGAGTTCGGCGAAGGCGCGCATGTTCTCGCGGTACGACCGCACGGCCGCCCGTACGATCCCGGCCCGCTCCTTGGTGCTGAAGCCGTTCAGCCGGCCGGCGATCACGAAACTGGCGGCCAGCCGCTTGACGTCCCACTCCCAGGGGCCCGGCAGCGTCTCGTCGAAGTCGTTGATGTCGAACATGAGGCGGCGTTCCGGCGAGGCCAGCAGCCGGAAGTTCAGCATGTGCGCGTCGCCGCACAGCTGTGTCGTGAACCCCGTCCGCGGTGTCTCCGCGAGGTCGGAGGCCATGATGGCGGCCGCTCCCCGGTAGAAGCGGAAGGGCGACTCGGTCATCCTGCCGTAGCGGATCGGTACGAGTTCGGGCACCCGGGTCGCCGACTGCTTCTCGATGATCTCCAGGGGGTCCGGCCGCTTCGGTCCGGGGTCGAACTCGGCGTGGCTGCTGCGGGGTACGTCTTTCCGCGCGGCCTTGCCGAGCGCGGCCCGCTCTTGCGGGGTGCGGTCCCGTATCGCGTATCCGTCCAGGTGGTGTGGGGTCATGGCGCCGCTCCAGGGGGTGGTCACCGCCGCGCGGGATCCCGCGACGGCAGTCAGCGGGGAGAAAACAGCCTGAAACAGATCATATCGTCGTTCGATAACCCTGGCGGCCCCGTCCGCGTCCCACTCCCCCTGGCTACGGCGGCTACCGCTGAGGCGGCTGCTCCTGCCGCTGAGGCGCCAGCTTCGCTGTGGCGACGTACGAGACCACGACCGCGACGATCACCAGCGGCATGACGGTCAGCCCCTGCGCCCCGATCAACAGCGTGGCGAGCAGGACGGAGACCATCGGGAGCCCCAGCATCGCGGCGCTCATCGCCCCGACACCCATCGCGAACCCCGCGACCAGGCTCAGCCCCGGCAGGTGCGAGCACAGGATGCCGCCCGCCGCCCCCACGAACATCCCGGGAAAGATCGGGCCTCCCCGGAAACAGCTGAGCGACGCGCAGTAGGCCAGGCCCTTGCACAGCACCAGCAGCGACAGCGCTCCCACCGAGTACGCGGCGCTGTGCCTGAGAAGCGGATCCAGCGCCGTCTGCCCCGAATACAGCACGTCGGTCGCCGCTTTGCCGGTGCCCTCCGCGTAGCCGATCGCCAGCCCTGCCACGACCAGGCCCATGACCACCGTGGCCGGTACCCGTCGTCTCTCGACATGCGTCCTGAGCCGGACGGCGAGCCAGCGGATTCCCACGCCCACGAGTGCGGCCGACACTCCGATGACCAGCGCCCAGCCGAATTCCGCCGCTGTCGGGTCCGAGGCCTTGGGAACGTCGTTCAGTGCCAGCGAGTAGGTACCCAGGCCGGTCCAGGATCCCAGGCCGACGAAGATGAGTGCGCCGATGCCCGCGGCGAGCAGACCGGGCACCAGCACCACCGCCATCATCGGCCCGCCCAGCCCCGAGGCCTCCATCAGGAGGAACGCTCCGAGCAGCGGTGATCCGAGCAGCGAGCTGACGGCCGCGAAACTGCCCGCCGCCCCCAACACCGTGATCGCCTGCTCCGGGGGGTTTCGTCTGACCATCCGCACGGCGCCGGCGGCGAGTCCGCCGCCGAGCGCCAGGAGAGGGGCCTCGGGTCCGAGGACGGCGGCGAAGCTGAGCGTCGCCAGAGCCGCGAGGAAGATGCCGGGCAGCTCGATGGGGGTGGGCGGGCCGGCGGCCTTGAACCCGGCCGACGGTTCATGGCCGCCGGACCCCGGCAGGTACCTGATCGCCAGCCCCGTGAGCAGCCCCCCGACGGCGAGAAGCGGCAACGGCCACCACGGTGGCGTTCGGTCGAACCCCAGCGACCTGGGCAGATCCGTGTAGATCAGTGGCTGGAGTTCGCCGATCAGGGCGAGGAAGCCGAAGGCCGCCGCGGACACCGGCACGCCGATCAGCGCGGACATCAGCAGAAGCACCAGGTACGCGCGGCTCCGAAGAAGGGCCCGCGGGTTCGGCGGTGACGCGGTGTCGGTTCCCGCCGTGGCGACCGGCATGCGCGTTGCCTCCAGACGATGCCGACCTCGCTCGATGTCCCGGAGCCGCGTTCGGCGAGCCCGGGACGCTCCGCCACCTGACACGACAGGCGGCGCTGCTGCGAGCCTGGCACGACGTTCCCGTGCGGGCACTTCGACGCCGCCCATGCGGTTGACTCCGATGACTTCGATGCCTCCACGGCCGACCCGCTCGCCATTTCCCTTTGCCCCGCCCAGGGCAGATCGCGACCGCTTCATGGGACAGGGCGGGTGCACACTGACAGTGGGGCGAGTGCCTGACTGCGGGGTGATGCGTGATGCCGAGCCGGATAGGGAGCGATCGGCGACTGACCGTGCGGATGACGGTCACGCTGTTTCTGCTCGGACTGCTGTACGTGGCCTTCGTCGCCGCGTTGATCGTGCTGCTGAAGTCCTGGGTGCTGGTCGTGGTGGTCGGGGCGGGGTTCCTCGCCGCGCAGTACTGGTTCTCCGACCGGGTCGCCCTGTTCGCGATGCGCGGGCGGGTCGTGGAGCGCGAGGAGTATCCACAGCTGCACGGGGTGATCGACCGGCTGTGCGCCGTGGCCGACCTGCCCAAGCCGGTGGTCGCCGTCTCGGACATGGATATGCCGAACGCGTTCGCGACCGGGCGGGACGCCGATCACGCGGTGGTGTGCGTGACGACGGGGTTGCTGCGGCGGCTGGAACCGGAGGAGCTGGAGGGGGTGCTCGCGCACGAGCTGTCCCATGTCGCGCACAAGGATGTCGCCGTGATCACCGTCGCGTCGTTCCTCGGTGTCATCGCCGGGCTCATCGTCCGGTTCGCGTTCTACTCGCAGCTGTTCGGCGGGGGCCGGCGGGACCAGAACACCGCCGTCGTCTTCGCGGCGGTGATGGGTGTCTCCGCGGCCGTCTACACGATCAGCTTCCTGCTGATCCGCGCCCTGTCCCGGTACCGCGAACTGGCCGCCGACCGCTCCGCCGCGCAGCTCACCGGGCGGCCCTCGGCACTGGCCTCCGCGCTCACCAAGGTCTCCGGCGACATCGCGCGGATCCCGTCGAAGGACCTGCGGACCGCGCAGGCCTTCAACGCCTTCTACTTCACGCCCGCCCTCGGCAGGGAGCCGGGCCTGGCACGGTACTTCTCCACCCATCCCAGTCTGGAGCAGCGGATCGACCAACTGGGGCGGATGTCCGCCGAGTTGGGCGAGGCGGCGGCTCCCGGTTCCGGGAAGTAAGCAACGAGGCTCGGCAAGGCTGGGAGTGCCTGTATGGGGTTGCTGGACATTCTGCTGGGGCGCACCAGGCCCGTCGCGCCGGATCTCGACCGGCTCTTCGGGCTGCCGTCGGCCGCGGTGACCCTCCAGGCGGCGGCCGGCTTCACGCCCACGGGCGGGGGCGCGGTGTGCTTCGCCACGGTGGAGGGCGCGGCCTTCGACGACGTACGCCGGGAGGTTCAGGCACTGCTCGACGGGGATGCGGAGCGGACCGGGCCGCCGGTGGAGCTCGTACGGGACGAGTACGGGTACTCGTGGCTGGTGTCGCGGCGCGAGGCGGAGGAGCTGCCGGCGCTCGTCGGGGATCTGCACGCGGTCAACAGCGCGTTGGAGGCGGCCGGGTTCGGGCCTCAACTGCTGTGTTCGGTGGTCTGGTTCGAGCGCGCGGACAGCGGGGACGTGATTCCGCTCGGGCTTGTCTATCTGTACAAGCGCGGGACCTTCTACCCCTTCGCTCCGTCGGCGGACGGCGACGGTCGCGATGAGCGTCAACGGCGTGACAACGCCCTGGAGTTGCAGATACGGGCCGCACTGGCCGGCGATCTGCGGATCGAGGACGATCTGAGCCGGTGGTTCCCGGTGTGGGGTGCGCCCGGTTTCTGAGGGGGACGCCCTTTCGGACGTCCCCCTCGCCCGGGAACTACTCCCCGCTCAGCGGGAGTAGCGCATCAGGGCTCGCACCATGTGGCACGTCGTGTCCGACGGCGGGTGGACGCCGATCAGGTCCGCCGCGCTGCGGATCGTCTCGTTGCGGGCCTGGTTCGGCATGTGGACGCCGGAGTCGAGCAGGGCGATCGCGAGCCGCATCGCCTTGAGGCGGCGGTTGTGCGTGACGTACCACTCACGCGGGCGGCCCGGCGGCAGCGGGCGCTTCTCCACGGGGGCGTACGGCAGGTCGAGCACGACCCCTCTCCTGGCGGTGGACTGGGTGGGCAACGGGTTGAGAGCGGCAGCGGGCACAGGCATCCTCCTGTCGCGGTCAGAGTGCCGCCGGAACCTCCGGCGACACCCTCGAACACTGCTTCTATTCTACTGCCCGGCACTGACAAAAGGCCCTGGCCACAAGGCCTTTGGAAGGTCCCTGGCGTACCGTGAGCCCCATGGAAATCTGGATCAACCCGGCCTGCTCCAAGTGCCGTGGAGCCCTGTCGCTGCTCGACGCCGAGGGCGCCGACTACACCGTCCGCCGCTACCTGGAGGAAGTGCCCACCGAGGCCGAGATCAGGGACGTGCTCGACCGTCTCGGGCTCGAGCCCTGGGACATCACCCGGACCCAGGAAGCCGTCGCCAAGGAGTTGGGGGTGCGGGAGTGGGGCCGCGAGGCGGAGGACCGGGAGCGGTGGGTCGCCGCTCTCGCCGCGCATCCGAAGCTCATCCAGCGGCCCATCATCACCGCCGACGACGGCAGCGCGGTGGTGGGCCGTACGGACGAGGCCGTACGGGATGCCCTGTCACGGCGTTCACCCGCGTGACGCAGGTCACTTGAATGGCTCAGGTAACCGCTGAGTAGCCTCGTTCGGTATCTCGTACATAGCGGCGTACGCTCCCCTATCTCTTCAGGAGGCGCGCATGTCGCGCAGGAGAACTGTCAGTACGAAGAAGAAGCTCGCCCTGTTGGTGGGTGCCGGGCTGGTGGCGGGCGGTGGCGCCTTCGCGATGGCGGCCACCTCCAACGCGGCGCAGACCGCCGCCGATTCGACGGTCTGCCAGGGGCTCGCCACCGCCCTGGGCAACAACCAGAAGTTCATCGCGGACCAACGGGCCAACCCCGACGCCCAGTCGGCCGCCCGGATCGCCAACCGTGACGCGGTCGTCGCGCAGATCAAGGTCCAGCAGGAGGCGTCGGGGTGCGTGGTTGGGGAGTCGGCTCAGGACTCCCAGATCACGCAGCCCGTCACCGAGCCCCAGCCCGGGGCCGAGTCCTCGTCGCCGGCCCAGACGGCCCCGCCCGCCCCGCCCGCCTCGCCCGCCGCACCGGACGCGCCGACCGATCCCGGCGTGCCCGGCGACGGTCAGCAGGTCTGCAACGGATCCACCGTCACCCTCTCCGGGGAGGGCGGGGCCCCGGCCGCGTCGAGCAACCAGTTCCCCGCCGGGACCACGTTGCGCGTCACCAACCTGGACAACAACAAGTCGACGACCGTCGAGGTCACCTCGGTCTCCGGCAGTTGCGCTCTGCTCAACAACGCGGCCTTCGAGCAGGTTCGCGAGCCCGGCAAGTTCCTGATCCGCCGGGCGCTGATCGAGAAGGTGGGGTGACGTTCCGGCGCTGAAACCTGCTCGGACAAAGGGTCCTGTCGCTCCCGGCCAGGGGCGGCAGGGCCCGTCCCGCTTCACCAGGGGACTCTCTCCACACGTGAGACGCGCCACAGGAACACCAGGTAACACGGGGTTCACATTCGAGCAACGACCGGGAAATCGCCTGTTGACAGGCTCGCGGGTATCAAAGAGCGGCGCCCCAGTGCCGCAGCGCCGCAGCACCCGCAAGTGCGCCTAGAGACACACCCGAAGGATGGTCCCGTGACCTTCAAGGCTGAGTACATCTGGATCGACGGCACCGAGCCGACGGCCAAGCTCCGCTCCAAGACCAAGATCCTCGCCGACGACGCCAAGGGCGCCGAGCTGCCGATCTGGGGCTTCGACGGATCTTCCACGAACCAGGCCGAGGGGCACTCCTCGGACCGCGTGCTCAAGCCGGTCGCCTCCTTCCCGGACCCGATCCGTGGCGGCGACGACATCCTCGTCATGTGCGAGGTCCTCGACATCGACATGACGCCGCACTCGTCCAACACGCGTGCCGCGCTGGTCGAGGTCGCCACGAAGTTCGCCGCTCAGGAGCCGATCTTCGGCATCGAGCAGGAGTACACCTTCTTCGACGGCTCCCGTCCGCTGGGCTTCCCCGAGGGCGGCTTCCCGGCCCCCCAGGGCGGCTACTACTGCGGTGTCGGCGCCGACGAGATCTTCGGTCGCGAGATCGTCGAGGCCCACCTGGAGAACTGCCTCAAGGCCGGTCTCGCCATCTCCGGCATCAACGCCGAGGTCATGCCGGGTCAGTGGGAGTTCCAGGTCGGCCCGGTCTCCCCGCTGGAGGTCTCCGACCACCTGTGGATCGCCCGCTGGCTGCTCTACCGCACCGCCGAGGACTTCGGCGTCTCCGCGACGCTGGACCCGAAGCCGGTGAAGGGCGACTGGAACGGCGCCGGTGCGCACACCAACTTCTCCACCAAGGCGATGCGCGAGGGCTACGACGCGATCATCACCGCGTGCGAGTCGCTCGGTGAGGGCTCCAAGCCCCTCGACCACGTCAAGAACTACGGCGCCGGCATCGACGACCGTCTGACCGGTCTGCACGAGACCGCCCCGTGGAACGAGTACTCGTACGGCGTCTCCAACCGTGGCGCCTCGGTCCGTATCCCGTGGCAGGTCGAGAAGGACGGCAAGGGCTACATCGAGGACCGCCGTCCCAACGCCAACGTCGACCCGTACGTCGTGACGCGGCTGATCGTCGACACCTGCTGCTCGGCTCTGGAGAAGGCCGGACAGGTCTGATTCCCGGCTGATCCAGGATGATCGTCCCGGATAGTGAGAAGGGGTGTCCACCTCATGGTGGACACCCCTTCTCTGCCTCCCCCCTTCTCTGCTTCAATGGACCCATGGCCAGCTTTCAGAAGTGCATCGCGACAGGTCGCCACGACCTCGAGCCCTTCTGGCCTTCCCGCCAGCACCACGACTTCGACCGGGTGTGTTGTCGCGCGATGAACGCGTCGGCCCTCTAACACCAGCCGTACGGCCCCTCTGACGCCGTACCTCTCGGTCTTCGGCCCACGCGCACGACGTACGTCCCCGACGAACTCCTCGCGCGAAAGAGCTGACTTGCCATGGCGACCACTCGTACTCTCTCCCCCCTCTCTCCTCTCGCTCCCCTCTCCCCCGGCACCTCTGCCCGGGCCCGGCTGCGTGCCGTCGACCGGGACGAGGTGATCGACGTCCCGGACTTCCTGCCGCCGGGGGCCACCTGGCTGCCGGCTCCCCCGCACACCCTGCCCACGCTGCCGGGGCAGCCGCCGATGGTCGGCTACCTGGTCCTCGTACCGGCCGACCAGCAGCCTCCCGTACTGCCGTTCGTGCTCCCGGCGCCCGAACCGGCCCCGGCCGCCCCCGAGGTGGCGCGAGGTGACGGCGGCCGTCCCCTCGTACGGGTCGACGACGTGCAGCGCACCGCCGAGGTCGACGGGCGTCCGCTGGACCTCACCTACCTCGAGTTCGAGCTGCTCGCCCACCTTGTCGCCCACCCGGGCCGGGTGCACACCCGCGACCAGCTGGTCACCACGGTGTGGGGCTACGGGCATGTGGGAGACGGCCGTACCGTCGACGTCCACATCGCCCGGCTGCGCCGCAAGCTCGGCGCGGAGCACCGCCAGGCGATCCAGACCGTACGGCGGGTGGGGTACAAGTACACGCCCCCGACCGCCCGTTGACGTAACCGGCTACCGTGCGCTGACCGATCGCCCGTACCGGGGGGTGGGGCTGACACCACTCCCCTGTACGGGTGTTCGGTCCCGTGACCCGGCTGGGTGCGCTCGGCGAGACTGACCGCATGGATGACGCCGGCGCCGACACCCTCACCGCACGAGTTCCCCTACGGGTTGCGGTCCGGAACCGGGTGCGCACGGTCGTGGTCGCCGGGGCGCGGGCCCTGTTACTGGCCGTCTCCTCGCTCGCCGTGTCGACGCCGCTGCTCGTGCTCTTCCTCCTCTCCCTCGCGCTCGTGCCCGTCCTGGGGCTCGGGCTCCTCACCACTCCGCTGGCCGTCACGTGGGTGCGGGCGTGGGTCGACCGGCGGCGGTTGATGGCCATGCGATGGGGCGGGGTGCGGATTCCTCCCCGGTCCCGGGTGCCCTCGGCGGACGCGGGGCGGTCGGAGCGGGCCGTACGGGTGCTGCGTGATCCGGCGACCTGGCGGGAGTCGGCGTGGCTGCCGCTCGACGCGCTGCTCGGGTCGCTCACCGCGCTGGTACCGGCCGCGCTGCTCTTCTATCCCCTCGAGGGGTTCGCGCTGGCCCTCGGCGGCTGGCGGGTGTTCACGGACGGGACGTACGTCGGCTGGTGGTACGGGTTCGTGCCCATCGGCGGGCAGGGCAGCGCGCTCGCCGCCGGCGCCCTCGGGGCCGCACTCCTCGTCTCCTCCTACTGGCTGACACCCCCGCTGCTGCGGTTCCACTTCCTGTCCACCCGGGCGCTGTTGGGCGGCGAGCGCGCTGAACTGGCCGCCCGGGTGCGGGTGTTGACGCAGACGCGCAGGGACGCGGTGGACAGCTCCGCCGCCGAACTCCGGCGTATCGAGCGGGATCTGCACGACGGTGCGCAGGCGCGGCTGGTGTCCGTGGGGATGGATTTGGCAACCGTCGACGCGCTGATCGAGAAGAACCCGCGGAAGGCACGGGAGTTGCTCGCGCGGGCCCGGCAGTCCTCCGCCGACGCGCTCGCCGAGCTGCGCGACCTGGTGCACGGCATCCATCCGCCGGTACTCGCCGAGCGTGGACTGGGCGACGCCGTACGGGCGTTGGCGCTGCGGCTGCCCGTCGACACCGAGGTCACGGTAGACGTCGAGGGCGGCCGGGCGGACGCGCCCGTGGAGTCGGCGGCGTACTTCGCGGTGAGCGAGGTGCTGACCAACGCCGTCAAGCACTCCGGCGCCGAGCACGTGTCGGTCGACGTGCGGTACGCGGACGGCTCGCTGCGCATCGCCGTCCGCGACGACGGGCGGGGCGGGGCACGGGTCGGGGGCGGGTCGGGGCTGGCCGGGGTGGAGCGGCGGCTCGGTACATTCGACGGCGTCCTGGCCGTCAGCAGTCCGGCTGGCGGTCCCACCGCGGTGACCATGGAGATTCCTTGCGAGTTGTCCTAGCCGAAGACCTGTTCCTGCTGCGTGACGGACTGGTCCGGCTGCTGGAGGCGTACGACTTCGAGATCGCCGCTGCGGTGGAGAGCGGCCCCGAGCTGGACAGGGCGCTGGCCGAACTGGCTCCGGACGTCGCCGTGGTCGACGTACGGCTGCCGCCGACGCACACCGACGAGGGGCTGCAGTGCGCGCTGCGGGCCCGCCGGGCGCGGCCGGGGCTGCCGGTGCTGGTGCTGTCGCAGCACGTGGAGCGGCTGTACGCGCGGGAGCTGCTGGCCGACGGGGACGGCGGGGTCGGCTATCTGCTCAAGGACCGGGTGTTCGACGCGGAGCAGTTCGTGGACGCCGTACGACGGGTCGCGGCGGGCGGTACCGCCATGGACCCGCAGGTGATCCGGCAGCTGCTGGCGGGGCGGGCCGGGGACGGCCGACCGCTGGGGCGGCTGACGCCCCGGGAGCTGGAGGTGCTGGATCTCATGGCCCAGGGACGTTCGAACGTGGCGATCGCCGGGCATCTGGTTGTCACGGAGCGGGCGGTCACCAAGCACACGTCGAACATCTTCGCCAAACTGGGACTCGAGGTGTCGGACGACGACAACCGGCGCGTCCTGGCGGTACTCACCTATCTCGACCAGGGGCGTTGAAAGCACGCCAAATTCGGAGATATCCGCGCCCCCGCCGAACACTTGCCGTAAGAGATCCGCAACTCCCGGTATACCCGGTGGAGTTGGGGTCGAATTGTCCTACGAATCTCTCATCAATTTCTGAGGCGGCTGAACACTCCTGGGGTCCCCCTCGTATGGAATGGCGCCGCTTCACTCCTGTCGGGCGCCTCGATAGCCCCGCAAGGAAGTCAGAGGAGTTCCATGGGACGCAATGCACGTAAACGACGCTCACCACTGGCCGTTCGCGCCGTGGCCGCATCCGCGGCCCTCGCGATCGGTGGTGGTGGACTTGTCTGGGCGAATTTCTACGCCTCCGCACATGAGGAGAACGGCGCCCAGAACCAGACCAAGGCCGCCGCGGCGCAGATCGCCACGATCGACTGCCCTGACGTCGGTCAGAAGCTCACGAACGTCCCGGCCGGTGCCCGCGCCGGTGTGGACAGGGAGCTGGCGAACCTCGACACCCAGATCACCGAGGCCTACGCGCGTCTCGCCTCCACCCGGCAGGCGCAGGCCGGTGACCCGGGCTTCGTGCAGAACGCGATCGTCGGCCCGCTGAAGGACAAGCGCTTCGCGGCGATCGACCGGATCCGGATCAACATCCAGCGCGCTGGTGGCTCCGGGGCCGACAACCTGGGGCAGTTCGCCCAGTGCACCGGTGTCGCGGCCGCGCCGCAGACCAACGCCGGCCAGGGCCAGGGCAACAACAACCAGGGCAACGGCCAGAACAACAACGGCAACCAGAACAACGGTGGCCAGAACAACGGCCAGGGCCAGAACAACAACGGCCAGGGTCAGAACAACGGCCAGGGCAACAACGGCCAGGGGCAGAACAACAACGGCCAGAACAACGGTGGCCAGAACAACGGTCAGGGCCAGGGCAACAACGGCCAGGGCCAGAACAACGGCCAGGGCAACAACGGTCAGGGCCAGGGCCAGGGCCAGGGCAACGCCGGTGGCGGTCAGGGCGGCAACGGCCCGGTGGCCTCCGACTTCGTCGACATCACCCAGGTCCAGGGCAACGCCCAGCTCGGTGTGGGCCAGAACGGCCTCCCCGCGAACGGCAACAGCGGCTCGCGCGGCTCGTTCACCACGAAGTGCGGCACCAACGGCAACGACAACCACAACACGGACAACGTGATCGTGGCCCCCGGTGTCAGCAACGGTGCTCACCACCTGCACGACTACGTCGGCAACCAGAGCAACGACGCCTTCGCGAGCGACCAGGAGCTGGCCGCGGCCCAGACCAGCTGCCAGAACCAGGGCGACAAGTCGTCGTACTTCTGGCCGGTGCTGCGTCTGCAGGACGGTTCGCAGGACTTCGACCAGAACAACGACGGTGGTGGCAAGGAAGGCAACGTCGGCAAGATCCTCCAGCCGGCCCAGGCCCAGCTGAAGTTCGTCGGCAACAAGCGGGGCAACGTCGTCGCCATGCCGACCGCCCTGCGCATCATCACCGGTGACGCGAAGGCCTTCGTCAACGGCAACGCGAACGCCAACGTGAACTGGAGCTGCACCGGCTTCGAGAACAAGGTGCAGCTGAAGGACAAGTACCCGATCTGCCCGCAGGGCAGCCAGGTGGTGCGCACGACCAACTTCCAGAGCTGCTGGGACGGTCAGAACATCGACAGCGCCAACCACCGCACCCACGTGGCGTTCGTCCAGGCCAACGGCCAGTGCGCCAACGGCTTCAAGGCGATCCCCCAGCTCCAGGTCCGTCTGGTCTACAACGTCCCGGCCCCGAAGCTGCAGAACGGAACGGTCGTCAACCCGTACGCGGTGGACACCTTCCCGGAGAACCTGCACAAGCCGATCACCGACCACAACGACTTCATCAACTTCTTCTCCGTGCAGACGATGAACAAGATGGTCAACTGCATCAACACCGGCAAGAAGTGCCAGTAGTCCCACCGGTGGACCACCGACGGTGGTCCACCTGAGCTCCACCTGAGAAAGCCGGTGGCGGGTTCTCCCGCCACCGGCTTTCTCTTGTGCTTCCTGCGCTTCTCTTGTCCGCGTTCAGCCTTCGTGGCCGGCCGCGTGGTGGTCGGCGCCCACCTCGGTGGTCCCGCCGAGCTTGGTCTGCAGCTTCGCGATCACCTTCTGGTCACCGACCGCCGTCCATTTGCGGCCGAGGAGGTAGAACCCGCCGTAGTCCTTGGCCCCGTTGATCCACTCGCGCTGGCCGCGGTCGGTGGCGTAGGTCAGGAGCAGGAACTTGCCGTAGGGCGTGGTCTTGCAGGCGGCCTGCCGGAGTTCGTCCGCGTCGATCTGGATGACGGGCTCGCAGCCCGCCTCGCTCGCGATGTGCTCCAGGCTGCCCGTGGCGGCGACCGGCGTGGCGTCGATCTCCGTGCCCGCACGGTCGCTGTCGCCGCCCGAGCAGCCGGTCAGGGCCAGCGCCGCCACGGCTGTGACCGCGGCAGCCGCGAGCTTCGGTCGCGTCACCATCATCTGTTCTTCCTCCGGTCCGTTCGGCGCCGACATCATTCTCGGCCCATGCCGCGGGAGGCTCCGTCGAGGAGCCCTCCCTTTCGATACGGCTGCCGGGCACAGACCACTCAATCAGGGAACGCGTGTGCGAGAGTGGGCAAGTGAACGCAGAATGGGAAGAGCGAGTGACCGCTGCCTGGGCCACCATCGACGACTACGACGAGGAGCACGGGGCGGACTTTCGCGCCGTGATCGACACACTCGTCGCCGAACTGCCCGCCGACAGCCCCCTGGCCCTCTTCGAACAGGCCTCCGCCTGGGACTCGACGGGCCACTCCGACAGAGCTGTTCCGCTCTACCGGGAGGCTCTCGCGCTCGGGCTGAGCGAAGCCAGCGGCTACAAGGGGCGCCGCGCCAAAATCCAGCTGTCGAGTTCGCTGCGGAACCTCGGCCAGGCCGACGAGGGCGTCAAGCTGCTCACTCCCGAACTGGACGCCCCCTCCGACGAGTTGGACGACGCCGTACGGGCGTGTCTGGCGCTGTGCCTGTCCAGTCTCGGCCGCGACCGCGAGGGCCTCTCGCTCGTCCTCCGCGCCCTCGCTCCCCATCTGCCGCGCTACCAGCGGTCGATGGCGAACTACGCACGGCTGCTGACCGACCCCGAAGAGTAACTCCCGCCCGGGGCTGCGCACGGGCGAGGTGACCATCCAACGATTCGCTCGTTCTGCTGAACGTGCAGTCACAGGATGTCGCCTTCAGCCCCGCCACCGGTAAGAGCGCCAAGGGCCGCCCCGTCGTCGACGTGGAGCAGGCCGAGGCCGCGCTCGTCGAGCACTACCCCCGGCTCGTCCGGCTCGCCTATCTGGTGCTGCCGCCGAGCCTGGGCCTGGGCCGGCGTGTCCTGACCGCGCACGCCCTCACCCAGCGCGCGCTGCCCAGGGGACGCACGGCCACGCCGGTACTGCCGAGCCAGCCCAAGGGCCGTGCGGGCGACCCCGGTTACGCGCTCGTCCGCCTCCAGGTGCTGCGTACGGCGCTCGAGGCGGGGCGGCCGTGGCGGGGCCGCACGCTGCCCAAGCGGTCGCAGCTGCCGCCGCTGCTCCCCCAGGTGTGGGGCCTGCGGCTCCGCCCCCGGTCCGGTGGCGCCGAGGAACTCGCCCTGGACCAACGGCTGTCGGCGCTTTCCGGCCCGGCCCGGGCAGCGTACGTCCTGCGCGGCCTGGAGAAGCTCCCGGACTCCGACGTACGCGCCGCGCTGGAGGCCGCCGGGGTCGACCGGCCGATCGACGCGCTGCGTGAGGCGGACGAGGTGCCGGCGCGGTACGCGCTGCTCGAGTCCGCGGAGTTCGACGCCTGTTCGCTCCAGGCCCGCCCCACCGACCTGATGCGGCGCAGGCAGCACCTGAAGGCCGCGCTCGTCGCCGCCGCGGCCGTCGCGGTGTGCGGCACGCTGCTCGGTCTGCCGGGCGACGGCTGGGCCCCGAACGGTGCCGCCGCCCCCGCGTACGCGCAGAACCCGGCCGCCGAAGCCGCCCTGGATCCGGCCCGGTTGACCCTGGTACCGGCGGCCGCCTGGAAGTCCTCCACCCGCACCGACTTCTCCGTCTGGCCCGCGCGCGGCGACCTCACCGGCGACAGCGCGCTGCTGCGCCGCGCCCTCGCCGTCTGGGCCCGCCCCGGCGAGAGAGTCCTCGTCTCGGCGACCCCGGGCACCCCGTCCGGCGGCCCGGCCGGCCCGCCCCAGCTGCTGTACGCGGGCACGGTCGACGCGGCCCGCGTGGTGATCCTGTACGACGGTCTGCGCATCGCCCGGTACGCGGAACCGAAGGACGGCACCAGCGGGGCCGCCCTCGACTTCGCCCGGGTCGACGGCGCGAGCGGCGCCGAGGCCGACGCGGTGGTCCTCGACCGGGCCGACGGCAACGTCCGCTATCTGACGGCCCCCTGGGTGGTCAGGACGGAGATGCGGGACCTGCGCAGGCCGGCCGCGACGCCGGTCGACCTCGGGCTGAAGGACGGGGTGAGCGGGCCGCTGGCCAGCCCCGTCGCACAGAAGGGCACCTGCCAGTCCTGGAACACGCTCCAGGTGACGGTCGCCGGGGGCTCCCCCCGGCTGCTGAGCGACCTGGCCGAACTGGTCCCGGCGCACCTCACCACGGGCCGCCCGACCTCCCTTCGCGAGGCCTCGGCTCCGGACGCGCTGGCGAGGTGGTCGCCGTTCGCCTGCTCCCTCGCCGCGATGCACTCCCAGGGCGTGCGCTCGGTGAACGCCTGGCTGTACGCGCGTCAGCCGCTGCCCGACGCGAGCGGCACCGCCGACTGGCTGTGCACCCGCGCCGAGACCTGGCGGGGCGACGGGGCGCAGGTGCTGGCCCAGTTCCACACGCCGGGCGGGCAGTACGGGGCGGTCGCGGCGAAGTCCGCGAACACACCGGCCTGCGGCCCCCGGGACCCGAACGTACTCGCCGGCGTGCTGTGGAAGTCGGGAGCGGGCGAGTGGTACATGCTGGCCGCCGGCGCGGAGAACACGGCAACGATCACGGCAACGGGCGGAATGAGCGCATCCAGCCGAGGATCCCTACTGGCGGCGAAGACGAAGCAGGGCACCCAGGCCGAACTGAAGGGAACCCTCAAGGACGGCCGCCAGATCACCGGCCTGCGGTAAAGCGCCCCTCCCTGCATAAGGGACGAGCGAAGCGGTCCGCTTGTGCTGGACCTGTGAACACCTATGGTCGGACCCGCCCATTGGGGGCCGTATCCGATCGGTAAGGTGTTCGCATGACAACCGGGGTTCGCCGCAGAATGGGAGTCGAGGAACGCCGGCAGCAGTTGATCGGCGTCGCCCTCGAACTGTTCAGCCGCCGCTCGCCCGACGAGGTCTCCATCGATGAGATCGCGTCGGCCGCGGGCATCTCGCGCCCACTGGTCTACCACTACTTCCCCGGCAAACTCAGCCTGTACGAGGCCGCGTTGAAGCGTGCGTCGGACGACCTGGCGGGCCGGTTCGTGGAGCCCCAGGAGGGCCCGCTGGGGGCGCGGCTGCTGCGGGTGATGCGCCGGTTCTTCGACTTCGTCGACGAACACGGGCCCGGCTTCGCGGCGTTGATGCGCGGTGGCCCGGCGGTCTCCGCCGACGAGGTGCGCGCCAGCAGCTCCCCGACGACGAACGCGCTCATCGACGCCGTACGCCAGGCCGCGTACGTCCAGATCCTGTCGCATCTGGAGCTGGACGTCGAAGAGGCGCCCGCCCGGCTCGAGTTGGTGATCCGGACGTGGATATCGCTCGTCGAGTCGACCGCGCTGATCTGGCTGGACGGGCGGCGCGTGCCGCGCGCCGAGCTGGAGGCGCAGCTCGTGCACGACTTCGCGGCGCTGGCCGCCGTGAGCGCCGCCTATGACGAGGAGATGGCCGCGCTGCTGCGCCGGATGCTCAAACAGGAGCCCGCCGACGGCCCGTTCAGCGATCTGGTCGCACGGCTCATCTCACTCGCCTCCTAGCCCGCATGACCCGGCTGTCGGGTCAGTTGTCGAACTTCCGGTAGGAGTCGTCGAGTTCGCGGACCTCGACCGAGGCGTGCAGGGCGAGGTCGGCGACCGGCTTCACATGGGCGCGCACCAACTCCAGTACGGTTTCCGTCAGTTGGTTCTTGGTCTCGGTGGTGCGCCCGGTGAGCATGCCGATCCAGACGTGCACGATCGCGTGGCCGTCGCTGTCCGCCCCGACGGTGGCGTCCTCGGTGCGACGGAACTGTGTCTTGCACGCCTCGGGCTTCGCCTTCGCCGTGGCGACGACCTCGTCGTGCAGCGCGAGCGCGAACCCGCGCCGGTCGAAGGCCTCGGCCAGCGAGTCCGAGTAGTCGACGGTGATCTGCGGCATGGAAAATCCCCTGTTCTAGGGCTTGTGGGACGGCACGGCCACCACACCCTAACCGGAGCCCTGATCGGCCATCCTCAGTGCCAGCATCGCGATGTCGTCCTCCCGGTCGTGACCGAAGGAGACCAGCAGGGTGTCGCACAGGGCGTCCAGGCCGGGCAGCGCGCCACAGGCGGCGGCGCGGAGGTGTTCCAGGGAGTCCGCGAGGTCGGTGCCCCGGGTCTCGATCAGACCGTCGGTGACCATGAGGAGCCGGTCGGTGGGCTCGAGGAACAGTTCGGTGGGCGGCGGATGGGCGAGGCCCACGCCGAGCAGCGGGCCCTCCGCCTTGGCGTAGTCGGCGCCGCCGCCGTCCCGGATGATCAGCGGCGGGATGTGGCCCGCGTTGGCGATACGGGTGCGTCCGGTGGCCGGATCGACGAGCACCAGGCAGACGGTGGCCGTGACCTCGGGGTGGTAGCGCTGGAGCATCCGGTCGAGCCGCTCGGCGAGCACGGCCGGGTCGCTCTCCTCGACGCAGTAGGCGCGCAGCGCGTGCCTGATCTCGACCATCACGGTGGCCGCGTCCAGCGAGTGCCCGACGACATCGCCGACGGCGGTGAGCACGCCGGCGTCGGTGCGCAGGGCCGCGTAGAAGTCGCCGCCGATCTCGGCGTCCCGGGACGCGGGCACGTACCGCACGACGACGTCGATGCCGGGGAGCTCGGGCAGCCGGTCGGGGCGGGGCAGGAAGCTGTGCTGAAGGGTGAGGGCGACATGGCGCTCGACCTGGTACATGAGCAGCGGTTCGGCGGCGAGGACGGTGGCCTGGGCGAGCCGGGCCACCAGGGACTCCTTCTCGGGGCTCACTCTGCGCATCCCCCGGGTGGGCGTGGCCAGGCACACCGAGGCCCGGCCGTCCTCGGTGGGGATCAGCACCAGACGTGCGTCGTGCTCCACGCCGGGCCGGAAGAACCCGGCGGGCCACAGGAGCGCGGGCACCGTGGTGATCTGGACGCCGCTGTGGCCTCGGGTGAGGCGGCGGAGCAGGCCCGCGACGGCTCGGTGGGCGCTCTCGTCCGGCATGGCGAGCGAGGTGCGGCCCAGGGAGGTGGCCCGGTACAGCTCGTCGTCCGGGCCGAGGAAGAACACGGCGGCGGTCGAGCCGGTGAGCCGGGCGGTGCCCTCGGCGGCGGCGTCGGCGAGTTCCTGCAGGGAGCGTGCCCCCTGGATGGTGAAGACCGTCTCCGACAGGAGGGTCAGCCGTCGCGCCAGCGCCTGGTCGTCGGCCCGCAGCCGCGACGCGCGCACGGCGGCCCGCAGCACCGCGTCGATCTCCTCGGGCTCGGCCGGCACGGTCAGATGGGCCTCGCCGCCCGCGTCGAGTCCCTCGGAGCGCGCTCCCGGCGACACGGCGGAGGCCGAGAAGTGCACGACGGGCAGGCCCGCCATGTGCGGCCGGGCCTTCAGCCTGCGGCACAGCTCGGCCCCGCTCATGTCGGGCAGGTCCACGTCGACGAGGGCCACGTCGGGCAGATTGCCCTTGCGGAGCCGTACGTCGAGTTCGGCGAGCGCCTCGTGGCCGCCGGCGACCGGCACGACCTGGTGGCCGGCCCGGCGGAGCAGGGCACTCATGGCGTACCGGCCGGCCGTGGAGTCGTCCACGACGAGCACGGTGATGTCGGTGATATCGGTGATGTCGGTCCGCTTGCCGTTGCTGTCCATCCCGCCCGCCCTTGGACACACCGGTGGGGAAGACCGGGATCCGCGTCTGCCCCACCAAGATATGCCCTTATCAGGAGGTGCGGGAGAACACCGCGACGGTCCTTGCCGGAACGGCGAACGTGCCCGATTCCCGTTCGTACGTCGCCGACTTGACGACGGGGTCCGCTCCCGCCCGCAGGACGGGGTGCAGCTCGTACGGGGTCCCGGCGAGCGGGCCGACCCGCTGCTCGGTCGGCCGGGGCGTCGCGTTGAACACGATGACGAGATCGCCGAGTCGCATGGTGATCACGCCGGGTGTCTCGTCCTTGCCGGACAGCGGGAAGGAGAGCTTCGACTGCACCTGGCCGGCCGTGCCGAGGGAGAAGTCGCTCTCCGTCGTACGGATGCGCAGCAGGTCCCGGTACGCGTCGGACGCGTCCTGGATCTGACCACAGCCGGCCTTGACATTTCCGGCGCCCAACAGAGGCTTGGCATAGGGCCACTTGGCGGCGTTGTCCGCCGCCGGGGGCAGCCCGCGCCCGAAGCCGTTCCCGTCCGCGCAGTTCCAGTGGATGGCGTTGAACCAGTCGCCGCTGTCGTAGGAGTTGCGGTCCAGGGACTTGGAGCGCAGCAGGTCGCTGCCCGCCTGGGAGAGTGCCGGTCCCTGCGAGAGGGTCGCCGTGGCCATGGCGAGGACCTGCATACGGGCCCGGTCGGCGGCGCTCGTCGTGGCGGGCAGTTTGAAGGCGAGCGCGTCGAACAGCGACTCGTTGTCGTGCGCGTCGGCGTAGGCGAGGGCGTCGCCGGGGGCGTCCGCGTAACCGGCGGGTTGGCCGTTGTAGTCGACCTGGGCGCCGGTGACGTCCCTGCCGTCCGTGTCGGTGAAGCGGTAGGCGGCGAGGTTGCCGCTCAGGCCCACCTTGATCAGGTCCTGGTAGTGCAGGAGGCGGGCCTTCTGCTCGGCCGAAGTGCCGTTACTGGTCGATGAGTTGGGGTCCGTATAGAGCCCGGACGCGAACCCTTGAACCCCCGGGTCCTCGTCGAAGGGGCCGCCGCCGCGTACGGCGTCCCGGGCCCGGTCGGAGAAGGTCGCGATGCCTGTCCCCGTCATGTTCTTCTGGGTGGCCTGCGTGAAGCGGGCGTCGTCGGCGACCTCGCCGAAGTTCCAGCCCTCCCCGTACAGGATGATCTTTCTGCCGTCGACGCCGTCCTTCTTGAGGGTGAGCGCGTCGAGGGCCTTTCTGACCGCCAGGATGTTGGCCTTCGGGTGGTGGCCCATCAGGTCGAAGCGGAAGCCGTCGACCTTGTACTCCCTGGCCCAGGTGACGATCGAGTCGACGACGAGCTTGCCCATCATGGTGTTCTCGGGCGCGGTGTTGGCGCAGCAGGTGGAGTTGGCGACCGAGCCGTCCGCGAGCAGCCGCTGGTAGTAGCCGGGGACCACCTGGTCGAGGACGCTGGTCTTCGCCTGGCCACTGGCCGGGGTGTGGTTGTAGACGACGTCCATCACGACCCGCAGCCCGTCGCCGTTGAGCGACTTCACCAGCTGCCGGAACTCGACCGTACGCCGCGTCCCGTCCGGGTCGCTCGCGTACGAGCCCTCCGGAACGGTGTAGTGGTACGGGTCGTAGCCCCAGTTGTACGCGTCCTTCGCGGCGATCCTCGCGACGCACGCCTGCTGCTGGTCGGAGTCGGGGGCGTAGGAGGACAGGTCGCAGTCGACGGTCGCCTGGTCCGCCCGCCTCTCGGGGATGGTGGCGATGTCGAAGACGGGCAGGAGGTGCACGTACGAGGTGCCGGCCTTCGCCAGTGCGCGCAGGTGCTTCGAGCCCGCGCTGTTCCTGTCGGTGAAGGCGAGGTAGGTGCCCCTGTCCTTCGCGGGCACGGTGTCGTCGGCGACCGAGAAGTCCCGGACGTGCAGTTCCTGGATCTCGGCGTCGCGCAGGGGTACCGCCTTCGGCTTGGCGTACGTCGTCCAGCCGCGCGGGGCAAGGGACTTGTCGTCGAGGTCGACGACGAGGCTGCGCTCCGAGTCGGTGCTCAGGGCGACGGAGTAGGGGTCGGTGACACGGTTGGTGACGACCTTGGCGACGCTCGGGGCCCACACCTTCACGACGTACCGATAGGGCTTGCCCTTCCAGGACTTGGCGCCGGTGACGGACCAGACGCCGGTGGTGTCGTTCCGCTTCATGGCGACCGTGGAGCCGTCGAGGCCGAGTTCGAGCTTCACCGATTGCGCTGTGGGCGCCCAGACGGAGAGCGTGGGGCGGCCCTTGCTGAAGGTCGGTCCGAGGTGGGCCTTCGACGCGTCGGCGTAGAGATCGTCGAGTACGCCCGCGAGTTGGACGCCCGTCGCGGCCAACACAGCCCCGTTCGCCGCCCGTTGGGAGGCGACGACCTGGCCGAGCAGGGCCTCGCGGACCCGGTCGCGGTCGCGTGGGTCGACCGTCCAGGCGGTGTACGAGGCGAGGTGCGGGAACTTCGCCTTCTGCGCGTCGGTGAGGGCGGACCTGGAGAGGCGGAGCCAGCGCTCGTCGGTGCTGGTGAGAGCGCCGTCCTTCGCGGTGATCGAGCCGGTGCGGGAGGAGAGCAGTTGGGTGGAGGCGGCGCTGTCGTCGCCGTCCCAGGCGACGGTGTTCCGGTCGATCCAGATCGCCTTGGAGGTGGTCAGGTCGAGGGCCCCGGCACTGCCCGCGGGTTGTGGGAGCAGGTACTTCTCCTGGCCGTCGAGGAGCCAGACCTCGTGGCCGTTGCTCTTGAGGTCGAGGGCCTGGTCGGTGGGGAGGTCCTTCTCGTCGCCCTTGTGGAGGATGTAACTGAGGCTGGTGGCACCGGAGTTGAGCGGAACTTCGTAGACCGCCCCGTAGGCGTCGGTGCGTACCGGCGCGAGGGGCTTGGCCCAGTCGGTGGGGTTCGCGGCGCCCGACCAGACGTGCAGTCCCCAGCCGTCGTAGTCGCCGTCGGCGCGGTGGTAGTGGAGGACCGCCTTGGCCGGGTCCTGGTCGGGATAGTCGGCGGTGGGCTTCTCGGTCAGGACGGCCTCCTTGCCCTGCTCGACCCAGATCTCGCCCGTCTTCGTGACGTCGATCGAGCGGTCGACGGGGACGTCCTTGGTGCCGTCCTTGTCGATGACGAGGTAACCGACGTCGGAGGCACCGGGCTTGAGCCTGACGTAGGCGAAGGCGCCGTACGCGTCGCGCCCGACGAAGTCGTGGCCGGCCGGCCAGGTCGTGCCCTCGCCGTCGGCGAGGTCGCCCCACGCGTACAGGCGCCAGTCGGTGTAGTCGCCGTCCGCGCGCTTGTAGTGGACGATCGCGTAGTCGCGCGAGGAGGCCGTGGGGACCTCGGGGGCGGGCGGGGTGCCCGTGGTGGAGGCGGCCATGGCGCTTGCCGTGCGTCCGGCGCGGTCGACTACAACCGCCTTGTAGCGCAAGGGCGTTCCGGGGGCGGTTGCCGTGTCGATGGTCTGGGTGACCCGGTAGGGCGCGTGGTCGGCGGAGCCGAGGGTCACCCACTTGCCGTTGCCGGTCTGGGCGGCGAAGACGACGCGGTTGAGCCCGCCGCCGTCGACATCGGCGGTGATGTCGACGGTGCCGGTGGCGCCGACGGGCGGGGCGGTGAGGGTGAGGGAGGGCTTGGTGGCGGGGGCGGGGAGCTTGCCGGTGGCCTTGAGGACGATGGCGGAGCCGGGCGGGACGGTGACGGTGACTTTCGCGTCGGTGGTGCCGCTGGTCACCTTGGCGTGGGTGCCGTAGATGCCCTTGAAGGGCATGCCCGCCGAGCCGGTGGCGAAGGTCGCCGTCCGCGCCTCGGGCGCGTTGTTGAGGGCGACGACGTACTCGGTGCCGGACTTGGCGTCGGTGCGGGAGAAGGCGTAGACGCCGGGTCCTTCTCCATCGGTGGCGTAGCGCTCGGTCTGGATGCCGTCGGTGAGGGCCGGGTTGGCCTTGCGCAGCTTGGCGAGAGCACTGATCTGCCGGTAGAGCGGTGCTCTCGTGTCGTACGAGTCGCTCGCGTGGGTGCGGTCCGTGCCGAGTTCGTCGTCGTCCAGGTAGTCGGCGACACGCGAGGCGAACATCGTCTGGCGGGCGTCCTTGTCGCCGCCCGCGCCGGTGAAGCCCTGCTCGTCGCCGTAGTAGACGACCGGGTTGCCACGGCTGAGGAACATCAGCTCGTTGGCGAGCCTGTCCTTGGCGAGGAGTTCGGCGTCGCTGGCGTCAGGGTTGTCCTGCCTGAGGAAGGTCCCGATCCGGCCCATGTCGTGGTTGCCGAGGAAGGTGACCTGCTCGTAGGCGTTGGCCTTGTCGGTCGTGTACTTGTAGTCGTCGCCGAAGACCGAGGCGAGCTTGCGCGCGCTGCCGCCCTGGGAGGCGTACGCGCGGGCCGCGTCCTGGAAGGGGAAGTCGAGCGTGGAGTCCAGGCGGCCCTGGGTGACGTACGGGGAGGTAACGGAGGTGTCGGCGGAGTACACCTCACCGAACATGAAGAAGTCGTCGCGGCCGTGCCGAGCGGCGTACCTGTCCAGGGCGGTGGCCCACTGGGTCCAGAACTCCATGTTGACGTGCTTCACGGTGTCGATGCGGAAGCCGTCGATGTCGAAGTCCCGTACCCACTTCTCGTAGATCTTCTCCATCCCGGAGACGACCTCGGGACGCTCGGTCCACAGGTCGTCGAGCCCGACGAAGTCGCCGTACGTGGCGGACTCGCCGGCCCAGGTGGAGTCGCCCCGGTTGTGGTACATCGTCGGGTCGTTGAGCCAGGAGGGGACCTTGGCGTTCTGCTTCGCGGCGGGCACGACGGGTGTGCGCGGGAAGGAGTCGGCGTCGACGGCCGGGAAGGCGGTCCTTCCGTCGGCGTAGTCCGCGTCGTCGAAGGGCTCGCCGTCCTTGGTCAGGTACGGGAAGGCGCCCTTGGAAAGGTAGTCGTAGGACTTCTGCTCGTAGTCGACGACGTCGGCGGTGTGGTTGGTGATGACGTCGAAGAAGACCTTCATGCCCTTGGCGTGCGCCTTGGAGATGAGGGTCTCGAGGTCCTGGTTGGTGCCGAAGTGCGGGTCGACCTGCGTGAAGTCGGTGATCCAGTAACCGTGGTAGCCGGCCGAGGCGTCCGGTCCGGTCCCCTGCACGGGTGCGTTCTTGAAGATCGGGGCCATCCAGATGGCGGTGGTGCCGAGGCCCTTGATGTAGTCGAGCTTGCCGGTGAGGCCCTTGAGGTCGCCGCCCTGGTAGAAGCCCTTGTCGGTGGGGTCGTAGCCGGTGGCGAGACGGGAGCCGGTGAGTCCGCCTGTGTCGTTGCCCTTGTCCCCGTTGGCGAAACGGTCCGGGAGGACGAAGTAGAACTGCTCGCGGGTGGCGTCGTGCCGGGCCGGTTCGGCGGCGAGCTTCCTGTCGGACGGCGGTGGGGGCGGAGGCGGGGGCGGGGTGTCCGCCCCGGCGGCCAGGGGCTGGACGAGCGCTGCGGCCAACGCGGTCACGGTGACCGCAGCGATCCGGCCTGTACGGGTGGTACGGGCGGTACGGGTGGAACCAGTAGTACGGGTGGAACGACGTCTCGGCTGCGCCGGCCATCTCGGTATCACGGACGTGGACTCCTTGCGATCGCGGCTCTTGCGGGTCCGACCCCGCGCGACCGTATCGCCGCCGAAAGGCTTACAGCAAGGGTCCTGAAAGTAATGGAAAGAACTTTCAGCAGCTGGACTTGCCCGCGTAGATCGCGAGGGCGGTGTTGGAGCCGAGGGTCGCGGTGAACTGACCCGAACCGTTCACGGAGACCGTCGTGTTGTTCTGTACGTTGCAGTAGGTCCCGGCGGCCAGCGAGGTCTGGTAGGTCCGGCTCAGGCTGCCCGACTCGTGGTTGATGGCGACGAAGCCCTTGGAGCCCCGGCCGAAGGCGACGGCGTCGTTCCCGTTGTCCCACCAGTTGGTGACGGGCTCACCACGGGTGGCATTGCGGAAGGCGACCATGCGAAGGATCTCCGGCCAGGCGTGCTGGCACTTCCAGCCGTCCTGCCAACAGGCGTTGACAGTACCGCTGTTGGGCGGACCGGCGTCCGTGTCGGAGAACTCGTACCCGGAGTTGATGTCCGGGGCACCGTACGGGTACGCCAGCATGAAGACGTTGGCGAGCGTGTAGTTGGCGTTGTCCTTGTAGCTGAGCGTGCTGCCGTTGCGCTCGGTGTCGTGGTTGTCGACGAAGACACCGGCGACCGAGCTGCTCATGTAGCCCCAGCCCTCGCCGTAGTTCTTCAGGTAGGCGAGGTTCTCGTTGTTGAAGACCCGCTTGAGGTCGTAGGCGTAACGGAACTCCTGGACGTCACCGTTGCCCGTGTACTCGGTGGGCTGGACGGCCTCGCCGCTGCCGTAGATGACCTCCTGCTTCCAGTACGCCGAGGGGTTGTTCAGCCGCGTCTTGATGTTGGCGAGGTCGGCCGCCGGGATGTGCTTGGCAGCGTCGATCCGGAAGCCGTCGACGCCGTAGCCGAGCAGGGAGTTCATGTACCCGGCGATGGCCGAGCGGACGTACTCCTCACCGGTGTCCAGGTCCGCGAGGTGCACGAGCTCGCAGTTCTGGACGTTGGCCCGGTTGGTGTAGTCGCTGACGGTGGCCGTGCAGTCGTCGAAGTCGAAGGAGGAGTACAGGCCCGGGTAGTTGTACTTCGTGTACGACGAACCGCCGGTGCCGGTGCCGCTACCGGCGGACATGTGGTTGACGACGGTGTCGACGACGACCTTCACACCGGCCGCGTGACACGTGTTCACCATGCTCTGGAAGGCGGCGGCGTCACCGAGCCGACCCGCGATCCGGTAGCTGACGGGCTGGTACGACGTCCACCACTGCGAGCCCTGTATGTGCTCGGCGGGCGGCGAGACCTGCACGTATCCGTAGCCGGCGGGGCCGAGGGTGTTGGTGCACTCCTTGGCGACCGAGGCGAACTTCCACTCGAACAGGACGGCGGTGACGTCTTTGACGCCGGGCGGGGAGGCTTGGGCGGCGCCCGTGGGGACGGCGAGCGCGATCGACGCGCCCGCCGCGAGGGCGAGCGCGCCGGAAAGGGTTCTTCTGGCCATGTGGGGGTCCTTCTCCGTTGAAGGTCCAGGCAAGATCTGTTGCCGGTTCTTGCTGCAAGACGGCTGAAAACTTTCAACAGAGCAGAAAGTACGAGCCAACTACCGGACGGTCAACCCTGGACGCTCCCGTTCGCCAGTCATCCGGTCAGCCGATCAGCCGGTCGTCCAGGTCTGGTTGTCCCTGCCGTTGCACTCCCAGAGGACCGCGCCTGTTCCGCTCGCGCCCCCGAAGATGTCGACGCACTTCTGCGACTGGTCGGCGAGCAGTCGCGTACCGGAGAGGTGGAACCGCTGGCTGGCGTCGCCGCTGCATCCGGTCAGCTGGATCTCGGTGCGGTCGTCGGTCGCTCCTCCCTCCACGGTCATGCATTTCCCCGCCGACCGGAGGGTCCCATCGGCTCCGCTCTGCCATTGCTGCGCCGCGGAGTTGTCGCACGTGGCCTGGAACAGCTGGGTTCCCTCGGATCCGGCACCGCGGCTCAGGCACTTGCCCGAGGCGGCGACCACGAAGGCGTGGCCGGCCGGGGCGACCGAGGAGCCGGATCCGCTGTTCGCGGCGGGGTTCTCGTCCCCCGAGTCAGTGTCGGGATCCTCCTGCCCGGTCTTGGGGGTCGCCTCCTGGGACGGCTGCGCCGTGGGCGACGTGCCGCCGGAGCTCGTAGGGCTCGGCACGTCGGGAGTCGGAGAACCCGACGGTGAGGACTCCGCAGAGGTCTTCGGTGTGGCCGCGGACTTCGACGGCGTGGCGCCGCCGCCGGAGAGTGGGCCGGCCGGGAGTGAGGCTGCCGAATTCGAGGCGCCGCCGGTGGCCTTCTTCTCCGTGTCCGTGTCGAGCGACAACGCGACCGTGACCAGTACCGCCGTGACGGCCACCGCGGCCACCGCGGCCAGTTTCTTCGAACGGCCCCTGCGACCGGCAGAGCGCGGTGGTTCCGCCGCCAGGCCTGTCGCGGATGCCACGCCCGTCCTGGGCCCGGACTCCGGTTCCGGCTTTGGCTCCGCACTCCGCTCCTGGGGTCTTCGTCGCAGGTCGTCCTCGACTGTCCGGAGGAGTCGCTCGGCGTCCTCGGCCGACATTCGCTCGGTCGGTTTGGCGATGAGCAGGCCCTGGATCAGCGGGGCCAGCGGTCCGGCGCCCTGGACCTCGGGAGGCGGCTCCATGGCGATGGCGTACATCGTCTCCGTCACCGTGCCCCGGAAGAACGGCGAACGGCCCTCGACCGCCTGGAAGAGCGTCGCGCCCAGCGCCCACAGGTCGGCCTCCGGGCCCGGCTTGGCGCCGATCAGGCGCTCGGGGGCCATGAAGTCGACCGACCCCACCAGCTGGCCGGTGCGGGTGAGGGAGGAGGTCTCGGCGGCCTGGGCGATGCCGAAGTCGGTGAGAACCACCCGGCCGTCCTCGGCGAGCAGCACATTGGCCGGTTTCACGTCCCGGTGCAGGATCCCGACCCGGTGCGCCGCCCGTAACGCGGCGAGCACGCCGAGGCCGATTCTGGCCACCTCTTCGGTCGGGACCGGGCCGTGCGCCGCGACCAGGTCACCGAGGGTCGTGGAAGGCACGTACTCCATGACGACGACGGGCACGCCCTCGTCGTCAACGACGTCGTGGACGACAACGACATTGGGGTGGCTGATCCGGGCGGCGCTGCGGGCCTCACGACGGGCACGCTCGAAAAGGGTGGCAAGTTCGTCGGCGTCGAGATGCGGCTGGGGATGCAGCTTCTTGACGGCGACCTGGCGACCGAGGAGATCGTCATGGGCGCGCCACACGGTGGCCATCCCGCCCCGGCCGATACGGTCGAGCACGCGATAGCGGTCGGCTATCAGCCGTCCTTCGTCGGACACCGTGGGTTCCTCTTCTCTGTTTCAGCACCGCTCCGGCCGCCGGCCCCTCCGGGCTCCTCTGTGCGGCCGGACGCCCAACAGCCCCTCGTCTACGGCTTGTTGAGGTCGCGCCGACAATCGAAGGGGCGATCATACTTTGGCCCGGTTACACCCTTGTGCTGAAGCGGCGCGCCGCACGCGCCGCAGGTCACGTCACCCACCGCAGCAGGGCCCGCCGCCCGAACCGGACGGCGGGCCCTGCGAGTTCGACCTCAGGCAGTCGTCCACCACACCGTCGTGTCCGCCGGCAGCTTCGCCTCCGCCTGTGCCACCGTCACCTCGCCGCTCGCGGCCAGGATCTCGCCGTACGCCGGGATCGTGACCGACTCGCCGCTCGTGTTCGCGACGCACACGAACTCGCCCCGGCGGAAGGCGAGGACGCCCTGTGGTGCCCTCAGCCACTCGACGGAGTCGCCCGCGCCGAGGCCGGGGTGTTCGCGGCGGGCGGTGAGGGCGGTGCGGTACAGCTCCAGGGTGGAGCCCGGTGTCCCGGTCTGCGCCTCGACGCTCAGGTCCGCCCACTCCCCCGGCTGCGGGAGCCAGGAGCCGCCCGCGCCGAAGCCGTACGAGGATCCCTCGCGGGTCCACGGGATCGGCACCCGGCAGCCGTCGCGGAAGCCGTCCTGGCCTGCGCCCCGGAAGTACGCGGGGTCCTGGCGTACCTCGTCCGGGAGGTCGACGACGTCCGGCAGGCCCAGTTCCTCGCCCTGGTAGACGTACGCCGAGCCCGGCAGCGCCAGCATGAGCAGGGTTGCCGCGCGGGCCCTGCGCAGGCCCAGCGCGCGGTCTCCGGCGAGGCGGATCTGTGTGCCGAGGCCGGGCTCGTTGGCGAAGCGCGTCGCGTGGCGGGTCACGTCGTGGTTGGACAGGACCCAGGTCGCGGGGGCGTTCACCGGGCGCATGGCGTCCAGGGTGCGGTCGATGACGGCCTTCAGTTCGGCCGCGTCCCAATAGGTGGACAGATACTGGAAGTTGAAGGCCTGGTGGAGTTCGTCCGGGCGGACGTAGTTCGCGGTGCGCTCGATGGTCGGGGTCCAGGCCTCGGCGACGAAGATGCGCTCGCCCGCGTACTCGTCGAGGATCGTGCGCCACTGGCGGTAGATGGCGTGTACGCCGTCCTGGTCGAAGAACGGCATGACATCGTTGCCCAGCAGCTTGACCTGGTCGCGGGTTCCAAGGTCCGGGAGGCCCTCCGCCTTCACCAGGCCGTGTGCGACGTCGATACGGAAGCCGTCGACGCCCATGTCCAGCCAGAAGCGGAGGACCGAGCGGAACTCGTCCCCGACGGCCGGGTGTTCCCAGTTGAAGTCGGGCTGCTCGGGCGCGAAGAGGTGCAGGTACCAGTCGCCGGGGGTGCCGTCGGGCTCCGTGACCCGCGTCCACGCCGGGCCGCCGAACACGGACTCCCAGTCGTTGGGCGGGAGTTCGCCGCTCTCGCCCTTGCCGGGGCGGAAGTGGTAGCGGTCCCGGAGCGATGAGGCGGGGCCTTCCGCCAGCGCCCGCTTGAACCACTCGTGCTGGTCGGAGGAGTGGTTGGGGACCAGGTCGACAATGACGCGCAGGGCCAGGTCGTGGGCGTCGCGGATCAGGGCGTCGGCGTCCAGGAGGTTGCCGAACATGGGGTCCACTGCGCGGTAGTCGGCGACGTCGTAGCCGGCGTCGGCCTGCGGGGAGGCGTAGAAGGGGCTGAGCCATACGGCGTCTACGCCGAGGTCGCGCAGGTACGGGAGCCGGGAGCGGATGCCTTCCAGGTCGCCCATGCCGTCGCCGTTGCTGTCGGCGAAGCTGCGGGGGTAGACCTGGTAGATCACGGCGTCCCGCCACCAGTCACTGTGGGCGGAGACGGCGGCACCGGTGGAGGTCGGGGCCTGAGCGGTGGAGTGCTGGCTCATAACGTCCTTGCTGTGTAACGGAGTTCGGGTCATGGGGGGCTTCTGCTTGTTTGAGGCTGCGGGTGCGCTGTGGCTGGTCGCGCAGTTCCCCGCGCCCCTAAAAGACGGCGGACGCGGTGGCAGCGGGGTCGGATGGCCACCGCGTCCGCCCACCCGCGGCCCCTCAGGGGCGCGGGGAACTGCGCGGCCGGCCACGACGGAGCCGCAGACGATCGACGGCACATCGCGGCCCTGCCAGCGGAGCGTCACCCCTTCGTGCCGCCCGCTGTCAGGCCTGCCACCAGGTTTTTCTGGACCAGGTAGAAGAAGGCCGAGACGGGTATCGCGACCAGTACCGCGGTGGCGGCCATCAGGTTGCGCTGGGCGTCGTGCTCGCTCACGAAGCTCTGCAGGCCGACCGCGAAGGTGTACTTCGTGTCCGACAGCATGAACGTCGAGGCGAACGCGACCTCGCCGAAAGCGGTGATGAAGCTGTAGAACGCGGCGACCGCCAGGCCCGGTTTGGCCAGCGGCAGGATCAGCCGCGCGAAGGTGCCGAAGGGGGTCAGCCCGTCGACTCGTCCCGCCTCGTCGATCTCGAAGGGGATCGTGTCGAAGTATCCCTTGAGCAGCCAGGCGCAGTAGGGCACGGCCGTCGAGCAGTAGACGAGGATCAGGCCGAGGTAGTGGTCGATGAGTTGGAGGTCCGAGAGGATCTCGTACATCGGCACGATGAGTACGGCGATCGGGAACATCTGGGTGACCAGCAGCACCCACATGAACTTGCGGTAGCCGGGGAAGCGCATCCGCGAGACCGCGTAGCCGGTGGTCGCCGCGACCAGCACCCCGATGACCGTCGTACCGAGCGAGACGATCAGCGAACTCTTCATCCAGTCGAAGAACTTGGTGTGCTGGAGGACGAACGCGTAGTTGTCGAACGTCATCTTGCCCCAGATGCCCCCCGGGTGGAGGTAGTCGTCCTTGTCGGGGCCGAGGGAGAGGTAGAGCAGCCAGGCGATCGGGAACAACGCGATCAGGCTCGCGGCGGTCAGGACGCCGTGGGAGGCGAGGGTGGCGACGAGGCCGCGTCGGGATGACTTCTGGACTGTCATGGCACTCATGGGTTCGGGGGCTCCTGCCTCTGTTGCCTCAGATCGCGAGCTGCTGCTCATTGCGGTTCAGCCAGCGGCGGTAGAAGGAGGTGAAGACGATCAGGATGGCCAGCAGCAGCATGCCGTAGGCCGCCGACTGCGCGAAGTCGCGCGGCTGTTGGCCGAAGCCGAGGTAGTAGGCCCAGGTGACGAGGATCTGCGCGTCGGGTGCGGTGGTGCCGAACAGCAGGAAGATCACGGCGAACTGGTTGAACGTCCAGATGACGCCGAGGAGTACGACGGTCGAGCTGACGGAGCGCAGGCCGGGGAGGGTGACGTACCAGAACCTCTGCCAGGCGTTCGCGCCGTCCATGTCCGCCGCCTCGTACAGCGTGGCGTCGATGGACTGGAGGCCGCCGAGCAGCGAGACCATCATGAACGGCACCCCGCACCAGGTGTTGACCATGATCGCGGCGAACCGCTGCCAGAAGGTGTCCTCCAGCCACAGCGGTGACGGCAGGTGCACGGCGTCGAGCATCGTGTTGATGATGCCGCCGTCGGCGAGCATGAACCGCCAGCCGAAGACGGTGACGAAGGTGGGCACGGCCCACGGCAGGACCAGGATCAGCCGGTAGAGGGTGCGCCCGCGCAGCTTCTGGTTGAGGAGCAGGGCGAGTCCGAGGCCGATGGTGTAGTGGAGGGCCACGCAGGCCACGGTCCAGACGATCGTCCAGATGAAGTGCGACCAGAAACGGTCGTACGCGGTGTCGCCCCACAGGATGTCGGCGTAATTGTCGAAGCCGATGAACTTGTAGGTGGCGTCGATGTGGTTGACGCCGATCGTGCGGGCCGAGTTGAGGCTGTTGGCGTCCGTGAGCGTCAGATAGAGGCCGCGCACGAGCGGGTAGAGCACGAGCCCGCCGAGCACGACGACCACGGGCGCGATCATCGCGTACGCGTACCAGTACTTCTGGTAGGCGTGCCTGAGACGATCAAGCCGTCCGGGGCGCTGCCCGGGCTCACCGCGGCGCTTGCCGGTCGCGCGGTCGATGGCGACTGTCATGTTTCGACACCTTCTGGAAGATCCTGGAACATCCGGGCGTACGGCGGACAGGCCGATGACCGCCGAAACTGTCCCCCGGGTTCCACTGGGCAGTTCCGGCGGCCATTCGGGGTCACTTGCTGAAGTCCGGGACCAGCTTGGCGATCGCGGTCTCCGCGTTGCTCAGGCCCTTGTCGAGGGACTCCTTGCCGCCCGCGATCTGGCCGAGCTCGGTGTCGAGCGGGGTCCACAGGGAGCTGTACTCGGGCAGCGCCGGGCGGGGCTGGGCCGCGGGCAGGACGCCCTGGTAGCCGGCGAGGCCCGGGTCGGCCTTGACCTCGGCCGTGTAGGCGTCGTCCCGGGTGGGCAGCGTCGAGTTCTTCAGGGCGATCTGCGTCTGGGACTTCGCGGAGGTCATGAAGTTGACGAACTTCAGGGCCGCCTTCTGGTGCGCGGCGTCCGCGCCGGCGTACACGGAGAGGTTGTGGCCGCCGGTCGGGGCGCCCGCCTTGCCGGTGGAACCGGCCGGGACGGTGGCGATGCCGAGGTTGGCCTTGTCCTTGAACGCGGAGCCCTTGTAGAAGTTGGTGATCTCCCACGGGCCCTGGATGATCGCGGCGACCTTGCCGTTGACGAACGCGTCCTGGATGTGGGCGTAGGCGTCGGCGGTGGTGTCGGCCTTGTGCAGGCCCTTGCCGTCGAAGAGGCCGAGCCAGGTGCCGTAGGCCTTCTTGGCGGCGGGCGAGTTGACGGTGATCTTCTTGGCGGCGGCGTCGACGGTGTCGGTGCCCTCGCCGTAGAGGAAGCTCTGCGCGTAGTAGGCCTGGGTGGAGCCCCAGTAGCCGTCAACGCCGGTCCTGGTCTTGATGGTGGCGGCGGCCGTCTTCAGGTCGGCCCAGGTCTTGGGCGCGTCGGTGAGGCCGGCCTTCGCGAAGAGCGCCTTGTTGTAGACCAGCGCGAGGGTGTCGGTGACGATCGGGACGCCGTACGTCTTGCCGTCGAACTTGGCCTGTTCGATCAGGCTGGGCTGGAACTTGGCCTCGTCGGTGAGGGCCTCGGTGCCGTCGAGCGGCAGCAGGAAGCCCTTCTTGGCGAAGGCGGGGGTCCAGCCGACCTCGGAGCGCAGGACGTCCGGGGCGCCGGAGGCACCGGCGGCGGTGTCGAACTTGTTCTGCGCCTGGTCGAAGGGGACGTTGACGTACTTGACCTTGATGTCCTTGTTGGCGGCCTCGAACTCCTTGACCAGGGCCTGGTACGTCGGCGCCTCGTTGGTGGCGTTGGAGGTGTCCCACCAGGTGATGGTGACCGGACCGTCGGCCTTGTCGCCGCTGTCGTCTCCGCCGCAGGCCGTCGCCGCGAGGGCGAGGGACGCCACCAGCGCGGTGGCCGCTATGCCACGCCGCATGAGTTCTCCTTGAGGGTGAAAGCCCGTGTACTGGCGGAAACGGGCCCGTCCGCCGTCTCCGCCGACTTGCCGGCCGCGCCGTTGCCGCCGCCGGGCGACGTGAACGTAACAGCCATGCAAGCGCAACGAAAGACCTTGCAGCAAAAAAGTGCAAGAACCGGTGACAGTTACCCCGCCGTGACCCGTGGCCCGCTTCCCGAAGGTCTGCTGATCGCCTGTTCTGCCGGTGTCCAGCGGGATCCGGGCCGGTTGTGCAAGACTCTGCAAGCTCTTGCCATACAGGGCACGGCAGACCTCAGGGAGCGCCATGACGCAGCAACCCGCGGCGGCGAGCGGCCGTCCCGGCCGTCCGGCGGGCCGTTCGACGGCCCGCACCGGGCGGCCGTCCGGTGGGCAAGGCGGGGGCCGGCCGGTACAGTCCAGCCCTGTGACCACACGGCTTGCCGATATCGCCGCCCAGGCGGGGGTGAGCGAAGCGACGGTCAGCCGGGTCCTGAACGGGAAGCCGGGTGTCGCCGCCACCACCCGCCAGACCGTGCTCGCCGCCCTCGACGTCCTGGGCTACGAGCGCCCGGTCAGGCTGCGCCAGCGCAGCGAGGGCCTGGTGGGCCTGATCACCCCGGAGCTGGAGAACCCCATCTTCCCGGCCTTGGCGCAGGTCATAGGCCAGGCCCTGACCCGGCAGGGCTACACCCCGGTCCTGGCCACCCAGACGCCCGGCGGCTCCACCGAGGACGAGCTGACGGAGATGCTCGTCGACCGTGGCGTGGCCGGCATCATCTTCGTCTCCGGGCTGCACGCGGACACCTCCGCCGACATGCAGCGCTACGAGCAACTGCGCGCCCAGGGTGTGCCATTCGTGCTCGTGGACGGCTTCTCGCCGAAGGTGCAGGCGCCGTTCATCTCGCCCGACGACCGCGCGGCGATGCATCTCGCGGTCACGCATCTCGTCTCGCTGGGCCACACCCGGATCGGTCTCGCGCTCGGCCCGAAGCGTTTCGTGCCGGTGCAGCGCAAGATCGAGGGTTTCGTGCGGACGATGCAGGATCTGCTGGGGCTGACCGCGCAGGACGTCGAGACGCGGTTCGTGCAGCACTCGCTGTACACCCTGGAGGGCGGCCAGGCGGCGGCCCTGGCGCTCATCGAGCGGGACTGCACGGCGGTGGTGTGCGCGAGCGACATGATGGCGCTGGGCGCGATACGGGCGGCCCGGCAGCGCGGTCTCGAGGTCCCCCGGGACGTCTCGGTCGTGGGTTTCGACGACTCCCCGCTGATCGCCTTCACCGACCCGCCCCTCACCACGATCCGCAAGCCGGTCCCGGCGATGGGCCAGGCCGCCGTACGCACGCTCCTCGAGGAGATCGGCGGTACGCCCGCCCCGCACAGCGAGTTCGTGTTCATGCCGGAACTGGTCGTTCGGGGTTCGACGGCCTCGGCCCCTGGGGAACGTACTCGTCCCTAGGGTGGAGATTGCCCCGGTTCCCCTGACGTAGGACGTGCGGGCCGGACGGTCCCAGGGGATGATCTGGGAGGGGACCGTATCTGGCAGACTCTGTGTCCATGGGTGAAACGACCGTGACGACAAGGGAAGGCCACGACCGGGCCGTACCGCACTCCGTCACGGACGTGACGGCGGAGGGGAACGGCCACGTGGTCAAGGGACTCCTGCGCCGGGCGCGGGCCCCGCGTCGGCCGCGGCTGTGGTTCGAAATCCTTCTGATCGCGATCAGTTACTGGACGTACTCGCTGATCCGCAACGCGGTGCCGGAGCAGAAGGCCGAGGCGCTGCGCAACGCGGACTGGCTGTGGAAGACCGAGCACACCCTGGGCATCGCCGTCGAGGAGTCCGTCAACCACACGATCAACTCGGTGACTTGGCTGATCGTGGGCATGAACTACTACTACGCCACACTGCACTTCGTCGTCACTCTTGGTGTTCTGGTGTGGCTCTACCGTAGTCACCCGGGCCGTTACGCCGCGACGCGTCTGACCCTCTTCGCGACCACCGCGGTGGCTCTGGTCGGTTACTACCTGTATCCGCTGGCTCCGCCCCGGCTGATGAACGGCGGCGACTTCGTCGACACGGTGATGGTCCACCACACGTGGGGTTCGATGGCCTCCGGCGACCTCAAGCACATGTCGAACCAGTACGCGGCGATGCCGTCGATGCACATCGGCTGGTCCACCTGGTGCGGTCTGACGATCTTCGCGCTCGCCAGTGTGCCGTGGGTGCGTGTGCTGGGGCTTCTCTACCCGGTGGCCACCCTGGTGGTGATCGTCGCCACCGCCAACCACTTCTGGCTGGACGCGGTGGGCGGCCTGATGTGTCTGTCCTTCGGCTTCATGGTGGCCCGCCTCTGGTACGGCAAGCTCCCGTACGCCCTGCCGAAACTGGTCCCCGTCCGGGGGCAGGGCGGGCCGTTGCTCCCCGTCAAACCCTAGGCAGGGTCGGGGAGCGCCGGGCCAGGGGTTCCTACACCGACGTCGCCCCGTAGAACAGCGTCTCCACGACCCCTCGGGCCCGCCGGGTGGTCCTCCGGTACGCGTCGATCATGTCGCCGACATGCCCAGGCCCGTACCCCAGGTAACGGCCCACGGCGCCCAGCTCGCGCCCGTCCGAGGGGAAGGTGTCCCCGGCCCGGCCGCGCACCAGCATCACGGCGTTGCGCACCCGGGTGGCCAGGACCCACGCCTCGTCGAGTATGGCCGCGTCCTCCGCGGAGATCAGTTCGGCGGCGCAGGCGGCGGCGAGGGCCTCGCGGGTACGGGTCGTCCGCAGCCCGGGTTGGGCCCACCCGTGCCGCAGTTGCAGCAGCTGGACGGTCCACTCCACGTCCGACAGGCCGCCCCGGCCGAGCTTGGTGTGCAGGGTCGGATCGGCGCCCCGGGGCATCCGCTCCGACTCCATACGCGCCTTCAGGCGCCGGATCTCGCGCGCCGCCTCGTCGCCGAGGCCCTGCTCCGGGTAGCGCAGCGGGTCGATCAGCTCGATGAAGCGGCTGCCCAACTCCTCGTCCCCGGCGACGACTTCGGCCCGCAGCAGCGCCTGTGACTCCCAACCGAGGGACCAGCGGCGGTAGTACGCCTCGTACGAGGTCAGGGTGCGGACCATCGGGCCCGACTTGCCCTCCGGTCGCAGATCCGCGTCGATGAGCAACGGCGGGTCGGCGCTGGGGGCTTGGAGCAGCCGCCGCATCTCGGAGACGACGGCGTTCGCGGCCTTGGTGGCCTCGTGCTCGTCGACGCCCTCGCGGGGTTCGTGGACGAACAGGACGTCTGCGTCGGAGCCGTAGCCCAGTTCGTGTCCGCCGAAGCGGCCCATGCCGATCACCGTGAACCGGGTGGGCAGGGTGTCCCCCCAGCCGTCCCGTACGACCGCTCGCAGTGTCCCGGCGAGGGTGGCCGCCGTGAGGTCGGAGATCGCGGCGCCGACGCGGTCCACCAGGGCGCCCTGGTCGGGTTCGGCGGGCGACTGCTCGGTGCCGTAGGAGTGGACGATGTCGGCGGCGGCCGTACGGAACAGCTCGCGCCGGCGGACACCGCGGGCGGCGTACACGCCCTGTTCGCCGGTGTCGGCGCGGCCGACGGCGGCCAGTATCTCCTGCTCCAGGTGGGCGCGTTCGCGTGGCGCGAGCCCGCCTCCGTCGCCGTCGCCGAGCAGCGCGACGGCCTCCGGGGCCCGCATCAGCAGGTCGGGGGCGAGGCGCCCTGCGGACAGGACGCGGGCGAGGTTCTCGGCGGCGGCGCCTTCGTCCCTCAACAGCCGTAGGTACCAGGGGGTTCGGCCCAGCGCGTCCGACACCTTGCGGAAGTTGAGCAGCCCCGCGTCCGGGTCGGCGGAGTCGGCGAACCAGCCCAACAGGACGGGCAGCAGGGTCCGTTGGATGGCCGCCTTGCGGCTCACCCCGCTGGCCAGCGCCTCCAGGTGCCTGAGGGCCGCGGCCGGATCGGCGTACCCGAGCGCGACGAGCCGCTCCCTTGCCGCGACCGTGCTCAACCGGCTTTCGCCGGGCGCGAGTTGGGCGACGGCGTCGAGCAGCGGCCGGTAGAAGAGCTTCTCGTGCAGCCGCCGTACGACGGACGCGTGCCGTTTCCACTCGCGGTTCAGTTCGGCCACCGGATCGGTGCGCAGCCCCAGCGAGCGCCCGATGCGCCGCAGGTCCGCCTGATCCTCGGGGACGAGGTGGGTACGGCGCAGCCGGAACAGCTGGATGCGGTGTTCCATGGACCGCAGGAAGCGGTAGGCGTCGTCGAGCTGCACGGCGTCGGCGCGACCGACGTACCCGCCGGCGGCGAGGGCGCCCAGGGCGTCCAGGGTGGTGCCGCTGCGCAGGGAGGTGTCGGCGCGCCCGTGCACCAACTGGAGCAGCTGGACGGCGAATTCGACGTCGCGCAGGCCGCCCGGCCCGAGCTTCAGCTCCCTCTCCACCTCGGCGAGGGGAATGTTCTCGACCACGCGCCGGCGCATCTTCTGCACGTCGACGACGAAGTTGTCGCGCTCGGCGGCGTGCCAGACGAGCGGGGCGAGCGCGGCGACGTACGCCTCGCCCAGTTCGACGTCACCGGCGACCGGGCGGGCCTTGAGCAGGGCCTGGAACTCCCAGGTCTTGGCCCAGCGCTGGTAGTAGGCGAGATGGCTGCTGAGGGTGCGGACCAGTGGCCCGTTGCGGCCTTCGGGGCGCAGGTTGGCGTCGACGGGCCAGATGCTGCCCTCGACGGTGGTCTCGGAGCAGATCCGCATGAGGTGCGAGGCGAGGCGGGTGGCGGCCTGCAGTGCCTTTCCCTCGTCGGCCCCGTCGGCGGCCTCGCCGACGAAGATGACGTCGACGTCGGAGACGTAGTTGAGCTCGTGGCCGCCGCACTTGCCCATGGCGATGACGGCGAGCCGGCACTGTGCGGCGTCGCCGGGTGCGGCGGCCCTGGCGATGGCGAGGGCGGCGCGCAGGGTCGCGGTGGCGAGGTCGGCCAGCTCGGCGGCGGTCTCGGCGACGTCGGTGGTGCCGCACACGTCGCGGGCGGCGATGGACAGCAGGCAGCGGCGGTAGGCGACGCGCAGCGACACGGTGTCGGTGGCCTCGGCGAGCCCCCGCTCGAACTCCTCCACCCCGGGGTGGAGATCCCGGGGCTCGTACATGACGAAGGCGTGCCAGTCGCGGGGATGCCGGATCAGGTGGTCGCCGAGGGCGGCGGAGGCGCCGAGCACCCCGAGCAGCCGGTCGCGCAGCGGTTTGGCCGCTATCACGGTGTCGAGCAGCTCGTGCCGGGCGGTGCGGCCGTCCTGCGCCTCGACGAGCCGGACCAGGCCGAGCAGGGCGAGGTCCGGGTCGGCGGTCGCGCCCAGTGCGTCGAGCAGCACCGGGTCGTCCCGCAGGGGCGCGAGTTCGACGCTGTCGAGGAGCCGCTCGGCGGCGGAGGGGTCGGTGAAGCCGTGCCGCAGCAGCCGCGTGAAGGTACTGCTCCTGCGCCCCGGCGCCATCATCCTGGGCCTTCCCGTCGGACCATCGGATCAAGGTCGTAACCCCACGAGCGTAACCGGAGTGGCGGCGGGAAGCGCCGGACGGAGCTGGAGTGATGTCCGCGCTGGTCGGAACGGGGGCTTCCGCCGCCGCTGTGGTCGTTTCGGTGGCGGCGGGCCCGGTTTTCGGCTTCGGTGAGGGAGGTCGTTCCGTGAAGCCGATCTGGAGGACAAGCGATGCAGTACACGCTCGAAGTGATCCCGCTGCCCGTGACCGACATCGACCGGGCCCGTGACTTCTACCGCGACAAGGCCGGTTTCCACGTCGACATCGACCAGGAGGTGATGCCCGGGATGCGGATCGTCCAGCTCACGCCACCGGGCTCGGGCTGTTCGATCGCGCTGGGCGACACCATCTGGGAGACGATGGACGGCCCGACGCCGGCGCCGGGCTCGTACCAGGGCCTCCAGCTGTGCGTCGCCGACATCAAGGCGGCCCACGCCGAGCTGCTCGAACGCGGTCTGGAGGTGTCGGACCCGATGCGGTACTCGCCGGACGACGGCGCCACGTTCATGTACTTCAAGGACCCGGACGGCAACGGCTGGGCAATCCAGGAATACCGCCAACGAGCAGAGAAACCCCTACACGCCCTCCTGACCGAAATGTCCGCAAGCTGAAACGCAGGCCAACACCCGCGCCCCGTTAAGGGGCGCGGGGAACTGCGCGAAAAGCCCCCACCGACCCGCGCTGGAATCACGGCCCCAAGCGGAGCGCTACAGCACAGGCAGACTCTTGCGCAGCTCGAACGCCGTCACCTCGGAGCGGTACTCCTCCCACTCCTGCCGCTTGTTGCGCAAGAAGAAGTCGAACACATGTTCGCCGAGCGTCTCGGCGACCAGCTCGCTGCGCTCCATGAGCGTGAGCGCCTCGCCCAGGTTCTGCGGAAGCGGCTCGATGCCCATCGCGCGGCGCTCCGCGTCCGAGAGGGCCCACACGTCGTCGTCGGCGCCCGGCGGCAGCTCGTAGCCCTCCTCGATGCCCTTGAGGCCGGCGGCCAGCAGGACGGCGTACGCCAGGTAGGGGTTCACGCCCGAGTCCAGCGAGCGGACCTCGATGCGCGCCGAGCCCGTCTTGCCGGGCTTGTACATCGGGACGCGGACCAGGGCCGAGCGGTTGTTGTGACCCCAGCAGATGTACGAGGGGGCCTCGCCGCCGGCGCCCGCAGTGCGCTCCGAGCCGCCCCAGATGCGCTTGTAGGAGTTCACCCACTGGTTGGTGACCGCGGCGATCTCGGCGGCGTGCTTCAGCAGGCCCGCGATGAAGGACCGGCCGACCTTGGAGAGCTGGTACTCCGAGCCGGACTCGTAGAACGCGTTGCGGTCGCCCTCGAAGAGGGAGAGGTGGGTGTGCATACCGCTGCCGGGGTGCTCGCTGAACGGCTTCGGCATGAACGTGGCGTGGACGCCCTGCTCGAGCGCCACCTGCTTCATGACCAGGCGGAACGTCATGATGTTGTCCGCCGTGGAGAGCGCGTCGGCGTACCGCAGGTCGATCTCCTGCTGGCCGGGGGCGCCCTCGTGGTGGGAGAACTCGACCGAGATGCCCATGGACTCCAGCATGGTGATCGCCTGGCGGCGGAAGTCCTGGCCGACGTGGGTCGGGGTGTGGTCGAAGTAGCCGGAGTTGTCGGCCGGGGTCGGACGGGTGCCGTCCAGCGGCTTTTCCTTCAGGAGGAAGAACTCGATCTCCGGGTGGGTGTAGAAGGTGAAGCCCAGGTCGGAGCCACGGGTGAGGGCGCGCTTGAGGACGTAGCGCGGGTCCGCGAAGGACGGCGAGCCGTCCGGCATCAGGATGTCGCAGAACATCCGGGCGGTGCCGGGGGCCTCCGCGCGCCACGGGAGGATCTGGAACGTCGACGGGTCCGGCTTGGCGATCATGTCGGATTCGTATACGCGAGCGAATCCCTCGATCGCGGAGCCGTCGAACCCGATGCCCTCGTCGAAGGCCTGCTCCAGCTCCGCCGGGGCCACGGCCACGGACTTGAGGAAGCCCAGCACGTCCGTGAACCACAGCCGGACGAACCGGATGTCACGCTCCTCCAGTGTCCGGAGCACGAACTCCTGCTGCTTGTCCATCTTCCGCTTCCCCATCCTTGCTGGTCAGGCCGCCTGTCTCCCGCACCACAGGAAGGCGGTCGGGCACCTGAGCATGACACCACAAAAGCATTTCGTGCGCGTTGCGCACCTTGATCGTCCGACCGACGCCACAGTGAACGCCTCGCGTACGGCGGGTGTCATGCTCTGTCCCTCATCTTGCCTGCTCCCGGCGACATCCGTAATGGGTGATCCCTGACCGGAACCGTTGCGGACGGTCACGGATTACGATCAGTGGCCACGGATTACGATCAGAGACCGGTACGACCGACCGGCAACCGACCGCCCCTTTCCCCAGAAGGATCGATCCCATGGGTTCCGCCAAGAAGAGCGCCAAAGACAGTGGCAGCGCGGCGCGCAAGGCGCGCATAGAGGAGATGCGGCGCGCCGAGCGCTCGCGTGAGCGCCGGAACCGGATCCTCACGATCGGTGTGAGCGTCGCCATAGTGGCCGGCCTGGTCGTCGGTGCGACGGTCCTCGTGCGCTCGCAGTCCGACGACAGCGACACCGCGGCGACCGACTCCAAGGGCGCGGGCAAGTTCGTCACCGGCGCGGACGGTGTGAAGACCTGGGACAAGAAGCTCACCCAGAACCACGTCACCAAGACCGTGAACTACCCGATGGAGCCCCCGGTCGGCGGTGACCACAACCCGGTCTGGATGAACTGCAACGGTGACGTCTACGACAAGGCGATCAGCAACATGAACGCCGTGCACTCGCTGGAGCACGGAGCCGTGTGGGTGACGTACAACAGCAAGGCGTCGAAGGCCGACATCGACGCGCTCGCGGCCAAGGTGAAGAAGACGCCGTACACGCTGATGAGCCCGGACGACAAGCAGGCCGACCCGATCATGCTGTCCGCCTGGGGCAAGCAGCGCACGGTGACGAGCGCCAAGGACCCGAACGTGGACAAGTTCTTCGAGGAGTTCGTCCAGGGCAAGCAGACCCCCGAGCCGGGTGCCGCCTGCACGAACGGGCTGTCACAGTGAGGCGGGCGCCCTGGATCGCCGGCGCTGCCGCCACGGCGCTCGTCGCGGCCGGCGCGATCACCTACGCGGTCGCCGACGGCGACGACTCGGGGATGAAGGCGCCCTCCGCCGACTCGGCGGACGCGGGCTTCGCCCGTGACATGGCGGTCCATCATCAGCAGGCCGTCGAGATGTCGTACATCGTGCGCGACCGGACGGGCAACGAGGAGATCCGGCGGCTCGCGTACGACATCTCACAGACGCAGGCCAACCAGCGCGGCATGCTGCTGGGCTGGCTCGACCTGTGGGAGCTGCCGAAGGTGTCCTCTCAGGCGCCCATGGGCTGGATGGACATGGCGGGCATGGCCGACGGCAAGGACGGCGCGCTGATGCCCGGCATGGCGACCAACACCGAGATGACCAAGCTCGGCAAGCTCAGCGGCAAGCAGGCGGAGATCTTCTACCTCCAGCTGATGACCAAGCACCACCAGGGCGGTATCCACATGGCGCAGGGGTGCGTGGACCGGTGCGAGGTGGGCGTGGAGAAGCGGCTCGCGCAGGGCATGGTCAACGCGCAGGAGTCGGAGATCTCCCTGATGGCGGGGATGCTGAAGGAGCGCGGCGCGACGGCGAGTTGATGGATTTGTCGACGTTTCACCGTCGGACACAAGCCTCAAATCGCTTACGTATACGTTCCCTTGGGGGCTTCTTGGCACAGCCATTCCCCCTGGATTCCCCTGGCATGAACGGTTCATCGCGAGAGTGGCCAGCGGCGAGAGATCACTCGCCTTGCTCGCGTTGAACCGCATCAGGGGGTTCCATGAGATCCAATCGCGCCATCAAGCGCGCCGGTGTGAGCCTGGCAGCGACACTGCCTCTGCTCGCCGGCGCGCTGGCGCTCGGCATTCCCGCGGCCCATGCCGCGGACGCCCCGGGCCGGGACACGCTCGCCGGCACCAGGCCCGCGTGGGCCACCGCCAAGGCGGACAAGGGAGCCACGCCCGACAGCTCCAAGGTGACCGCCCGGGTCTACTTCGCCGGCCGGAACGCGGACGGTCTGACCGCGTACGCGAAGGCCGTCTCCGACCCGAGGTCCGCCTCGTACGGCAAGTACCTCACGGCCGCGCAGGTCCAGCAGCGCTTCGGGGCCTCCCCGGCCCAGGTCGCCGCCGTCAAGGCGTGGCTGACGGCGTCGGGCCTCAAGGTCACCGGTGTCACGGCCCACTACGTCACCGTCTCCGGTGACGTGGCCGCCGCCGAGAAGGCCTTCAGCACGCAGCTGCACAACTACGCCAAGGGCAGGAAGACGTACCGGGCGCCCGCGAAGGCCGCCTCCGCGCCGGACAGCCTGAAGGGTGCCGTCCTGACCGTCACGGGTCTGGACAACGCCCCGCACCACGTGACCCACGACGACACGCTGCCGGCGCCGGAGACCGTGTTCCGCAACGCGGGTCCGTTCTCCACGTACTACGGCTCGAACACCGCCGCCTCGCTGCCCACGGCGTACGGCAAGCAGATCCCGTACGCCGTCGAGGGCTACACGGGCAAGCAGCTGCGGGCCGCGTACGGCGCGGGCAGCTGGACCGGCAAGAAGGTGCGCGTCGCCATCACCGACGCCTACGCCTCGCCGTACATCGCCGGCGACGCCGCCACCTACGCGGCCAAGCACGGCGACGCCCCCTACCGCAGCGGCCAGCTCAAGCAGGTCCTGCCGGCGGGCTACACGAACACCGAGGACTGCGGCGCGGCCGGCTGGTACGGCGAGGAGACCCTCGACGTCGAGGCCGTGCACGCGGTCGCGCCGGGCGCCGACATCACGTATGTCGGTTCCGCGTCCTGCATGGACGACGATCTGCTCGACTCGCTCGGCAAGATCGTCGACAAGCACCTCGCCGACATCGTCTCCAACTCGTGGGGCGACATCGAGGCCAACCAGACGCCGGACCTGGCCGCCGCCTACGACCAGGTGTTCAAGCTCGGCGCGGTCCAGGGCATCGGCTTCTACTTCTCCTCCGGTGACAACGGCGACGAGGTCGTCAACACCGGTGTGAAGCAGGTCGACACCCCGGCCAACTCGGCGTGGGTGACGGCGGTCGGCGGTACCTCGCTGGCGGTCGGCAAGGGTGACGCGTACCAGTGGGAGACCGGCTGGGGCACCGAGAAGGCCTCGCTGTCGGCCGACGGCAAGAGCTGGACCAACTTCCCGGGCGCCTACACCTCGGGCGCGGGCGGCGGCACCAGCAAGACGGTCGCGGAGCCCTTCTACCAGAAGGGTGTCGTACCCAACTCGCTGGCCAAGGCCAACAGCGAGAAGGGCAACCGGGTCGTCCCGGACATCGCGGCGATCGCGGACCCGAACACCGGCTTCAAGGTCGGCCAGACCCAGTCCCTGCCGGAGGGCGGCGTCGCGTACAGCGAGTACCGCATCGGTGGTACGTCGCTTGCGGCACCGGTGATCGCGGCCGTACAGGCCCTCGCGCAGGAGGCCCGGGGCGGCGCGCCGATCGGCTTCGCCAACCCGGCGATCTACGCGAAGTACGCCTCGCACGCGAAGGTCTACCACGATGTGACCGACAACCCCACGGGGTACGGACTCGCCGTGGCCCGCCTGGACTTCGCCAACGGCTACGACGACACGGACGGGATCCTCACCTCCGTCCGCAGCCTCGGCAAGGACAGCTCGCTGCAGGCCGTACGCGGCTACGACGACGTGACCGGCGTGGGTACGCCCGCGAAGGGTTACGTGGAGTCGTACCGCCGCTGAGGCGCCGACGCGACCAGCCCGACCAGCCCCAAGCCCGTCCCCGGAGCGTTCACCGTCCGGGGGCGGGCGCTTTTCTGGTGGCTCGCTCGATCACGAGGAAGATCACGAAACCCGCGACGAACAGGAGGACGCCGCCGACCAGGAACGGTACGGGGGTGTACTCGTCGGTGCAGGTCTGCTCGCCCGGCGACGAACTGCAGACCGTGCCCGGGCCGCCCCGGTTCAGGTAGGCGAGGTAGAAGAGCGGCAGCGCCAGACCGGAGAGGGCCCCGGCAGCGGCGTTCATCGGCCCCTTCCGCAGCAGCAGCCCCGCGCCCGCGGCGGCCACCACCAGAAACACCAGCCCCACCGTCAGGATGGCGGCGAACCCGGCGGCCACGCACGCCCCCACCGCGAACCACGCCAGGAACCAGGCCCAGCCCGTACCGCGGCCCGCACTGCCCGCGCTGTCCGGGCTGTCCGCATGCACCCCGTTGTATGTCATGTCTCCTACTGAAAACGCGGTCATGACATCAGGCAAGGCACTTCAGGGTCCCATTGCCCCGGCGTCAGGGAGAGTTGACCCGCGTGGGGCGACCCACACGCCCCACCACCCCATCGCGTCGCATTGACGATTACACTGGGCGGCGTGCCTCAACTACGCCTCGCCCTGAACCAGATCGACTCGCGCGTCGGCGACATCGCCGGAAACACGGAATCGATCCTCCGCTGGACCCGGCACTCCGCCGAGCAGGGAGCGCATCTCGTGGCGTTCCCGGAGATGGTGCTGACCGGGTATCCCGTCGAGGACCTCGCCCTGCGCTCCTCCTTCGTGGAGGCGTCCCGCGCGGCCCTGCGCTCGCTCGCCGCGCGTCTCGCCGAGGAGGGGTTCGGCGAGCTGCCGGTGGTCGTCGGTTACCTCGACCGGTCCGAGAGCGACCTGCCGAAGTTCGGCCGCCCGGCCGGCTCCCCGCGCAACGCGGGCGCGGTCCTGTACGGCGGCGAGGTGCTCCTGACGTACGCCAAGCACCACCTCCCGAACTACGGCGTCTTCGACGAGTTCCGCTACTTCGTGCCGGGCGACACCATGCCCGTGCTGCGCGTGCACGGCATCGACGTGGCGCTCGCGATCTGCGAGGACCTCTGGCAGGACGGCGGCCGGGTCCCGGCGGCGCGCTCCGCGCGGGCGGGCCTGCTGCTCTCGATCAACGCCTCCCCGTTCGAGCGCGACAAGGACGACACCCGGCTGGAACTGGTCCGCAAGCGCGCCCAGGAGGCGGGCTGCACGACCGCCTACCTGGCGATGGTCGGCGGCCAGGACGAACTGGTCTTCGACGGGGACTCGATCGTCGTCGACCGGAACGGCGAGGTGATCTCCCGGGCCCCGCAGTTCACGGAGGGCTGCGTCGTCCTCGACCTGGACCTGCCCGCCGCCATGCCCGACGCCCCGACCGGCGTGGTGGACGACGGCCTGCGCATCGACCGCGTGATCCTGTCCGCGGACCCGCTGCCCGCGTACGAGCCCGAGCTGACCGGCGGCTACGCGGAGCGCCTGGACGACGACGAGGAGATGTACTCGGCGCTGGTGGTGGGCCTGCGGGCGTACGCGGCGAAGAACGGCTTCAGGTCGGTCCTGATCGGCCTCTCGGGCGGTATCGACTCGGCGCTGGTCGCGGCGCTCGCGTGCGACGCGGTGGGCGCGGAGAACGTGTACGGCGTGGCGATGCCGTCGAAGTACTCCTCCGACCACTCGATCGGCGACGCGGCGGAACTGGCCCGGCGGACCGGCCTCAACTTCCGTACGGTGCCGATCGCGCCGATGTTCGACGCGTACATGGACTCGCTGGGTCTGACGGGCCTCGCGGAGGAGAACCTGCAGTCCCGGCTGCGGGGCACGATGCTGATGGCCATCTCCAACCAGGAGGGTCACATCGTGCTGGCGCCGGGCAACAAGTCGGAACTGGCGGTGGGTTACTCGACCCTGTACGGCGACTCGGTGGGCGCGTACGGCCCCATCAAGGACGTGTACAAGACGTCGATCTTCCGCCTCGCGAAGTGGCGCAACAGGGCGGCAGCGGAAAGGAACCAGACTCCGCCGATCCCGGAGAACTCCATCACGAAGCCGCCGAGTGCGGAGTTGCGCCCGGGGCAGATCGACACGGACTCCCTGCCGGACTATCCGGTACTGGACGCGATCCTCGAGCTGTACGTGGACCGGGACTCGGGCGCCGACGCGATCGTGGCGGCAGGCTACGACGCCGAGTTGGTGACCCGGGTGCTGCGAATGGTCGACACGGCGGAGTACAAGCGGCGGCAGTACCCGCCGGGGACGAAGATCTCGGCGAAGGGGTTCGGGAAGGACCGGCGGCTGCCCATCACCAATGGGTGGCGGGAGTCGCTGTAAGGGCGGGGGCCGGTGCGGGGGCACGCCCCTCGCCCGGCCCGCATGCGAACATCGACACTCTGCGCAATCCTGGATAAGTGCCCTTTATCACCCGGCAGGCACCAGCACCGGGTGAGGCGGAGAACAGACGGCACAGCAGGCGGAACGTTGGACGGGCCGTCCTGCGGAATTCGGTTTTTCCCAACCCGAAGACGGAGACGGGACATGATGCCGAACACGTCCAGAAAACTCGCAGCAGTGGCAAGCAGCATCATCGTGACGGTCGGCGGCCTCGCCACGGGCGCCGCGACCGCGGAAGCGGCACCGCAGAGCAACTCGCACTCGAGTGCGCTGCGGGCGTGCGGCACGACCTCGTACGACAAAGACTCGGGATACAACTACTACCCGACAGGCTTCCCTTCCGGTCAGTGGCTCCAGACATCGTACGGTTGCGGGCGAATCACGGTGATGACCAACTCGAACCGGAACGTGAAGGTGTGCCGCAGCTATGGCGGCAGCGTGTCCTGCCAGGACAGCTACACGTACGCCACACGGGGTAAATGGACCGAGCTCGAGTCGGGTGTCCCCGGGGGCACCTACTACAAGCTCCGCTTCCAGTCGACCGGACGGGCCACCGGGTGGATCAACGACTGACCTGTTCCACCTGGGCGTTGGCCCCCGCGCCGAGAGGCCGGGGGCCAATCGCATTCATATGTTCGGCATTTCGATCACAAATTGTTCGGCATATCGACCCTATTTCTCCAAGGCCCTTCTCAGCGCGAAAACTTGACGACTTGTTGGCCCTCCTTTGACGACCTGAACTTCGCCCGAGCTCACTATTGTTAGCGCTCACATTCTGGCGAAGTTCGGAGATCAACGATGATTTCTTTTTCACACCGTCAGCGTCTGAGAGGGATTCTCCTCTCGGTCGGCGCGACCATCGCCGTGGTCGCCGGTCTGCTGGTCGGTGCCGCCGGCCCGTCCCAGGCCGCCACCTCGCTCCCTTGTGACATCTACGCCTCGGCCGGTACGCCCTGCGTCGCCGCGCACAGCACCACACGCGCCCTCTACTCCGCGTACAGCGGCGCCCTTTACCAGGTGAAGCGGGCCTCGGACTCCGCGACGACCGACATCGGCACCCTCGCCGCGGGCGGCTACGCCAACGCCGCGGCGCAGGACACCTTCTGTTCCGGCACGACGTGCATCATCACGAAGATCTACGACCAGAGCTCCAAGCACAACGACCTCACCATCGAGGGCCCCGGCGGCAACGGCGGCCAGGACGTGGGCGCCATCGCCAACGCCCTGCCGGTGACGGCCGGCGGACACTCGGTCTACGGCATCTTCGTGTCGGCCGGCGTCGGCTACCGCGACAACAGCACGTCGGGCATCGCCACCGGCAGCAGCCCCGAGGGGATGTACATGGTGACCAGCGGCCACCATGTGAACAACCGCTGCTGCTTCGACTACGGCAACGCCGAGACCTCCGGCAACGACACCGGCAACGGTCACATGGACGCGCTCAACTTCGGTACGGAGTGCTGGTTCTCGTGCTCCGGCGCCGGATCGGGCCCCTGGGTCGAGGCCGACCTCGAGAACGGGCTCTTCTTCGGAGCGAACGGGTCCTACCCGAGCAACACCGGCAACAGCAGTGAGTTCGTCACGGCCCTGCTCAAGAACAACGGCACGACGACCTATGCGATAAAAGGCGGCAACTCCCAATCGGGGTCGTTGACCACCTGGTACAACGGGGCCCTGCCCAACCTCGGCGGCTACACCCCGATGCAGAAGGAGGGCGCCATCGTCCTCGGCACCGGCGGTGACAACAGCAACGGCTCCGACGGCTCCTTCTTCGAGGGCGTCATGACGGCCGGTTATCCGACCGACGCCGCCGACAACGCCGTACAGGCCAACATCACCTCCGTCGGCTACAGCACCCCGGCCGCCACCTTCCCGGTCGCCGGCACCGCCTACCGGCTGACCAACACCAACTCGGGCAAGGTCCTGGACGCGGTGAACTGCGGTACCGGCAACGGGACTTCGGTCGACCTGTGGTCCTCGCTCGGCAACACCTGCCAGCAGTGGAAATTCGCGAGCGCGGGCAACGGCCACTACACCATCACCAACGTCAACAGCGGCACGGTCCTGGACGACAAGAACTGCGGGCAGAGCAACGGCACGGCCGTCCAGTTGTGGGCGTCGCTCGGCAACAACTGCCAGCAGTGGGACGTCACCCGCGTCGGCAGTCACTACACCATCAGCAACGTCAACACCGGTATGACACTGGACGTCACGAACTGCGGCACGGCCAACGGCACGGCGGTCCGCCAGTGGCAGCAGCTCGACAACACCTGCCAGCAGTGGGACATCGCCCCGTAGGGGTCAGCTCGGTTCGATCGAGTGGGTGGGTGGGTGGGTGTGAAAACACCCACCCGCTCAGTGGAGCACCTTCTCCGCCCGCGCGGGCACGTGCGACGCCACCACGCGTTCCCGCCCGGCCGACGGAGTCGACCGGCGCCGGTCGACCACGTACGCGACCCCGGCGACGCCCAGGCCCAGCAGGGCCAGCCCCGCTCCCACCAGTGCCGGGGACGTCGTACCGAGGCCCGCCGCCAGGGCGAGGCCGCCGATCCACGCTCCCCCGGCGTTCGCCAGGTTGAAGGCCGCCTGGTTCGCCGAGGACGCCAGGGACGGGGCCGACGACGCCCGCTCCATCACCATCAGGTTGAGGGGCGTGCCCGTGACGAAGGCCGCCACGCCGACCAGGACGACCGCCAGGGCCGCGCTCCACTGCGTACTCATCAGCAGCGGGAACGCGCCCAGGACCACGATGAGCGAGACCAGGCCGCCGAAGAGGGTGCCCCGCATCGCGTGGTCCGCGAGCCGCCCGCCCAGCAGGTTGCCGATCGTCGCGCCGACGCCGAACAGCGCCAGCAGCAGGGTCACGCTGGAGTCGGCGTACCCTGCGGAGTCCGTCAGCATCGGCGTGATGTAGCTGTACGCCGAGAAGAGGGCGCCGAAGCCCGCGACCGTCGTACCGAGGGCCAGCCAGACCGGCACCGAGCGCAGGGCGGCCAGTTCGCCGCGCAGGCCCGCCACCGGCGCCGCCGCGCGGTCGTGCGGGATCAGCAGCGCCAGGGCCGCTATCGCCGCCACGCCGATCACGCTCACGCCGAGGAAGGTCGCCCGCCAGCCGAGCTGCTGGCCCATCGCCGTCGCCACCGGGACGCCGAGCACGTTCGCGACGGTCAGGCCCAGGAACATCAGCGACACCGAGCGTGCCTTGCGCTCCGGGGCCGCCATGGTCGTGGCGACGACCGCGCCCACGCCGAAGAAGGCGCCGTGCGGCAGGCCGCTCAGGAAGCGGGCGGCCAGGAGGGAGTCGTAGTCGGGGGCGAACGCGGAGAGCGCGTTGCCCGCCACGAACAGGCCCATCAGGCCGATCAGGACCTTGCGGCGCGACATCCGGGCCGTGAGGGCGGCGAGCAGCGGGGCGCCGATGACGACGCCCAGCGCGTACGCCGAGACCAGGTGCCCGGCGGACGGGATCGACACGCCCAGGTCGTCCGCGACGTCGGGCAGCAGGCCCATCATCACGAACTCGGTCGTGCCGATGCCGAAAGCACCCACGGCGAGGGCGAGCAGGGCCAGGGGTGTGGTCCTGCGGGCGGACAGGGAGGTCGGCGTGGGCCGGGACATCAGAGCGGGGGCCTTTCGAAGGGTGCGGCGGGCGTAGGTCCGTACAGTTTATGTTCAAGTACGGAACAAACACTCCCCGGCCCCCTATTCCCCCGGGTTACGAGCCCGTGGACGCCGCCCCTACAGGGTGGGAATCCTCACCCTCGCCGCGATCGGCAGATGGTCGCTGGCCGTGCGCGGCAGCGACCAGGAGCTGACCGGTTCCACGCCCTGCACCATGATCTGGTCGATCCGCGCCATCGGGAACGACGCCGGCCAGCTGAACCCGAAGCCGCTGCCCGAGGCGCCCTGCGTGGAGCGCATCTGGGCGGTGACGGCGTTGAGGGCCCGGTCGTTCATCGTGCCGTTGAGGTCGCCGAGGAGGATCTTGCGGGTCAGCGTCTCGTCGGAGAGCGCCTCGCCGAGCGCGTTCGCGCTCTTGTCGCGCTGGCGGGCCGTGAAGCCGGCCTCCATCTTCACGCGCACCGACGGGAGATGGGCGACGTACACCGCGACCGGCCCCTCGGGTGTCGCCACGGTGGCGCGCATGGCGCGGGTCCAGCCCAGCTTGATGTCGACCGGGCGGGAGGCGCTGATCGGGTACTTGCTCCACAGGCCGACCGTGCCCTGCACCGAGTGGTACTTGTACGTCGCCGCGAGGGCCTTCTCGTACGTCGGGACCGCCGTGGCCGTCAGTTCCTCGAGGGCCAGGAGGTCGGCGCCGGAGCCCGCCACCTCGCGGGCGGTGCCGGAGGGGTCCGGGTTCTCCGCGTTGACGTTGTGGGTGGCCACCGTCAGGTTGCCGCCGGTCCCGGCGTTGCTGCCGAGCAGCCCGCCGAAGAGGTTGAACCAGACCACCGTGGGCAGCACCACCGCGATCAGCGCGGTCGCGGAGCGCCGGAGCAGCGCCACGATCAGCAGCAGCGGCACGGAGACGATGCCGAACCACGGCAGGAACGTCTCGCTGAGACTGCCGAGGTTGCCGATGCGGTTGGGGATCTGCGCGTGCAGCAGCATCACCAGGGCGAGCAGTATCGCCAGCGCCGCCGTGATCAGTCCGCGCCGCCAGATTCTCGGATCGCCCCGCCAGCCGGCCGTCAGACGGTTCATCAGGCGCCGGAGCCGGGGTCCCCGGCGCTCGGGTCCCGAGCCTCCGTTGTCCGTATCCGTCATGTACGCCTGCTGGGCCATACTGTCGCCTCACAACCTGCCGTGCTCACCCGTCCGTCCCCCGCGCCTAAGACCCTAGGGGATGTTCGGTTCCGATCTCACCGTCCCATGACGGCCGTACGGGGACGATGACGAACAAGTCGGCACGACCAGTTCCGGTTGTTCCGCGCGGACGGCTCTCTGTGACGAAACACGCACAGTCGTGCGCCAGTCGGCCCGACAGGCGTACGAATTCCTGCTCAGGGGGCGACCGGCCGCAGACCTTGCAGCAGCGTGTCGACGATCTGCTCCGCGAGGCCCTCCGGGAGGTCGGCGTCGGGGCGCAGAACGGCGCGCAGGAGCATGGGGCCGAGGAAGAGGTCGTACATCACTGTGACGTCGACGTCCGGGCGGACCTCGCCGGTTCGCTGGCCGCGGCGCAGGAGTTCGGTGCCGAGCGCGCGGCGCGGTTCGACGACGGTGGCGTGGTAGGCGGCCCAGAGTTTGGGGCTGCTCTTCATCTGGGCCTGGACGTTGTGCAGGAACGCCGAGGACCGGTGGGCCAGTCCGCGTCGGCGCAGTGTCTCCAGCAGGACGACCAGGTCGTCCCGCACCGATGTGCCGGGCAGCTCGGGGTCCGCGGGCTCCATGACCCGCATGACGTCGACGAAGAGCTCCTCCTTGCCCCGCCAGCGGCGGTAGATGGTGGCCTTGCCGACACCGGCGGTCCGGGCCACCCGCTCGATGGAGATGTCCGCGAGCGGCACGCCCTCCTCCAGGAGCTGCATCACGCCCTCGATGATGGAGCGCTCCACGGCCTCGCTCCGGGGGCGGCCACGGGCACTGCCCCGATCGGTGGCGGTCCGATCGGCGGCGGTCCCGTCGGCCAGGTCGTCCGTGAGGCTCACGCGACCTGCTCCTTTCGTTTCCCACGTGCCACGTCATACGTATTGCGTACTGCCCCCTACGTACTACGTGTTGCTCAATATCTTCTACGTACTGCCTTGATTCTCCCAGCCGTTGCGGACGTTCCAGCCGTTCAGTGGTCGGCCGACGCCAACTGCGGCTTCTCCTCGCCCTCTTGGGGCGCGGCCGGGCGGCCCGGGAGGCACAGGGCGACGACCAGGGCGCCCAGGACGGCGACGCCCGCGCCGCACAGGGCGGTGAGGTGCATCGCGTGCAGGAACGCGTCGTTGGCGGGGCCGACCAGGGCCTCGCCCTTCGGGCCGAGCTTGGCGGCGACGCCGAGGGTGGCCTCGATGGACTCGCCCGCGGTGTGCCGTACGCCGGCGGGCAGCACGTCGAGCTTGTCCTCGATGCCGCTGCGGTAGGACGCCGAGAGGACCGAGCCGAGTACGGCGATGCCGAGCGCGCCGCCGACCTGGCGGAAGGTGTTGCTGAGCGCGGAGGCGGAGCCGGCCTTCTCGCGGGGCAGGGCCTGCATGATGACGACGCTGGTCGGCGTCATGATGTGCGCCATGCCGGTGCCCATCAGGAAGAAGACGACTTCCAGCAGCCAGATCGGGGTGTCCCTCTCGAACGAGGCGAACGCGGCGAGTGTCGCGGCGATCAGCAGCATGGCGGCGGTGGTCGTGGCCCGGTTGCCGAAGCGGTCGACGGCCAGCCGGGCGCGCGGTGCGAAGATCAGCTGGGCGGCGGCCAGCGGCAGCATCAGCAGGCCGGTCTGGAGGGGCGAGTAGCCGCGCACGCTCTGGGTGTAGAAGACGGAGAAGAAGGTCACGCCCATCAGTGCGAAGAAGACGAGCGCGATGACGGACATGGCCGCCGAGAAGGTCTTGTTGCGGAAGTACGTCACGTCGATGGACGGGTGGTCGCTGCGCTTCTCGAACAGCACGAACCCGACGAGTACGGCGAGACCGGCGCCGATGGTGGCCAGCACCTGCGGGTCGGTGAAGTCGGCGAGCTGGCCGCCCTTGATGATGCCGTAGACGAGCAGCACGAGCCCGACGACCGACAGCAGCACCCCTACGGGGTCGATGCGGCCGGGCTTGGGGTCGCGGGAGTCGGGCACCAGGATCGTCATCAGCACCAGCGCGATGATCACGATCGGTACGTTGATGAGGAAGACCGAGCCCCACCAGAAGTGGTCGAGGAGGACACCTCCGGTGATCGGTCCGATGGCGATGGCCAGGCCCACACCGCCGGCCCAGATGCCGATGGCCTTGGGCTGCTCCTCGCGCTCGAAGACGTTCATCAGGACGGCGAGGGTGGCGGGCATCACGAAGGCGGAGCCGAAGCCCATCACGGCCCGGAAGACGATGAGCTCGGTGGGCGAGCCGGCGAAGGCGGCGAGCGCGGAACCGAGGCCGAACACGGCGAGGCCGCCGAGCAGCACCTTCTTGCGGCCGAGCCGGTCGCCGAGGATCCCGGCGGTGAACAGCAGGCCGGCGAAGACGAGGGTGTAGGCGTTGATCGCCCACTCCAGCTCGCTCTGGGTGGCGCCCAGGCCGGTCGGGGCGGGGGTGGAGATGGTCTTGATGGCGACGTTGAGGATGGAGTTGTCGAGCACCACGATCAGCAGGCTGAGCATGAGCACACCGAGGATGGCCCAGCGTCGCCGGTGCACGGCCTCGGGGATCCGGGGGCCGAGGGCGGGTGGGCCGGCGGGAGTAGTCATGTCGGCAAGCCTAAGTCCATTTCGATACGAGACCGTCTCGTATCGAAACTCTTTACCGAGACCTTACCCATGGCGATACACATGGTGATGGGCCGCCCGCGCGGACGGGCCCGCGCGGGCGGGAGACGTTCAGCACACCGGGCGCCCTCCGCGGGCGACCACTAGCCGTCCCCGGACGCGAGGTGCCACCATGGGAGCGATCCGGGGACGCCGTCAGGGTGCCTCGAGATGATTTGAAGGAGCCGTTGCGATGACGCAGCTTCAGCCTGCCCAGCAGACCTCCGCCGGCAGCACCCACGCGACGAACGCGCTGTACGGAGGCAAGGGCACCCGCCGCATCACGGTCCGGGACATCACCGCCGCCAAGGAGCGCGGCGAGAAGTGGCCCATGCTCACCGCGTACGACGCGATGACCGCGTCCGTCTTCGACGAGGCCGGCATCCCGGTCATGCTGGTCGGCGACTCGGCCGGCAACTGTCACCTGGGCTACGAGTCGACCGTACCCGTCACCCTCGACGAGATGACCATGCTCTCGGCGGCCGTCGTCCGGGGTACGAGCCGGGCGCTGATCGTCGGCGACCTGCCCTTCGGTTCCTACCAGGAGGGGCCGGTGCAGGCACTGCGCTCGGCGACCCGGCTGGTGAAGGAGGCGGGGGTCGGTGCCGTCAAGCTGGAGGGCGGGGAGCGCTCGCACCGCCAGATCGAGCTGCTGGTCGAGTCCGGCATCCCCGTGATGGCCCACATCGGGCTGACCCCGCAGTCCGTGAACGCCATGGGCTACCGCGTCCAGGGGCGCGGCGAGGAGGCCGCCCAGCAGCTGCTGCGGGACGCGAAGGCCGTCCAGGACGCGGGGGCGTTCGCGGTGGTCCTCGAGCTGGTTCCGGCGGAGCTGGCCGCGGAGGTCACGCGTGTGCTCCACATCCCCACGGTGGGGATCGGGGCGGGCGCCGAGACGGACGCCCAGGTGCTGGTGTGGACGGACATGCTGGGGCTCACCGGAGGGCGGGTGCCGAAGTTCGTCAAGCAGTACGCGAATCTGCGTGAGGTCATGGGGAACGCGGCGAAGGCGTTCGCGGAGGACGTGACCGGCGGAACGTTCCCCCTGGAGGAGCACTCCGTGCACTGACCCGACGTGCACCGACCCCTGTGTGCACCGACCCCACAGAGCCACTGCGGCACGAATGCAGCCCGCCGACTTCCCCCATCGGCGGGCTGCCCCGTTCACGGGCCGGGGATCTCGAGGCGTGCGCCGTCCGGGGACCGGCAGGCCCCGTCGAGCGCGTGACGGGCGGCCGGTACGACGGCCTCGGGCTCGCTCGGCACCGTCAGGGCCGCCGAGGCGGCCGAAGCGGCCACGGTTCGGAAGGACCCGCCACCGCCACCGCCCGCGTCCGACGCCGTGGCCGGCGTCCGGGGTGCTTCCCCCACCTCGACCAGTCCCAGCGCGACCCCGCCGACGATGACGACGCCACCCACGACCTGGGCCGCCCGGATCGACTCGCCGTTGATCACGACGGCGCCGAGGACGCCGATGACGGGTACCAGGTTGAGGATGTTCACGGCGACGCTCGAGGCCATCCCGCGCAGGCCGTAGTTGTAGAGCAGGAAGCCGCCGACCGAGCACGCCACCGCCAGGTAGACGAGCAGGGACGAGGCGGTCGCGTCCGGCATCCGCCAGTCGCCGGCCTCCAGCAGGGAGGCGCCGAGGAACCCCGCCGCGCCCGCGAGGGTCTGGTAGTACGTGACGCTCACCGCGTTCTGGCCGGCGCTCGCGCGTTTGGTGAGCACGTTGTACCCGGCCCAGGCCAGCCCGCCGAGCAGCAGCAGGAGATCGCCCAGCCAGCGCGAACCGCCGCCGACCTCGGCTCCGTTGCGTACGACGAGGAAGGCGCCGACGGTGGCCAGCAGCACGCCCGCGACCCGCAGCCGGGGCATCCGGGTGCGGTGGACGACCAGTTCGAGCAGCATCGTCATCATCGGGTAGGTGGCCACGATCAGGGACGCGTCGGACGCCGTGGACAGATCGACACCGACGTTCTCCAGGACGAAGTAGACGGTGATGCCGAGGAATCCGCACAGATAGAGCTGCCACCGCTGCCGGGCGTCCGGGCGGGCCGGGCGATGCCGGTTCAGGCGTACCAGTACCCCCAGGAGCAACGCCGCCAGGGTGAACCGGATGGCGCCGATGCTCAGCGGGCCGACATCCTCCAGCACCCGCTTGGTCACCGCGTACGAGCTGCTCCAGAACAGCGCGGCCGCCACCACCGCGCCCACCGCCGCCACACCGGGCCCCCGCTCAGCCATCCGAACTCACCTCTCCCCGAATAAAAATCTGTCAGCGGCGACGACAGTAACAAGATCCACGAAAGCAGCGCGTAGACTCCGAATTAGATTCGGAATTCGGCAGAGCGAGGCGAGCGTGGACGAACTAGATTCGGCGTTGGTACGGATGCTGCAGGAGGACGGTCGGCGCACCAACCGGGACATGGCGCAGGCTCTCGGTATCGCGCCGTCCACCTGTCTGGAGCGGATCCGGTCGCTGCGCGAGCGCGGCATCCTGACCGGGTTTCACGCGGAGGCGGACCTCTCGGCGATCGGCCGCGGACTGCAGGCCATGATCGCCGTGCGGGTCCGCCCCCCGACGCGTGCGGTGATCGAGGACTTCCAGGCGTTCCTGGAGCGGATGCCCGAGGTGATCTCGCTCTTCGTCCTCACCGGGAACGACGACTTCCTGGTGCATGTCGCCGTCCGCGACACCGACCATCTGCACGCGGTGGTCCTGGACAAGCTGACCAAGCGTCCGGAACTGGCCGACGTACGGACGTCGGTGGTCTACGCGCACATGCGCAAGAAGGTCATCGGTCCGAGTCTGTAGGACGTCTGTAGGCGGTCTGTCGGTCGGAGCTGACAGGTTCGTCCCATGACGCGAATCGACAACCGCCCCGTCCACGGGGTCACAAGTGCGGTTTCCGTGCGGGGGCTGGTCAAGCACTACGGCGAGACCAAGGCGCTGGACGGCGTCGACCTGGACGTCCGGGAAGGCACCGTGCTCGGTGTGCTCGGGCCCAACGGCGCCGGCAAGACCACCCTCGTACGCATCCTGTCCACCCTGCTGCGGCCCGACTCCGGGCAGGCGACCGTCGCCGGGTACGACGTGCTGCGCCAGCCCCGGCAGTTGCGGCGGGTGATCGGTCTCACCGGGCAGTACGCCTCGGTGGACGAGAAGCTGCCGGGCTGGGAGAACCTCTACATGATCGGGCGGCTGCTCGACCTGCCCCGCAAGGAGGCCCGCACCCGGGCCGACGAGCTGCTGGAGCGGTTCTCGCTCACCGACGCGGCCAAGCGGCCGGCGAGCACGTACTCCGGCGGTATGCGGCGGCGGCTGGACCTGGCCGCCTCGATGATCGGCCGGCCCGTCGTCCTCTTCCTCGACGAGCCCACCACCGGACTCGACCCCCGCACCCGCAACGAGGTCTGGGACGAGGTCAAGCGCATGGTCGGCGACGGGGTGACCGTGCTGCTCACCACCCAGTACATGGAGGAGGCCGAGCAGCTCGCCTCCGAGCTGGCCGTCATCGACCGGGGCAAGGTCGTCGCCGGCGGTGCGATCGACGAGCTGAAGGCCAAGGTCGGCGGCCGTACCCTGCGGATCAGGACGGCCGATCCGCTGCAGCTGCGTCCGCTCGCCCGTGACCTCGACGACCTCGGCATCACGGGTCTGGCCACCACGACCGTGGACACCGAGACCGGCAGCGTCCTGGTGCCGGTCCTGAGCGACGAGCAGCTGACCGCCGTGACCGGCGCGGTCGTCGCACGCGGTATCACGATCTCCTCGATCTCCACCGAACTGCCCAGCCTGGACGAGGTGTTCCTGTCCCTCACCGGCCACCGCGCCAGTGCCCCCGGTGGTTCCAGTGGCTCACAGGCAGACAGCACGCCCACCGACACCCGAGAGGAGGTCGCCGTATGAGCGCCGCGACCGTGACCGCACCCGTGAAGGACGTCCAGGACGACGGCCGGATCCCGCTGCGCGGGCATCTCCGGCACACCGGCGCCCTCGTCCGCCGCAACCTGCTGTGGATCCGGCAGGACCCGGAGTCGATGGCCGACGCGCTGCTGATGCCGATCATCTTCACCCTGCTGTTCGTGTTCGTCTTCGGCGGCTCGATCGGGCAGGCGCTGGGCGGCGGGCAGGACGGCTATGTGCAGTACGTGATCCCGGGCATGATCGCGATGATGAGCATGACGCTGTCCCAGGGCGTCGGCACCGGGTTCAGCCAGGACTTCAACTCCGGTGTCATGGACCGCTTCCGGTCCCTGCCGATCGGACGCGGGTCGGTGCTGTTCGCGAAGATCTCGGTCGAGCTGATCCGGATGCTGTTCGCGACCACCGTGCTGATGATCGTCGCCGTACTGGTCGGTTTCGACATCAACCACTGGGCCGGACTGTTCGGTGCCGTGGGCCTGTCCACACTGTTCGCCTCGTCGATCATGTGGGTGTTCCTCACCCTGGGCGTGATCATGAAGAGCGCGCAGTCCGTGCAGGCGATGGGCTTCCTGGTGCTGTTCCCGCTCCAGTTCGGTTCGTCGATCTTCGCCCCGACCCAGTCGATGCCGGGCTGGCTCCAGTCGTTCACCGACTACAACCCGCTGTCCACGCTCGCGGACGCGGCGCGCGGACTGATGGTGGGCGGTCCGGTGGCGCACGACCTGTGGGTGACCATCGCCTGGTCGGTGGCCATCACGGCGGTGATGGCGCCGGTCGCCATCCACAAGTTCCGTACGAAGAGCTGACGTCGACGGCGCCGGGTCCGGGTCCCGGTCCGGCCACGGGACGTCAGATGAGGGCGGTCGTCTCCTCGGGGGAGAGACGACCGCCCTCGGCGTACGCGGCCTCGTACGCCTCGTCGCCGAGCACGTCACGGACCGCGTGGCCGGCGCGGGTGCGGATCTCGCGCTCCACGCGTCCGGAGACATGGCCGGGCGGCAGCAGCGCGTCGGCGGCGCCCAGACAGTGGGCCGCGTCGCGGGCGCGGCCGGGGTCGAGGCCGACGAGGGCGGCGGCGGCGATGGTCAGGATGCCGGGGCGGAGGTGGGGGGCGATGGCGCGGGACAGGTCGTCGTCGGCGCGGGCCAGCGCCTGTCGCGCGTTGTCGAGGCCTTCCTCGTGCCGTCCTTCCACCACGTCCAGCCAGGACTCCGCGCTGAGGAGGAACGCGTCGAAGACGACGAACGAGGCGGCCCTGAACTCTTCACGCAGCAGCCGGAGTTGTTCGCGCGCCTCGGGGACCCGGTCGGTGATGCCGAGCCAGGCCGAGAGGAAGAGCCGGGCGGCGGGCATGGCCTCGTTGACCATCCCGGCCGCTTTCTCGATCACGTCGCGCAGCAGCCGCTCGCCCTCGTCGATGCGTCCGGCCTCCAGGAACACGTTGCCGAGACGGGCGGCGAGCACGGTCTTCTGGGCGCGGGCGCCGAGTCGGTCGGCCAGTTCCATCGCGTCCTGGAAGTCCGTGGCGGCACTGTCGTACGCGGCCTTGCGTTCATGGGCCTCGCCGCGTGCGGAGAGTGCCTCGGCGGCGCCCCAGGCGTCCCCGAGACGGCGGAAGATCTCCAGCGCCTCGTCGGCGTCGCGGGTCGCGTCACCGGCCCAGTCGGTGCGGTTGGCGAGGACGTTGGCGCGCATCTGGAGACAGGCGGCGAGCTCCCACTCGAAGTCGGGGCCCGCTTCGCGGCAGGTGCGCACGCACTCGCTGACGATGACGCTGATCCGCTCCATGTCGCGGGTGAGCATGACGGCGTAGAACCAGAGGAGGCCGGGGTAGCGGCAGGTCTGGGGGGCGCCGGGTTGGTAGACCTGGGTGATGGCGTGCAGTTTCTGCCGGCCCTCCGGGGTCTGCCAGGACTCCAACTCCATGTCCATGGAGGCGAGATGGACGAGGTGGACGCCGCGCCTGGCCTCTTCGAGGAGCTCGCCGCTCCAGGGCGGCGGGGTGTCCGTGCAGCGCTCCCAGACGGGCTGGGCGGGGCGGATCGGGAGGCTGAAGGGGTCGGGACCGAGGTTCATGACCTCGCGGGACCAGTTGCGGCCGACGATGCGCAGATCGCGCATCTGCCAGTACCAGGAGTTCGACAGGACGAGGCAGAGCGCCTCCTGTTCGTCGCGCGCGGCGACCGCGTGACGGAGGGCGGCGCGGATGTTCTCGCTCTCCCGCTGGAACACGTCGAGCGCGGCGACCTGCCCGGGGCCGCGCAGCAACGGGTCGGTGGTACGAGCGAGTTCGCGGAAGTAGGTGAGATGCGCGCGCTCGGCCTCGGGACGGATGCCCGCCTCGTCGAGGCGCTCACCGGCGTACTCGGCGACGGTCTCGAGGAGGCGGTAGCGCATCACACCGACGGGCGGAGTGACCCGCGTCGCCCCGTTCCTGTCCTCACCCTCGATCGCACCCTCGGCCCCGTCGTCGTCCTCGTCCTCGTGCGAAGGGGCCGCCACGACAAGGGACTTGTCGACGAGCGAGCCGAGCGTCTCGAGCGCGAAGGGCCCGCACACCGCTTCGGCGGCGGCGAGGTCGCAGCCGCCCGCGAAGACGGACAGCCGCCGCAGGACGTCCCGTTCGTCCGCGTCGAGCAGGTCCCAGGACCAGTCGACGACGGCCCGCAGGGTCTGCTGGCGGGGCAGGACGGTACGGCTGCCGGAGGTGAGCAGCCGGAAACGGTCGTCGAGCCGGTCGGCGATCTGCCGCAGCGTCAGCATCCGCAGCCGCGCGGCGGCCAGTTCGATGCCGAGCGGCAGCCCGTCGAGGCGCCGGCAGATCTCGGCGGCGGCCTCCGGATCGTCCTCGACCCGGAACCCGGGCCGGGCGGCGGCCCCGCGGTCGGCGAGCAGCCGGAGCGCGACGGGCTCGGGCAGCGGTTCGACGGGACGCACCAACTCCCCCGGTACGCCCAGGGGTTCACGGCTGGTGGCGAGCACGGTGACCCCCGGGCAGCGCGTCAGCAGCTCCGCGACGAGATGCGCGGCGGCGTCGACGACGTGCTCGCAGTTGTCGAGGAGGATCAGCATCCGCCGGTTCGCACAGTGCTCGGCGAGGCGTACGAGGGGGTCGTCGTGGCGGTCGGCGGAGGCGACGCGCATCTCCTCGGCGCCGGCCCCGCGCAGCACCGTCTCGCGGGCCCCGACGGCGGTGAGCACGGCCTCGGGTACGGCGTCCGGGTCGACGACGGGCGCGAGTTCGGCCAGCCACACCCCGTCCGGCGCCACGCCCCTCTCCGCGTCCCGCAGGGCTTCGGCGGCCTCCTGCGACAACCGTGTCTTCCCTGCCCCGCCCGGCCCGAGCAGCGTCACGAGCCGGGCGGCGGCGAGGTCGCCCCGGATGGCCTCGATGTCCGCCTCCCGGCCGACGAAGGAGGTGAGGCGGGCCCGCAGGTTCCCGGCGGGCGGGGGCGGTGCCTGGGGTGCGGTCCGGGACGTACCGGAGGGCGCGGCGGGCCGGTGCGCGCGCAGGCCGGGGTCGTGGCCGGGTCCGCTGCCCGCAGCGCGCACGGCGGTGCCGCCCACGGCGGCGGCCGCCGTGCTCCGCGCGCCGTCGGACATGCCGTCCGGTCGCAGTAACTCCGCGTGCAGCGCCCGCAGTTCGGGTCCCGGGTCCGCGCCGAGCCGGTCCGCCAGCAGCTGCCGTACGTCCTCGTACGCGGCCAGTGCCTGGGCCGGGCGGCCCGCGTCGCGCAGGGCGCGCAGCCGGAGGACCTGGAGCGGCTCGTCCAGGGGGTGGCTGTCGCACAGGGCGGTCAGTTCGGGGAGCGACTGCTGGGCCGCGCCCAGCGCCAGGGCGGCGGTGAGGCGGGCGCGGCGCGCGTCCAGTCGGCGGGTCTCCCAGCGGGCGGCCTCGGCGGTGCGGTCGGGAAGGTCGGCGAGGGCCGGGCCCTGCCAGAGGGCGAGGGCGTCGTCGAGGACGTCGGCGGCCTTGGCGGGGTCGCCGTCGGCCAGCGCGCGCGTGCCCTCGCCGGCCAGCCGCTCAAAACGGTGCAGGTCGACGTCCTCGGGCGTGGCGCACAGCCGGTAGCCGCCGTCGGCCGAGGCGATGGCGGCCGGGCCGAGCGCCCGGCGCAGCCGGCCGACCAGCGCCTGCAGCGCGGCCGGCGCGTCGGCGGGCGCGTCGCCGTTCCACACCTCCTCCACCAGGACGCCCGCGGGCACGGTCCGGCCGGGTCGCAGGGCGAACACGGTCAGCAGGGCGCGCAGCCGCGCGCCGCCGACCGGGACGGAGGTGCCGTCGGGACGAAGTGCCTGAGTGGTGCCGAGGATGCGATAGCGCACGCGTCCATTCTCTCCATCGGGGGTCGCCGAGCGCGCGCGGGTTTACATGCGCGTGAACCGTGAGCTGGGAGAAGTCCAGGATCTCCGGGATCATCCAGGAACCTCCGGCCCTCGGTGGGACGTTCTTCACGGAGCACGGGTACCGTCGTCCCTCCCGTACCGGTCCAACGAGTCCGGTCCAACGAGTCCTCCAGGAGCCCCTCCCCATGACCACCGCCACCACCCGCAACAGCGACCGGCGGATCAGCCCCGTCTTCGTCGGGATCCTGGCCGTCACGGCGGTCACGGGCTGGGCCACCTGGACCGGGTTCGCCGCGCAGCCCGGTGTCGCCGTGTTCCTGTTCGTGACGGCCGCGTGGATCGTGTCGCTGTGCCTGCACGAGTACGCGCACGCGCGTACGGCTCTGCACGGCGGTGACATCACGGTCGGCGCGAAGGGCTACCTCACCCTCAACCCGCTCAAGTACACGCACGCCCTGCTCAGCATCGTGCTGCCGGTGATCTTCGTGATCATGGGCGGGATCGGGCTGCCGGGCGGCGCCGTGTTCATCGAGCGGGGTCGCATCCGGGGCCGCTGGAAGCACAGTCTGATCTCGGCGGCCGGTCCGCTGACGAACGTGCTGTTCGCGATCGTGTGCACCGCGCCGTTCTGGCTGCACTCACTCGACGGTGTGCCCGCCGAGTTCCGGTTCGCGCTCGCCTTCCTGGCCCTGCTCCAGGTCACGGCGGCGATCCTGAACTTCCTGCCGGTGCCCGGCCTCGACGGCTACGGGGTCATCGAGCCCTGGCTGTCGTACAACATCAGGCGCCAGGTGGAGCCGTTCGCGCCGTTCGGGCTGCTGTTCGTGTTCGCGTTGCTGTGGCTCGGCCCGGTGAACAGCGCGTTCTTCGACGTGATCGACACGGTGCTGCGCGGTCTGGGGATCAACGCGTTGGACACGTACTGCGGTCAGGAGCTGTTCCGCTTCTGGCAGGGGACGAACGAGTTCTGCTCGGTCAGCGGGTGACGGAGGGCTTGGCCCCGCCCTGCCTGGCCCGCTTGAGGTAGTACCAGGCCATGTTGGACGACAGGCCGGCCAGCAGTACCCACACGATCCCCAGCCAGTTGCCCTGGACGAAGGACACGACGGCGGCCGTCACGGCGAGCGCGCAGACGATCAGGGCGTAGAGGGCGAGGCGGGGCATGGGGTGGGCTCCTGTCGGGGGATCCGGTCGGGGGGACACCGGTTCGCGGCGGCGTCCAGTGTCCCCCATCCGCTCAGATGTCGGTGACGCGCAGGCCCGCGTGGGCCTTGTAGCGGCGGTTCACGGAGATCAGGTTGGCGACCAGCGACTCGACCTGGTGCGCGTTGCGCAGCCGGCCGGCGAAGACCCCGCGCATCCCGGCGATACGGCCGGCGAGGGCCTGCGTGATCTCCACGTCCGCGCGCTCCTCGCCGAGGACCATCACATCGGTGTCGATCTCCTCGATCTGCGGGTCCTGGAGCAGTACGGCCGACAGGTGGTGGAAGGCGGCCGTGACCCGGGAGTCCGGCAGCAGGGCGGCGGCCTGCTCGGCGGCGCTGCCCTCCTCGGGCTTCAGCGCGTACGCGCCCTTCTTGTCGAAGCCGAGCGGGTTCACACAGTCGACGACGAGCTTGCCGGCCAGTTCCTCGCGCAGGGATTCGAGGGTCTTGCCGTGTCCGTCCCAGGGCACGGCGACGATCACGATGTCGCTGCGGCGCGCGGTCTCGGCGTTGTCGGCGCCCTCGACTCCGTGGCCGAGTTCGTCGGCGGCGGCCTGGGCGCGGTCGGCGGCGCGCGACCCGATGATCACCTTCTGTCCGGCCCTGGCGAGCCGGTAGGCGAGGCCCTTGCCCTGCGGCCCGGTCCCGCCGAGCACGCCGACGACGAGCCCGGAGACGTCGGGAAGGTCCCAGGGGTCCTTGGCGGGAGCCTTCGCGGGGGTCTCGGCAGGGGTCTGTGCACTGTCGGTAGAGGTCATGGGCCGACCTTACGTCCGTGTCCGGGCGCCCGTGGGCTCAGGTGAGGTCCGTCACGGGCACCCGCCGGAAGGTGATCGTCTCGTAGGCGCTGAAGTCGCCGGTCTCGTAGAGGAGTCCGACGGTGTCCGCGTCGACGCGGACCAGGTCGGAGTAGGCGGCGGGCAGGCCGTTCACCGTGTGTGCCGGGCGCCAGGTGGTGCCGGCGTCGGTGGAGACGCGGATGGTCATCAGGGCGCGGGCGGCGGGGTCGGCGGGGCCGGAGTAGAGGAGCAGATCGGGGTCGCGGAGCTGGAGGACGCTGCCCTGGCAGATGGGCGCGGCCAGGCCGGCCTGGGGGCGGAAGGGCTTGACGAGGGTCTGGCCGCCGTCGGTGGAGTGGGCGTCGGCACGGTTGCCGGGGGACGTGGAGTCGTTACGGGTGTTGAAGTAGACGCGCCCGTCGGGGAGTTCGGCGGCGGTGGTCTCGTTGACGTTGATGTAGCCGTTGGTGTTCTCGTCGAGGTATCCGAGGCGCCAGGTCTTGCCGCGGTCGTCGCTGAGCAGACAGTGGCCGCTGTTGTAGTGGGGCTCGGTGCCGAGGTCCTGTCCGGTGGGCGGGATCGTGTGGTTGGCGGCGACGACGACCCGGCCGGTGCTCAGCTGGAGGGCGTGGCCGGGGGTGGTGGCGTACCAGCGCCAGGCCGGTTTCTTCACCTGGCCGGTGATCTCCACGGAGGAGGACCAGGTGAGGCCCTCGTCGTCGCTGTGGCGGACCCAGACGCGGCGCCCGCTCGCCGCCGGCACCTTGCCGAGCAGGATGTCCTTCTCGGAGGCGGTGCCCGAGGCGCGGATGTACACGAGGAGGATGCGGCCGGTGTCCAGGACGACGGGGGCGGGGTTGCCGGCGAGGTGGACGCCGTTGTCGGCGGCGCGGATGAGCGGGCCCCAGGTGCGACCGCCGTCCGTGGACCGCTTGAGCACGATGTCGATGTGTCCGTGGTCCGAGGCGGAGTCGACCCGGCCCTCGCAGAAGGCGAGCAGGGTGCCGGAGCCGGCGGCGACGACGGCCGGGATGCGGTAGCTGGCGTAGCCCTCCTGGCCGGACCGGAAGGGGATGCTTGTCTCTGCCATGTGCGGCTCCTCGGCGAGAACGGTGACGGTGACGGTGACGGTGACGGTGACGGCGGAACGTGCTTTGTGACTACGGGTAGTGGTTCGTGTCCTTACCCATGTTGGGCGAAATCATGGCGAAGGGCGCGTCCCGGGTCGGTCGTTGCGGCAGGATGCGCGGGCATGGACGCCGTACGGGTCGCGTTGTTGCGCGAAGTGCTCGCAGGAACCGAGTGGTTGGGGACCACCCGGAGGTTCGCGGGGGCGTTACGGGGGTCCGTGGTGTCGTACGGGGGCGGGCTGCTGTTGGTCGGTACGCCGGCGTACGAGCCGTGGCATCTGGCGGCGCATCTGGTCGACGAGGCGACGTGGTCGGGGACGCCCGAGCTGGCCCCGACCCTCGTACGGCATGACCCGCCGGGGTCCGGTCCCGGGCGGCCGGCGGTGGGGCTGGGGCGGATCGAGGCGGCCCGCCGGGGTGAGACATTGCTGGTGGTGGCGCCGGAGGGGGTGGGCGGGGCCCTGCTGGAGCGGGTGCATGACGCTCGGCGGGGTGGGGCGAAGGTGCTGGTGCTGGGGTCCGGTGAGGGGGAGTTGGTGTCGATGGCGCACGAGTCGCTGGCCGTGCCCGACGGTCTGGAGCTGGACCTCGACACCGTGCAGCACCTGGTGAGCGCGGCGGCCGGGGAGAACGGGACCCCTGTCGTCCGGGGGCGCCGGCGCTTCCGTGACCGTCTGGCCCGGCTGGCGGACGTCCTGACGGCACCGCCCCCGTCCCGCTGGTAAAAGCATTCCCCACCCACCCCCCGTCTCGCCACCTCACCCGCCTCCGGCGGAACGATGTACAGGCCCCCGCCCCCCTCACCCCCCGAAAACCTGTTGCCCCCGCTCCTCCCCACCGCTCAGCATGACCCCACGTGACCTCCCCTCTCCGTGCCCTCCTCCCCGACCTCTCCCCCTGGCGGGACTCCGTCGACTTCCGGAAGCTCTGGATGTCCGGGTTGATCACCAACTTCGGGAGTTTTCTGACCTTCGTCGCGCTTCCGGTGCAGATGAAGGAGCTGACCGGGTCCGCCGCCGCGGTCGGGGCGATCGGGGCCGTGGAGCTGATCCCGTTGATCGTGTTCGGGCTGTACGGCGGGGCGCTGGCCGACGCGGCGGACAAACGGAAGCTGATCCTGTGGACGGAGGCGGGACAGGGAGCGCTGTGCGCCGTACTGCTGGTGAACGCGGTGCTGCCCGACCCGCTGGTCTGGCCGCTGTTCGTCGTCGCCGCGCTCACCTCCGCCCTCGGGTCGGTGCAGCGGCCCGCGCTCGAATCGCTGCTGCCGCGGATCGTCGCCCATGAGCAGCTGCCGGCCGCCGCGTCGCTCAACTCCCTGCGGTGGACGGTCGGCGGGGTCGCGGGGCCGGCTCTGGCCGGGGTGGTCGTGGCCTACGCGGGGCTCGGCTGGGCGTACGCCGTGGATCTCGCCACCTTCGCCGTGTCCCTCCTCTTCGTCGTGGGGCTCGCCTCCTCCCCCGCGTCCCACGAGGCGGCGAAACCGTCGCTGCGGTCCATCGCGGAGGGCGCTCGGTACGCGTGGAACCGCAAGGAACTCCTGGGGACCTACGCGATCGACCTCGCCGCGATGTTCCTGGCGATGCCGCTCGCCGTCCTGCCGTTCCTCGCGGACGAGCTGGACGCGGAGTGGTCGCTGGGGTTGATGTACGCGGCGATCCCGGCCGGTTCGCTGCTCGTGAGCCTCACCAGCGGCTGGACGTCCCGGGTGCACCGGCACGGGCGGATGGTCGTGCTCGCGGCGGCGGGGTGGGGGCTGGCGATAGCGGCGTCCGGGGTCGTCGGGAACGTCTGGCTGGTGCTGCTGTTCCTGCTCCTCGGCGGCTGCTTCGACATGGTCAGCGGAATCTTCCGGGCCGCGATGTGGAACCAGACGATCCCGGACGAGCTGCGCGGACGCCTCGCCGGCATCGAGTTGCTCTCCTACTCGGTGGGCCCGCAACTCGGCCAGGTCAGGGCAGGTGGCGTGGCCGCCTGGCGCGGGGTGCGGGCGTCCGTGTGGACGGGCGGGCTGGCGTGCGTGGCCGGGGTGGGCCTCCTGGCGGTGTGCCTGCCGGGCCTGATGCGGTACGACGTACGTACGAACGAGCACGCACTTCGGCTGCGCGAAGAGCGAGAGAAGGCCACCCCCGACCGGGCGGCCCGCTGAGCCGCCGAGCCCCCACAGGGGCGCGAGGAACCGCGCGACAAGCCACAACGAACCCGCAGACAACAGGCCGGCCCCAGCCACCCCAGGGGCGCGGGGAACTGCGCGACAAGCCACGACGCACCCGCAGCTTCCACACCGCCCCGCCCCGCCGGACGGCGCCGCCTCAGCCCTCGCCCTCGTCCTCGCCGCGCGCCCCCGCATCGTGCCACTTGGGATCGTTCTCCCACTGAACGTTGCGTTCGCGGGCCGTTTCCATCGCGTGTTCCGCCTCCGTTCGGGAGGTGTACGGGCCGAAGCGGTCCTTGCCCGGGCAGTCCGGGCCCTCCTCGACCTTCTTGTGCTCCAGGCAGTAGTACCATTCGCCCGGTTTGCCGACCGTGCGCTTCTTGAACAGGGCCATGGTCTGGGCTCCTTTCCCCAGGGTCATCGTCCCCCACCAGGGCTAGTTAAACTCGCTGGCATGTCTGGCCAGTCGCTGCTCGTACCAGGGGAGCTCTCTCCCATCCGTTCCGTGCCCGGAAACATCCGGCGCCCCGAGTACGTCGGCAAGCCCGCGCCGGCCCCGTACACCGGGGCGGAGGTGCAGACGCCCGAGACGATCGAGGCGATGCGGATCGCCGGGCGGATCGCCGCGCGGGCGATGGCCGAGGCCGCGAAGCTCATCGCGCCCGGCGTGACCACCGACGAGCTGGACCGGGTCGCGCACGAGTACATGTGCGACCACGGCGCCTATCCGTCCACCCTCGGCTACCGCGGTTTCCCCAAGTCGCTGTGCACGTCCGTCAACGAGGTCATCTGCCACGGCATCCCGGACTCCACCGTGTTGCGGGACGGCGACATCGTCAACCTCGACGTGACGGCGTACATCGGCGGGGTGCACGGCGACAACAACGCGACGTATCTCGTGGGGGACGTCGACGAGGAGAGCCGGCTGCTGGTCGAGCGGACCCGGGAGTCGCTGGCGCGGGCGATCAAGGCTGTCCGGCCGGGCCGGCAGATCAACATCATCGGCCGGGTCATCGAGTCGTACGCGAAGCGCTTCGGGTACGGCGTGGTCCGGGACTTCACCGGGCACGGCATCAACTCGTCGTTCCACTCCGGGCTGATCGTCCCGCACTACGACAGCCCGCACGCCACGACGCTCATCCAGCCGGGGATGACGTTCACGATCGAGCCGATGCTGACGCTGGGCACGCACGACTACGACATGTGGGACGACGGGTGGACGGTCGTCACCAAGGACCGCAAGCGCACGGCCCAGTTCGAGCACACCCTCGTGGTGACGGACACGGGCGCGGAGATCCTGACCCTGCCCTGAACCCCACCCTGGCCCGCCCTGGCCTGCCCTGCCCTGCCCTGCCCTGCCCTCAGCGTTCGAGGAACACCCGGCCGCCGACCTCCACCCACCCCATCGGCTGCGGCGCCGTGAGCAGCTGCGAGCCCTTGCCCTGGGTGATGTTGAGCGCCCGCCCCAACTCGTGCGTCAGCAGCAGCGCCGCCGCCCCCGTGGCCTCGTCCTCGTCGATTCCGTCGTCGCGGCCGGGGAACGCGCGGGCCCGTACCCGGCCCGCCGCCTCGTCCTCCCACGCCCACGCGTAGATCCACTCCCCCGGCGGCGGCACCTCCAGCGCGTCGACCTCCGCGGCCGACCCGTACCGCCGCAGCGTCCGCGCCGGCACCCACTCCGCGCGGGCCTCGATCCAGCTGAACTCCCCGTCCAGCCGGGCCCCCACCAGCCCGGCCGGCGTGACCAGTTCGGGCACGTCGAGCAGCCAGGCCGAGCCGACGCAGGGGTGACCGGCGAAGGGCAGCCGCAGGGTGGGCGTGTAGATGTCGATGATCCCGCGCTCGGGGTCGTCGACGAACACCGTCTCGCTGAAGCCGAGTTTCGCCGCGAACGCCTGCCGCTCGCTCCGCTCCGGCATGACGGAGCCCTCACGGACCACGCCCAGCTCGTTGCCGTATCCCCCGTTGGGGGCGCAGAAGACGCGGAGTACGTCGTAATCAGTCACGCGCGCATTCAAACACCCTGGTGGCAGCCGTCACCAACCGAGCGATCGAGCAACTCGGCGCCTCGCGCACCGCGCTGGCCCGCCAAGGCCGGTTCCGTCGGTCCGTCGCGCTGGAGGTGTCTTGATCTCGCCGTTCCGGAGCGCTTGACCTGTGCATTACCTGTGGATGGGATCTGCTTTAGGTCGGCTTTAGATCGCCGTTAATCCGCCGTGATCGGGGCGTGCTCTTCGCGGTCCATGAGAGGTGAATCACCGATTGCCCGGGTATCACTGAGGCAAGCCTTAGGTAAGTTAGGGCCGCCTCACCAAACCTGTGTGAGCCCCGACACGTCTTTTTTTCGCCACTCGCGATATCCAGGAGCCCGCATGCGAGCCGTCAGACTCTCCGTCGTCACCGCCGCCGCCACCGCGGCGGCCCTGGCCGCCGTCACCGGCTGCACGGAGAAGGGCAGTTCCGCAAGCGGCGACCGCGTCATCAGCGTCACGGCGACGGACGACAAGTGCGAGGTGTCCAAGAAGGAGTTCCCGGCCGGGCACGTCGAGCTGGCCATCGAGAACAAGGGTTCCAAGGTCACCGAGGTCTACGTCCTCTTCCCGGACGACCGGATCGTCACCGAGCGCGAGAACATCGGCCCCGGCACCAAGCAGAAGGTCACCGCCGAGGTGAAGGCCGGCGACTACACGATCGCCTGCAAGCCCGGCATGAAGGGCGACGGCATCCGGCAGGCAGTCAAGGCCACCGGCGGCAAGGTCGCCAAGCGCGACCCGCGGCTGGACGCGGCCGTCGCCGCCTACCGCAAGTACTCGCAGGAGCAGGCGGACGCCACCGTGCCGCTCGCCAGGACCTTCGCCGCCGCGATCAAGGACGGGGACCTGGAGGCCGCGAAGAAGGCCTACGCGCCCTCTCGTATCGGCTGGGAGCGCACGGAGCCGGTCGCCGAGTCCTTCGGGGACATCGACCCCAAGGTCGACACCCGTGCGGACGGCCTGGAGGCCGGGCAGAAGTGGACCGGCTGGCACCGGCTGGAGAAGTCCCTCTGGGCGGACAAGAAGATCACCGCTGAGGACAAGACCCTCGCGGACCAGCTGATCACCGATCTGACCGACTGGCAGAAGCGGGTCGGCACGGCGGAGATCTCCCCCACCTCTATGGCCAACGGCGCCAAGGAGCTCCTCGACGAGGTCGCCACCGGCAAGGTCACCGGCGAGGAGGAGCGCTACTCGCACACCGACCTGGTCGACTTCAAGGCCAACGTCGAGGGCGCCCAGGACGCGTACGAGCTGCTGAAGCCCGTCGCGAAGGAGAACGACGCGGCGCTGGTCACGGAGCTGGACAAGCAGTTCGCGGCCCTGAACACGCTGCTCGACAAGTACCGCGCGGACAAGAACTCGTACGACTTCACCTCGTACGACAAGGTCGGCGCCGCCGACCGCAAGGAGCTCTCGGACGCGGTGAACTCGCTCGCCGAGCCCCTGTCCAAGCTCGCCGCCGCCGTCGTGAAGTAGAGAGGGACCGACTGCCATGACGGACTCGACGGACTCGACAGAAACCACGGCCGAAGCCCCCGTCGGCGCGACCGGTGGTACCTCGCGGCGCGCCCTGATCGGCTGGGGCGGGGCCGGGCTCGCGCTCGGGGCCGCCGCGGCCGGGGCCGGCGTGGCGCTGACCCGCGGCGGCGACGACGTGCAGACGGTCGCCGCCGACGCGGGCGGGGCCGTCGCCTTCCACGGCGCCAACCAGGCCGGGATCGCGACGCCGGTGCAGGACAGGCTGCACTTCGCCGCCTTCGACCTGGAGACGGACGACCGCGCCGAGTTCGTCCAGATGCTGAAGGACTGGACGGCGGCGGCCCGGCGGATGACGGCCGGACAGACGGTCGGCGAGGGCGCGTACGGCGGTCTGGCCGAGGCGCCGCCGGACGACACCGGTGAGGCACTGGGGCTGAAGCCGTCGCGGCTGACGCTGACGATCGGGTTCGGGCCCGGCCTGTTCGAGAAGTTCGGCCTGACGGAGCGGCGGCCGGACGCGCTCGTCGATCTACCGCAGTTCCCCGGCGACAACCTCGACAAGAACCGCAGCGGCGGCGACGTGTGCGTGCAGGCGTGCTCGGACGACCCCCAGGTCGCGGTGCACGCCATCCGCAACCTGGCCCGGATCGGCTTCGGCAAGGTGTCGATGCGCTGGTCGCAGCTCGGCTTCGGCAAGACGTCGTCGACGACCCCCGAGGCGCAGACCCCGCGCAACCTGCTGGGCTTCAAGGACGGCACCCGCAACATCGCGGGCACCGAGACGGACCGGCTGAAGAAGTTCGTGTGGGTGGACGGCGCCGACGTCGACGACAACTCGGCCTGGATGGAAGGGGGTTCGTATCTCGTCGCGCGGCGCATCCGGATGCACATCGAGCCCTGGGACCGGACCTCGCTGCAGGAGCAGGAGGACATCTTCGGCCGTGACAAGGGTGAGGGTGCCCCCGTCGGCAAGGCCAAGGAGCGTGACGAGCCGTTCCTGAAGGCGATGAAGCCCGACGCGCACGTGCGTCTTGCGCACCCCGACTCCAACCACGGAGCGACGCTGCTGCGCCGCGGCTACTCCTTCACGGACGGCACGGACGGCCTCGGCCGCCTGGAGGCGGGCCTGTTCTTCCTCGCCTACATGCGTGACGTCCGCAAGGGTTTCATCCCCGTGCAGCGCAACCTCGCGACGGACGCGCTCAACGAGTACATCCAGCACGTGGGTTCGGCGGTCTTCGCGATCCCGCCGGGCGTCCGCGACAAGGACGACTGGTGGGGCCGAGCACTGTTTTCCCAGGAGGCCTGACCGTGTTCGCGAACTATCTGATCGGTCTGCGCGAGGGCCTGGAAGCCAGTCTCGTCGTCTGCATCCTCATCGCCTACCTGGTGAAGACGGACCGCCGTGACGCCCTGAAGCCGATCTGGATCGGCATCGGCGTCGCCGTCGCCCTCGCCCTCGGCTTCGGCTGCGCGCTCGAATTCGGCTCCCAGGAGCTGACGTTCGAGGCGCAGGAGGCGCTCGGCGGCTCCCTGTCGATCATCGCCGTGGGTCTGGTGACGTGGATGGTCTTCTGGATGCGGCGTACGGCCCGGCATCTGAAGGCGGAGCTGCACGACAAGCTGGACACGGCCCTCCAGATGGGCACGGGCGCGCTGGTCGCGACCGCGTTCCTGGCGGTGGGCCGGGAGGGCCTGGAGACCGCCCTGTTCGTGTGGGCGTCGGTGCGGGCGTCCAGTGACGGCACCGAAGGGCCCCTGATCGGCGTGCTGTTGGGCCTCGCGACGGCGGTCCTGCTCGGCTACCTGTTCTACCGGGGCGCCCTGCGCATCAACCTGTCCAAATTCTTCACCTGGACCGGCGGCATGCTGGTCGTGGTCGCGGCGGGCGTCCTCGCCTACGGCTTCCACGACCTCCAGGAGGCCGACATCGTGCCCGGCCTGACGGACAAGGCCTTCGACATCAGCGGGACGATCCCGCCGGACAGCTGGTACGGCACGCTCCTCAAGGGCGTCCTGAACTTCCAGCCCGACCCGACCGTCCTCCAGGTCACGGTGTGGGCGCTGTACCTGGTCCCGACGCTCGCCGTCTTCCTGGCCCCGGTAGGGTTCGCCTCCGGGAAGGGGAAGGTGAAGCCAGCTGATGAGCAGGGTGAGCAGGGGTCGCAGCCCACGAAGTCCACAAACGCCTCGTAGGCCGCCGGCGCCGCTTGCGCCGCGTACGTCTCTCGGCCTGCTTCGGCGTAGAGCCCTCGCGGCGGCCTCCGTGACCGTGCTGTCGCTGGTGGCGAGCGGCTGTGTCGTGGTGCACGGCGAACGCGAGGTGCTCCCGGCGGCGACCCCGACGGAGGCCGCCGAGGCGCTGAGGGACTTCACGGCCGCCTACAACAAGGCGGACAAGGCGTACGACCGCGGCCTGGACGCCGACTACGTCACCGGCGCCCTCGGCGCGATCGACGCCGCCCGACTGGACGCCGGTCACGAGATCAGCCCGAGCGGCAACCCGTCGCACGTCCCCCTGGAGTTCACGGACACCCGGTTCACGATCCCGAAGAAGGCGGGCTGGCCGCGCTGGTTCGTCGCGAACGCCGACGCCAACAAGGGCCAGGACGCGCGCTGGCTGCTGGTGTTCACGCGCAGCAACGTGGCCGAGCCGTGGGCGGTGGCGTATCTGACGCTTCTCGACGCGGACGACGTACCGGCGTTCAAGACGGACAAGGACGGTTTCGCCGAGCCGGTGTCGGCGAACGCGACCGAACTGGTCGTCGCGCCAGGGGACTTGAGCCAGGACTACGCGTCGTTCCTGAAGGACGGCAGCGGCGACGTCTTCGCGCCCGGGGTGCACACGAGCGCGTGGGTGGCGCAGCGCAAGAAGAGCGCGATCAAGCCCGGGCTCGTCACCCAGTACATCGACGAGCCGCTCGGCAAGGGCGACTTCGCCCCGCTGGCCCTGCGTACGGTGGACGGCGGCGCGCTGGTCTTCTTCGCCACGCACCACTACGAGAAGCAGACGGCCGCCCAGGGCACGTCGATCCCGGCGCAGAGCGACAGTGTGCTGGCGCTGACGACGGGCGAGATCAAGCAGTCGCTGACCCTGGAGTTCATGTCGAACCAGGCGGTGCTCGACCCGGGCCGGAGCGCCGTGGACAAGGGTGTGGAGTTCCTGAGCCGCATCCAGGGTCTGACGGCGGCGCAGGGCGAGTAACTCCGGCTAGCCGAGAGGTGGTTCAGCCTCGGTGGGGCCAGGCCGCGGCGGCGTGGTCGGGCTCCTCGCCGGCGTACCGGGCGCAGGCGTCGGTGAGTACTTCGAGCAGACTGAGCGGGTCGGGCAGCGCGAACTCCGGCCCGCGTACCCAGTAGACGCCCTGGTCACCGGGCAACCGGGCGGGCGGTACGAGGACATAGGAGCCCCGGCAGTGCCAGCGCAGCCCCGGATGCTCGTCCATGGTCTCGGGGTGGCAGTCCAGTTCGCAGGGCCACCACTCGTCCTCGTCGTCGGGGGTGCCGCGGGTGAGGGTGAAGAACAGCAGCCGTCCGTCGTCGCTCTCGGCGACGGGGCCCACCTCGATGCCGGCGCCGAGCAGTCGCTCCAGCGCCGCGCGGCCCGCTTCGAGGGGCACGTCGAGGACGTCGTGGACTATGCCGGTCGCGGTGATGAAGTTGGCCTGCGGCTGGTGCCTGGCCCAACGCTCGATCTGGGCGCGGTCGGTGGTGGACTGCGTCTGCCAGGCGAAGGAGATGGGGTGCCGGGCGGGCGTGGGACAGCCGACGCGGTCGCAGGAACACCGGTAGGCGGAGGGGTGTGCGGCGGGCGCGAGGGGCAGTCCGGCGCGGGCGGCGGCGAGCAGCAGTTCCTCACGCCGCCTGCTCTCGTCCCGGGTGGCGGCGTCCTCCCGGTCATTCGTTCGACGTCCACGCAGCCACTGGGAGATCCGGCCCTGCCGGCCCGTCGTACGACCGTCGAACTCCGCGCTCATGTATCGCCTCGCCTCGCTGCTGTTGTGCGGACAGCCTGCTCCATGGTCCCACCATCCTGCGCCGCGGGAGGCCGGAGCCGACATCCGGGGTAGGTGGGACGAGGCACACGGCGGGTTCGATCACCCGATTTCCATCCGATTAGCAGGATTTACCACCCACGGTTTTCGGCCATATTGAGCTCACTTGCTGCCGGGTGCGGCGATCCCGCCCAGGGCGTAGTCGACGAGGGTGTCCGTGTACTCGTACGAGATGGGGCCGGTGAACTGGAGCCAGCGCTGGGCGAGCGGGGAGACGAAGAGCTCGAGGGCGATCCGGGGGTCGATGTCGGCTCGCACCTGCCCCGCCTCCTGGGCGGCGCGGAGTCGCTGGACGTAGAGCTGGAGGGAGGGTTCGAGCAGCTTGGCGACGTACCTCCGGCCGAGTTCCTCGTTGACCAGGCCTTCGGCGGCGAGACCGCGGGAGGGGACCGCGAACACGGGGTCGAGCAGCTGGTCGACGGTGAGGCGCAGGACGGCTTTGAGGTCGGCGGCGAGGTCACCGGTATCCGGGATGGCGTACGCCTGCCCGGGTGCGGCGGCCTCGGCGGCCTGCTCGCTGAGATCGAGGAATGCCTCCATGAGCACGTCCCCCTTGGAGGACCACCACCGGTAGATGGTCTGCTTCCCGACACCGGCCCGGGCGGCGATGCCCTCGATGGTCGTCTTCTGGTACCCGACCTCACCGATGAGGGCGAGGGCGGCCTCGTAGATGGCACGCCGGGACTTCTCGCTGCGGCGGCTGGAGTCGGGGGCGGGCTTGGCGGGACCCGGCGTGGCCGGGGTGGACTTCTGGACCATGTCGGCAATTTATCAGGTTGACAAGACGGAGCGTCTCGCCACAGGGTGGAAGGCGAACCAGGCGAGACGATACGTATCGTCAGACTCTTGAGGAGAGATACGCGATGGCACGAGGCGGCGGAAACATGCTCGGAGTCGGCGGCACCCGCAGCAACCTGGGCAAGGGCGCGCTGCGCGGCGGCGGCCGGGGCAAGCAGGTGGGCGGCGGAACGGACCCGCAGGCTCAGAAACGGGAGCTGCTGCGCAAGTTGCAGCAGAAACGGACGGAGGGGGAGGCTGCGGAGGCGGGGGGCACGGAGGGCGGCGCGTAGACCGCCACGCGCGATTGCCCTCACCTGAACGAAGGCGAAGACGATGACCACGCAGACCGACAAGTCCCACCCCGTCGACCACGAACTCGTCGAGGCCGCGGCGCACATCGCGCGGACCCGTTGCCGGGGCGACAACCACACGATGGCGGCGGCGGCCCGCACCCGGGACGGCCGGATCGTCACGGCGGTGAACGCCTACCACTTCACCGGCGGCCCCTGCGCCGAACTGGTCCTCATCGGCACGGCGGCCGCGCAGGGCGCCTACGACCTGGACACGATCGTCGCGGTGGGCGACCGCGACCGGGGAGTCGTCCCGCCGTGTGGCCGGTGCCGCCAGGCCCTTCTCGACTACTTCCCCACCCTCAAGGTCATCGTCGGCGGCACGGGGGGCCACCTCCGAACCGTCCGTATCACCGAACTGCTTCCCGAGAGCTACGTCTGGGCCGACCACCAGCTCGACGCCGAGTAAGCGGCGCTGGGTGCAGTCGATACGCGGGGCGCTTCGCCCTGATCCCGGTCGTGTGGCCGGGACGAGGCGGCGCCGACTCCTCAGGGCAGTCGGCCGGAGCTGTGAAGCGCGTCGAACACCAGCTGGCCCACCGCCGAAACCCGCGCGCGATCGCCGTAGCCGAACCAGTCCGACTCCGCGATCTCCATCGAGGGAACCAGCGGGCCGGTGTACTCGGCGGTGTAGCAGATCATCCGGAAGTCCGTGCGACCGTCCTCGCCCCTCCGGGTCTCGAAGGTGCCGACGTGCTCCATCGTGGCCGTATCCACTCGGGACCGGAGTTCTTCGTCGATCTCGCGCGCCAAGGTCTCGGCATCGGACTCCCCCGGCTCCCGCTTCCCGCCCGGGAAGTAGAAGAGATCCACCCCTCGGTTGCGGGTCACCAGCACCCGCCCGTCACGCAGCAGAACCCAGGCCACCTTCTCCGGAACGCCTTCGCTCTCTCCCATCCCCGTGCCCTACCCACCCGCGGCCCGTTCCAGAGCCGCGCCGAGGACTGGCCGTACTGGCTCGCTAGGACCTGTCGTCCTCCACCGCCTCCGGTGGCGGCCAGGCGTCCCCCCAGTCGGTGTCGCGGGCGGCCCGGTACAGAACCCCGTGCCGCTTCGTGACCGTGGTCCGGGCGAGCGAGGGCTCCGTCTCGCACAGGTCCAGGAGCACCTGTCCCTTGCGGATCTGCGGCCTGCGTACGACACGGGCGGCGGCCGGGGTGACCGGGAAGCGGGTGGCGGCGACGTAGCTGAACTTCTCGTCCTCGTACGGGAGGGAGCCCCCCTTGACCTTGCGGTGGAGGGAGGAGCGGCTGACCCGGGCGGAGAAGTGGCACCAGTCCTCACCCCGGACGATGGGGCAGGCGGAACTGTGGGGGCAGGGGGCCGCGATGTGGAACCCGGCGCGCACCAACTGCTCGCGGGCCTCGATGACGCGGAGGTAGCCGTCGGGGGTGCCGGGTTCGATGACGACGACGGTCTGGGCGGCGCCGGCCGCCGCGTCGACGACGGAGGTGCGGTCGGCCTCCGTCAGTTCACCCAGGACGTACGAGATGGTGACGAGATCAGTGCTCTCGATACTGAGCGCCGCTCCGATCCGAGAGCGCTGCCACTCCGCACCCTTCAGCTCCGGGTTGGCGGCGGCGATCTCCCGCCCCAGCGCGAGCGCCGGCTCGGCCCAGTCCAGCACGGTCACCGGCCGCGCGCCCGCCCACACGGCGTTGACCGCCCAGGTCGCGGCACCCGTCCCGCCCCCGACGTCGACATGACTGCCGGGCACCCAGCCGGGCGCGGCCGCGGCGAACGCGTCCAACGCGGAGCACACGGCCTCGAAGGTGGCGGGCATCCGATAGGCGGCGTACGCGGCCACGTCCGACCGGTCCCGCAGCACGGGCACGTCGGTCGGCGTCCGCCCCCGATAGTTGGCGATCAGCCGCTCGACCGCCTGCGCGGCCACCTTGGGCGGCAGCCCGTCGAGCAGACCGGCGAGGGAGGCACGCAGGGCGTCGGCGGGGGAAAGGGGGGTGTTCACGGGGTGATTCTAGAGGTGGCGTCTTGGCGCGAGTCAGAGCCGACCGAGATCGATCTCCACCGTGAAGGGCGCGGAAGCCTTGACGACGCCGGTGAACATGTCGCCGGTCCGGTAACGGTCCGTCGCCGGGTCGAGGACGTAGGTGTAGATCAACGGAAGGCCCGTGGCGGCCTGCTCGATCCGCCAGTAGAAGGCGATTCCGGCCTTGGCGTACTGGTCCACTTTCACGATCCGGTCGGTGGTCTCCGATCCCGGCGAGACGACCTCGGCCACCAACAGCACATGCTCGGGGCGAGTGGGTGTGACGTCGATGGTGTCCGCCCGATAGACCACGACATCCGGGCGGCGGTTGGTGAGTGGCACGTCCTGGAGGCGGACGTCGAAGTCGGTGTCGGCGTTCCAGTCCGGTCCGGCCGCGGCATCCAACGCGTTCGCGAGGATCCGAGCAAGGCGGTTGTGCCGCTTGGACGCGCTGGGACTGACGACGACCATCCCGTCCACGATCTCGATCCCCGCACACTGTTCCTCGGACCAGGAGTCGTACTGCTCCGCCGTGATCTGCTCATGCATCCACGCAGGGGCCACCGTCTCGGCAGTCATGACACTCCTCCCGGACACCCGTCGGGCGGGCCTGATCCCGCTGGCATCAGCGTACTGTCCCGGCGGGAACCGGGAGCCCCGCCAAATGGTTCCGTGCAGGGATCAGGTCTGCGAGCCGTTCGAGCTGATCGCGCTGGGAGTGCAGGTCCAGGGCACCGAGGCGGGCGACGATGTGCCGAGCGCCGGCGGCGACGTACCGTCCTAGCTGCTCGAGCACCTGGTCCGCGGAGCCGGTGACAATTGCCTGGATCTTTTCCAGCTCCTCCAGTGGCATTCCGTAGGTGGCCCGCGCGTAGTCGTCCAGTGCCCGGCGGCCGCTCTCGATGTCCTCGTCGATCCGTACCGAGACGAACAGTGCGGGGGCGATGTCCTCGGTCGTGCGTCCGGCGTCGGCCGCCGCTTTGTGGATGTCGCGGAGGCCGGACGCGTAGTCGGCGGGGTCAGGCGGGTAGGGCAGCCATCCGTCGTACAGTCGGCCGGCGCGGGCCAGAGCTGCGGGTGTCGCGCCGCCGAGCCAGATGGGTGGGCCACCGGCGCGGGACGGCCTGGTCGTGGGCGGGATGTCGTCGAACCGGAGGATCTCGCCGTGGAAGGTGTCGGCGCCGCCCCACAGGGCCCGCCACAGCGCGACAGTCTCGTCCAGCCGGGCGAAGCGCCTCTCCCACGGCAGCTCGGACAGCGTGTAGAGGGGCCGCCCGAATCGGCCGGGGAAGCCGGCGCCGACGGCCACGGTGAGTCGGCCACCGGACAGCAGGTCGATCGACGCGAGTGACTGCGCGGCCTGGATCGGCCGACGCAGGAACGGCATCAGCGCGGCAGTGCCCAGCGTCACGGTCTCGGTCACCGGCGCGAGTGCGGCCAGCATCGTGAGTGCCTCGACGCGTGGGCTGATCAGGGAGTCGTTGGCGAAGAGCGAGGAGAAGCCCGAGCGTTCGGCACACCGGCCGAACGCAATCAGCTCGTGGGGGCCGTCGGCAGCGCCCCACTGGGCGGTTCCCGTCGGAAGCAGTACACCAATGTCCATGTCGGCAATGTTCACGACCGGTTCGAGTGGCGACAATTCCCTGCGGGGAATGGCCTGGCATCGTCCACCGCGGTTACAACAGGCCCGTGGACTTTCCTCGTACGCTTCGTGAACGTCGCACCCGCCGTCATGTCAGCCAGCTCGACCTGGCATTGCGAGCGGGCACCACCCAGCGCTACCTCAGCTTCATCGAATCCGGCAGGTCTGTCCCGGGCCGGAACATGGTCGTGCGCCTGGCGGAGTCGCTGGAACTGCCCCTGCGGGAACGCAACGAGCTGCTGCTGGCCGCGGGGTACGCGCCCGCCTACCCGGAAAGCTCACTGGACGATCCGGTGCTGGCCCCCGTGCGCACGGCGATCGACCACATCCTCCGTGGGCATCTGCCGTATCCGGCGCTGGTCGTGGACCGGGGCGGTGAACTGATCGCCGCGAACGCCGCATTCGACCTGATCACCGAGGGGGCGGACCCCGAGCTGGTGGGTCCGGGCACGAACGTCTACCGCCTTGCGCTGCATCCCGACGGCTTGGCCCCCCGTATCCTCAACCTCGACGAATGGGCGCGCCACATCTTGGTGCGCCTTGGCCACCTGGAGGAGTTGCACGCCGAACTCACCGGGTACCTACCCGAGTTGAAGCCGTCCGCCGGGCAACTCGGTTTCGCGGTGCCCCTCCGTCTACGGTCCTCCTACGGTGAGCTGCGCCTGATGACGACTGTGACGACCTTCGCCACCGCCGTCGACGTGACGCTTGCCGAACTGAAGCTGGAGGCGTTCCTGCCGGCCGACCCGGCGACTGCCGAGGCTCTCTCAGCGGCCGCCGGGGCAATGGCTTACGCCGCCCCCGGCCGGTAGCCCGGAAAACGGCTGCAGCGCAGTACGCAACCGAGGCCCACCGCCCCCAGCCCCCAGCCCCGATACTCTCGCCCCCATGCCCGACGAATGCTTCCAGCACCCGCGCCTGGCCGCCATCTACGACCCCCTCGACCCCGACCGCTCCGACCTCGACGCCTACCTCGATCTCGTCGAGGAGTTCCAGGCCCGCCGCGTCCTCGACCTCGGCTGTGGCACCGGTGTGTTCGCGTTGCTGCTCGCGGATCGAGGGGTCGACGTGGTCGGGGTCGATCCGGCGCTCGCCTCGCTCGAGGTCGCCCGGGGCAAGCCCGGTGCCGGGCGCGTTCGCTGGGTCCACGGGGACGGGACCGCCCTGCCGCCCCTTCAGGTGGACCTCGCGACGATGACCGCCAACGCCGCCCAGGAGATCACCGACCCGCACGCCTGGCAGCTCACCCTGCGGGGCGTTCACGCGGCCCTCCGGCCTGGCGGACACTTCGTCTTCGAGACCCGGGATCCGTCGAAGCGGGCCTGGGAGCAGTGGAACCGCGCTTCCTCGTACCGGGTGACCGAGCTGCCCGGTGTCGGAGGGGTCGAGAGCTGGGTCGAGGTGACCGGGATCGATCAGGTCAACGGCCCGCTGGTGACCTTCCGTTGGACCTTCGTATTCGCCTCGGACGGCGAGGTGCTGACCTCCGACTCGACGCTGCGTTTCCGTGAACGGGAGGAAGTGGAGGCGGAGTTGCTCTCCCAGGGGTATGAAGTGAGGGAGGTTCGTGACGCACCCGACCGTCCTGGCCGGGAGTTCGTGTTCGTGGCTCGGCGGCCGGAGCGGGCGACGCCGTGACGTCCCTCAGCTTCCCCGCAGCGCCCTGGCCACCCGGTCCCCCACCGCCGCCCGGGGCCCGTTGCCCAGCCGCCCCCAACTCCGTTTCGGGTGAACCGTGTTGGCGAGCAGCACGGCGAAAGTGTCCGTGGCCCGGTCCAGGACCAGGGACGTGCCGGTGAAGCCCGTGTGGCCCGCCGCTCCGCTCCCCGCCAACTCCCCCATGAACCAAGGCTGATCGACGGCGAAGCCCAGCCCCGGCGGGGTCAGCAGCAGCTCCACGTGGTCCTGGCCCAGGATGCGGGCGGGGCCGTACGCGCCGCCCGTGAGCAGGCAGCGGCAGAGGATCGCCAGGTCGTGGGCCGTCGAGAACAGGCCCGCGTGGCCCGCCACCCCGCCCAGCGCCCACGCGTTCTCGTCGTGGACCTCGCCCCGTACCATCCCGCGTTCCGCCTTGGCCCACGGTCTGCGCTGGTCCTCGGTCGCCGCCGCGTCGGGGCAGGGGCCGAAGCGGGTCGCCGTCATACCCAGGGGGCCGGTGATGCCCTCGGCGATCAGCGCGTCCAGGGTGCGGCCCGTGACGCGCTCCAGGACGTACTGGAGGAGCAGCATGTTCAGGTCGGAGTAGAGATACCGGCCGGGCGCGGACGAGGGTGCCTCCGCCCGCAGCAGCGCTCGGCGCGCCGCGTCGTCCGGGCAGTCGTACAGCGGGAGTTCGGGGCGCAGGCCCGAGGTGTGGGTCAGCAACTGCCGTACGGTGATGCCGTGTTGGGCTGCCGCTGTGAAGTCCGGCAGATACGCGGCCACTTGGGCGTCCATGTGCAGCCTGCCGCGTTCCAGTTGCTGCACCGCCGCGATCGCCGTGAACAGTTTTGTGAGGGAGGCGAGGTCGAAGGGGGTCGACGTCGTTGCCGGGATGCGGGCCGCGGCCGGGAGTTCCACTCCGGTGTCCGTGCGTTCGTCGTACGACGCGTACCGCACCGCCCAGCCCGCCGCCGCCTCCACCGCGATCACCGGGCCACGCCCGACGGCCACGACCGCGGCCGGTGCCCAGGGGCGCTCGCCGGTCGTGAGGGCGCGCACCTCGGTGACGAGGTGGCGCATCTCCTCGGGGTCGAGGCCGGCCCGTTCCGGGGTGTCGACGCGCAGTTTCGGTGCGGCGCTCAGCTCTCCGCTCCCTCCGGGGCCGTACGTCTGTTCCAGGGACGGCACAGTCCCACGAAGCAGCCGACCGCCACCAGTGCCGCGGCCAGTTGGACGACCGCCATCGGGACGGCCGTCTCCTCCCCGGCGATGCCCACCAGCGGGGAGGCGACCGCGCCGATCAGGAAGGAGGTGGTGCCCAGCAGCGCGGACGCGGCGCCCGCCGAGTGGCGCGTGCGCATCAGCGCGAGGGTCTGGGTGTTGGGCATCGCCAGGCCCATCGCCGACATCAGGACGAAGAGCGCGGCGGCCACCGGGAACAGGCCCGCCTCGCCGAACACGCCCGTCGCCATCAGCAGCAGCGCCGTCGCCGAGACGGTGACGACCGCGAGGCCGACCGCCAGCACCTTGTCCATCGACACCCGGCCGACCAGGACCTTGCCGTTGATCTGGCCGACGATGACGAGGCCGACCGAGTTGACGCCGAACAGCAGGCTGAACGTCTGCGGGGAGGCGCCGTAGATCTCCTGGATCACGAAGGGGGACGCGGCGATGTACGCGAACAGGGCCGCGAAGGCGAAGCCGCCCGCGAGGACGTAACCGGTGAAGACGCGGTCCGCGAGGAGGGTACGCATGGAGCGGAGCGCCTCGCCGACTCCGCCGCCGTGCCGGTCGGCCGGGTCGAGGGTCTCGGGGAGGCGGAAGAAGACCAGCACCGCGAGCGCGATCCCGACCACCGTGAGGACGGCGAACACGCCCCGCCAGTCCGTCACGCGCAGGATCTGGCCGCCGATGAGCGGCGCGACGATCGGGGCGACCCCGGAGATCAGCATGAGGGTGGAGAAGAAGCGGGCCATGGCCACGCCGTCGTACAGGTCCCGTACGACAGCCCGGGCGATGACGATCCCGGCCGAGCCGGCGAGTCCCTGGACCAGGCGGAAGGCGACCAGGAACTCCAGGCTGGGCGCGATCCCGCACAGGACGGTGGCCACGACGTACACCGCCAGGCCCGCCAGGAGGGGGCGCCTGCGGCCCCAGCGGTCGCTCATCGGGCCGATCAGGAGCTGCCCGAGGGCCATGCCCGCAAGGCAGGCGGTCAGGGTCAGCTGGACGCTCGCGGCGGGCGCGTGCAGGGAGGTGGTGACCTCGGGGAGCGACGGGAGGTACATGTCCATCGCCAGCGGGGGCGTCGCCGTCAGCCCGCCGAGGACGAAGGTGACGAGGAGACCGGTACGGCGGAGGGAGCGGGCGGGGGTGGGGCCGATGCCGGGGGTGGAGGTGGGGTCGGGGCTGTCCTTCGGTATCTCTGCCTGGGAACTCTTCTCGTCCCACGTGGTTCGGCCACGCTCGGGCATGCGCCCTCCCTTATCCAGTAATCCGCCACCTATGCTCTCAGCTCGTACAGGCGGTTCGTCCATTCCGTTCGTACAGCGTGTTCGAGGTAACAAACGTCACGGAACTAGCTAGGGGCTGGCATGTCGGCTGAGCGCGTGCGGTGGGGAATTCTGGCCACGGGAGGCATCGCGGCCGCGATGGCCGCGGATCTGGTGGATCTGCCGGACGCGGAGCTCGTCGCGGTCGCCTCGCGGTCCGAGGCCTCCGCGAAGGCGTTCGCGGAACGGTTCGGCATCCCCCGCGCCTACGGCGACTGGGCGTCGCTGGCCGAGGACGCGGACGTGGACGTGGTGTACGTCGCCACTCCGCACTCGGCGCACCGGGCCGCCGCCGGTCTGTGCCTCGAGGCCGGGCGGAACGTGCTGTGCGAGAAGGCTTTCACGCTGAACGTGCGGGAGGCGGAGGAGCTGGTCGCGCTGGCGAAGGAGCGCGGCGCCTTCCTGATGGAGGGCATGTGGACGTACTGCAACCCGGTCGTGCGGCGGCTGAAGGCGCTGGTCGAGGACGGGGCGATCGGTGAGGTGCGGACCATACAGGCCGACTTCGGCCTCGAGGGGCCCTTCCCGCCCTCGCACCGGCTGCGGGACCCGGCGCAGGGCGGCGGGGCGCTGCTCGACCTGGGCGTGTACCCGGTGTCGTTCGCGCACCTGCTGCTCGGGGAGCCCGACGGTATCTCGGCGAGAGCAGTGCTCTCCGAGGAGAACATCGATCTCCAGACGGGAGCACTGCTCTCCTGGGAGAGCGGCGCTCTCGCCGCAGTGCACTGCTCCATCGTCGGTGGTACGTCCATCGGCGCGTCCGTCACCGGCTCCAAGGGCCGTATCGACGTACCCGACGGGTTCTTCTTCGCGGACCGGTTCGTGCTGCACCGCGACGGCCGCGCCCCCGAGGAGTTCGTCGCCGCCCCCGACCACGGCGCCCGCAACAGCTTCCGGCACGAGGCCACCGAGGTGATGCGCGCCCTGCGGGCCGGCGAGACCGAGTCGCCGCTCGTCCCGCTCGACGGCACCCTCGCCGTGATGCGGACGATGGACACCATCCGGGAGCAGATCGGCGTCCGCTACCCCGGCGAGGCCCGCGCATGAGCGAGGGCAGGGTCGCGGTCGTCACCGGCGCCGGTTCCGGTATCGGACGGGCCGTCGCCCTCGAACTGCTCGGCGCGGGCTGGTCGGTGGCGCTCACCGGACGCCGTACCGAGCGACTGGAGGAGACGGCGGCACTCGCGACGTCCGGAGGCACACGCGAGGGCGCCCCCGAGGACATCGCACCCGAATCCGCCCCCGGGGACGGGACCGAATCCCCGTCCGCCAACGCCCCGCTCGTCGTACGGGCCGACGTGTCCCGACCCGACGACGTGGCCGCCCTGTTCGCGGCCGTGCGTGAGCGGTTCGGGCGGCTCGATCTGCTGTTCAACAACGCGGGGACGTTCGGGCCCGGCGGGGTGCCGGTCGAGGATCTGGCGTACGAGGCGTGGCGGCACGTCGTGGACACCAACCTCAACGGGGCGTTCCTGTGCGCGCAGGCGGCGTACCGGCAGATGAAGGAGCAGGATCCGCAGGGCGGCCGGATCATCAACAACGGGTCGATCTCCGCGCACACGCCCCGGCCGCACTCGGCGCCGTACACCGCGACCAAGCACGCGCTGACGGGCCTGACCAAGGCGCTGGCCCTGGACGGACGGCCGTACCGCATCGCGGTCTCGCAGATCGACATCGGCAACGCGGCGACGGACATGACCGCGCGAATGCAAACCGGCGCCCTGCAGGCGAACGGGCAGACGGCACCGGAGCCCGTCATGGACGTGTCGGACGTGGCGCGCACCGTGCGGCACATGGCGGAGCTGCCGTTGGAGGCAAATGTGCAGTTCGCCACGGTTCTGGCGACCGCGATGCCCTACGTGGGGCGCGGCTGACGAGACCTCGCGCACGCATGCGAAGCCTCAACCTGCACAAACGGAATTGATTCCTCCGTAGCGTTCGGGCCGGTCGCGGGCATATGCTCAACACGCCTTCTCCACCAGAGCTTCACACTTGATGCTCTGAGGTTCCGGTAACACAGAACGGACCACACCGAGGGGGGGAAGGCGACAGCCGCTCCATGGCACATCCGGGTGGGGGTGGACCTCGCGTGGGACCGCGAGGTGCGCACCGGGTCATGGAGCGGCTGTCGTGTGCTCCGGCACACGGACGAACGGACGAACGGACGACATGCACGAGAGCGGCTCCCGAAGGGCCGTTCACCGCCCGAGCAACTCGTCGATCTCCGCCAACTGCCCGGCGCTGAGCGGACCCTTCGCGATCGCGCCGGCGTTCTCCTCGGCCTGCGCGACGGACCGGAATCCGGGGATGGGGACGGTACGGGGGCTGCGCGCCCACAACCAGCCGAGGGCGCCCTGGGCGAGCGTACGACCGCCGCTGGTGAGGACGGAACGGAGTGCGTCGACGTGCGCCAGCCAGTCCGGGTCGGCACCCGTGCCCGCCGTGAAGCCCGGCAGCCAGGCGGGCGGCGCGTTACGGATGTCACCGGCGTCGAGGGCCTGTCCGGCGGTCCGCTTCCCCGTCAGCAGCCCCATGGCGAGCGGACTGCGGTTGATGCTGGCGAGCTCCAACTCCTCGCAGAGCGCGAGCATTTCGGGCGCGTCCTGGATGACGTTGAGCCGGTGCTGCACGGCGGCGCAGTGCGCCCCCTGAGCGAAGAGAGCGGCACGGTCAGGATCGTCGGTGCTCCAGGCGTAGGCCCGGATGAGCCCTTCGGCGACCAACTCCTCGCAGACGTCCCGTAGTTGGGCAGCGGCATCCAAGTCGCCGTCCGACAGGTGCAGTTGGTACAGGTCGACGTAGTCGGTGCCGAGTCGGGCGAGGGAGGCGGTGAGGGCGCGGCGGACGTGCTCGGGGCTGTCGTCCTGGCCGTCCGCGATGCGCGTCCGCTCGTCGAAGAGGTTGCCCCACTTCGTGGCGACCACGACATCCGTACGGTGCTTGCCGAGGGCCCGGCCGAGGACGCGCTCGCTGTGTCCGGTGCCGTACACGTCCGCCGTGTCGAAGAAGGTGACGCCCAGGTCGAGGGCGCGCCGGATCGCCCGTACGGACTCGTCGTCGTCGACCTTCCCCCAGCCGAGGGGCTGCCCGTCCGGGGCGCCCCACTCTCCGCCGATGGCCCAGCAGCCGAAGCCGAGGGGGCTCACCTCGATGCCGCTGCGGCCCAGAGTCCGGTTCGCGAGGGGCTGGGTCGTGCCGGTGCTGTCCGTGGTCTCCATGGGTGAGGACACTAGGAGTTGGAGCGCACTTCAGCGCAAGGGGATTGCACAGGGGGCCGTCAGGCCTGGCCCGTCTCGAAGCGCAGGATGCGGCCGTCGTCGACCGTGAAGCTCCACTTCGTGCGCATCTCGCCATACGTGTCGTTGCTGTAGTTGGCGACGAGAACGCGCCCTCCCCGCGACTCGTTGGCCACGTCCATGTGGCCGTGGGAGGAGAAGATCTCGCGCTCGGTCCAGTCGGCGAGGTCACGGTCGGCGCCGTCGTCGGACATGGTCGCGTCGGGTGCCAGGACGGCCTGGAATGCCTCGCGGTCGTGTGCGTTCACGGCGTTGACGAAGGCCCGGACGGCGGGGTCGCTGAGCTTGGCGGTCTGAATCGTCATGCCGGTCACACTGGCACCGCCTCCGGGCACCCGCCACCCGAACGGCGGCTCGTACCGTCCGGGCGGGTGCGGTACGGCCGATCGGTGGGACGGTGGAGGCATGACCTGTAACGACCGATACGACCGGCGTGATCTGGGACTGCTGCTGCTCCGTCTGGGGACGGGAGGGGTGCTGGCGGCCCACGGCGCGCAGAAGCTCTTCGGCTGGTTCGGCGGCCACGGCATCGAAGGCACCGGCGCCTTCATGGAGTCCGTCGGCTACAAGCCCGGAAAGGCCAGCGCCACGGCGTCGGGCCTCGCGGAGACGGGCGGCGGCGTGCTGCTCGCGCTGGGCCTGGCGACTCCGGCGGCCGGCGCGGCGGCGGCGGGCGGGATGGCGGGCGCCGCCGCCGTGCACACGCCCAACGGCTTCTTCAACGCGGAGGGCGGTTACGAGTACGCGGCGACCCTGGGCCTCGCCGCGGCGGGCCTCGCGGTGACGGGTCCGGGCCGGTTCTCCCTCGACCACGCGCTGGGCCACGTGCTCGACCGCGGCTGGATGGTCCCGGCGGCCCTCGCCGGCACGGCCGCGATCACGGCGGTGGTCGTGGGGGCGCGCTACCGGCGGGTGCGGGAGCGCGAACAGGGCACGCAGGATCCCCTGTTCGACTGATTCGGTACGAAGATACGGAGTGACTCTGGACGTCGGAATCGCGTGCGACGCTTCTCCCATGGCGAATGACGACGTCTGGGCAGCGATCGACGACCTCTGGACCTGGCTGGACGCAGGCGAGACGCACCCCGGCCGCGAGGGCCTGCTGCTGCGCATGCTGAAGCTGACCGAGGAGGTCGGCGAGGTCGCTCAGGCGGTGATCGGCGCGACCGGCCAGAACCCGCGCAAGGGCACCACCCACACGTGGGACGACGTCCAGGCGGAGCTGTGCGATGTCGTCCTCACGGCGATGGTGGCCCTGCGCACACTGACCCCGGATGCCCAGGAGGTCTTCACGACCCACCTGGAACGGGTCAGGGCACGCTCGCTCACCCGTCCGAGGCTCGGTCAGATGTAGCCTTCGCGCAGGGCATAGGCCACGGCATGCGCCCGATTGCGCAGATGCAGCCGGGTGGTGAGCCCGTGCATCACGTTCTTGACCGTGCGCTCGGAGTAGGACAGCTTGCCCGCGATCTCCCCCGTGTCGAGTCCCTCGGCGACGAGGCGCAGGACGTCGACCTCGCGCGGCGCGAGCCCCGAGGTGGGCGCACCGGGCTGGCCGACCGCCGTGCGGTGCAGGGTGCCCACCTGGCTGATGAGCCGTCCGAGCAGGTCGGAGGGCAGGTCGCCGTCACCGCGGGAGGCGGCGAGTACGGCCTGGGCCAGCCGGTGTCCGGTGGCCTCGTGGCGCCAGACGATGGCTCCGACGCCGCACTCGATGACGTCCAGGAGCTCGTTCTCGCGCAGTACGCCGACCACGAGAACCGCCTTGGCGCCCTCGCTGCGGACGAGCCGGCGCAGCCGTGACAGCGTCCCGTCGTCGAGGGTCTCGCTGACCAGCAGGGCCACGACGCCGGGGCCGCTGTCCTTCTCGTCCCGGAGTTCGACCACCGGATGCTGACGGAGCTGACTGATCGCGCCGGCGCGGGAGATCGGGTCGGCCGCGTGCACGGCGACGGGTATACGGCGGCCGGTCTCGGCGGGCCCGGTAACGGCGGCCCTGGCCCCGGTAGCAGTGCCGGGGCCGGTGCCCGTGGTGCGAACTGTTGTGCTGCGCAAGAACTGCCCCCAGGGTCGGATGCCGCCACCTGCGAGCAGTCGGGGCGGACGTGCACCGCAAACACTTCTGTGGCCCACGGGGCGCGCACAATCGTGGACCACCACGAGATTCACCACGAGATTCGGCAAGAAATTCTCGCGGATCGCTTCAACCTATTGGGCAGTTGGCCCTTCTAGACCAAGTGACGGCCACCGCACACCGACACCAGACACGACAACAGACGCCCACGAGAGGAGGCAGGCATGCTGTCCGATTCGCTGTACGAACGCGGAGAGGCGCTGGACCTGGTCGCCGCCGAGGCCGAACGCGTCCGCGCGGGCACCGGCCGCCTGGTCCTGCTGCGTGGGGCCACCGGCACCGGCCGCACCGCACTTCTGGAGGCCGCCACCGAGAACGCGGAGGCAGGCGGCATGCGCGTGCTGCGGGTCCGCTGCTCCCCCCAGGCCGGCGCGCCCGGCTCCCGCCTCCCCGCCATAGAGCAACTACTGGCACCGGTACGGAAGTTGACCGTCCCGGCCGAGCGCGGCGGCTCGAGGGACTCGATGGGTCCGATGCGTGCGATGGGCTCGACCACTGACGCCGTCGACCGCCCGGAGGACCTCCCACCGGCCGCCCGGCTCTGGCGGTCGCTGTGCGCGTACGCGGCCGAGGGGCCGGTGCTGGTGGCCGTGGACGACGTACACCTCGCGGACGAGAACTCGCGGTGCTGGCTGATCGAGGCGGCGCGCAGGGTGGACCAATTACCGATACTCCTGCTGGTCACGGAGCGCAGCCAGTACGACGTGGACGCGCCGTACACCGGCCTGGTCCACACTCTCTCCCCCACCCTCGTACGCACTCACACCCTCGCCCCGCTGAGCCTCGACGCGGCGACGGAGCTGGTGCGTTCGTCGGTCGGCGACGGGTCACCGCAGTCGGAGTACTCACCGCAGTGGGTGGCGGACTGTGTACGTGCGGGCGCGGGCAACCCGTTACTCCTGCGCGCCCTGCTGGAGGACCTGAACGCCGCCACCGGTGCACCCGACGCGCTCCCGGAGACATGCGCCGCGCTGTACCCGGGCGCGTACCCGGCGGCGGTGTCCTGGTGGCTGGACTGCGCCGGGGCGGCGACGGCCGACGCGGCCCGCGTGCTCGCCGCGCTGGAGGAGGCGGCGGAGGGCACCGACATCGAGCTCTTCACCGAGACCGCCGAGTCGACCGGGGCCGATCCGTCGCGGGTACGGGGCTGGCTGACCGCCATGACCCGGCTGGGCCTGCTGCGTCACGACGCGGACGGGCTGCCCCGCTATACGCACCCCCTGCTCCGGGACGCCGTCCTCGCGGGCTGGCCCGCCGCCGGCCGACAGGCCGCGCACCGGGCGGCGGCCGAGGTGATGGTGCGCCGCGGCGACCCGACCGAGGCGGTCGCCGGGCAGCTCCTGCGGTCGGGCACGGTGGACGAGGCGTGGGCGACGGACGCCCTGCTCGACGCGGCCACCGGCGCGGTACGCGACGACCGTACCGACGACGCGGTGGTCCTGCTGCGCCGGGCGCTGACCGAGCCGATGACACCGGGCCGCCGGGCCGAGGTGCTGACCGAGCTGGGCTCGCTGGAGTTCGCCGCCGTACGTTCCTCGGCGGGCATCCCCCACCTCACGGAGGCGATGCGCCTGCCGGGCCTGCCGCAGTACCGCGTACGGGCGGCGATGGCACTGGGCACGGCGCTGGCCAGGCGCGGTGAGGCGCGCGCGGCGGTGACCCTGCTCCGCAACCTGGACGGCCAGTTGACGGAACACCCCGATCTCCTCCACACGGTCCAGACGGCCTCAGCGCTCCTCGCCGATCACGACCAGACGACCCGCGACGAGATGTACCGCCACCTGCGCGACACCGCCGAACACTCGCCCCGGACACTGGGCGCCGCCGGCCGCGCCCTCCTCGTACGGTACGAGGCGACAGCGGGCCTGACCTCGGCGGACGCCGCGATGAAGCAGGTACGCGCACTGCTGGCGGAGCCGGTCGGCCACCTGGCCGAGCCCTTCCTCCTCGGTACGGCGGCGGCGGTGGCCCAATGGGCCGACGAACTCGACGAGGCCGAACGCCTGACCGACCGAGGCCTCAGCCTCCAACGCCCCACCCTCCTCCACCCGATGTACGAGGCCCTGCTGAACGTACGCGCCGACATAGCCGCGGCCCGCGGGGACTACGGACGGCTGCTGAACGACCCGGATTCGTGGCGGAGGGAGGGGACGGGGGCGCCCGACGGGGGCCGGTCCGGGCCGGAGTGGCGGACGGCAGGCCCTGGCAAGGGCAGTGCCGGCACCAGCACCAGCACCGGCTCCGGCTCCGGCTCCGGTCCGACGAACGCGGCGGCGCACGTCCTGCTCGCGCTCGTCGAGACCGACCGCATCGAGGAGGCCGGTCGGCTCGCCGACGCCTTCGACCTCCGAGAGGCGCACGACTCCTGGGAGTTGAACCGTTTCCTGTACGCCCGAGGTGTGGTGCGCGCCGCCTCCGGTGATCCGGCCGGCGCCCTCGGCGACTTCCTGGAGTGCGGGCGCCGCCAGTCCGCCCGGGACGTACTGAGCCCGGTGGTCACCCCCTGGCGTTCCGCCGCGGCCCAGTGCCAACTGGCCCTGGGCCACCCCCGGGAGGCGCTCGCCCTGGCGGAGGAGGACCTGCGACTGGCCCGGGTGTGGCACACCCCGCGCGTGCTGGGCCGTTCCCTACGGGTACTGGGCACGGCGACAGGCGGCCGCCACGGCCTGGACCTGATCGACGAGGCGGTACGAGTCCTGCGCGAGGCCTCCGTCGAAACGGAGCTGGTCCCGGCCCTGATCGCCCGGGGCCGCCAACTGGCCGCCGCCGGCGAAGGCACCCGGGCCCGCAAGTCGCTCCGCGAGGCGGCCGAACGCGCCGAACGGCTGGGCGCGGTACGCCTGTACGCCACCGCCAACGAGTCCCTCCGCGAGGGCGGCGCCCGTCGCACGACGACGACACTGACAGCGAGCGAACGCCGCATAGCGGAACTCGCGGCAGGGGGCCGCACGAACACGGAGATCACGGAACTGCTGCATGTGGCCCGCCGCACGGTGGAGACCCATCTCACCAGCACCTACCGCAAGTTGGGCATCAGGAGGAGAGGAGAACTGACGGCGGCACTGAACCGGGCTCCCCATGTACCCCATGCACCCCATGCTCCCGATGTCCGCAGAACTGGCTGACGGAGGCACAGTAGCCTGGCGCTTCCCCCCTCTCGGCAGGAGCAGCGCGATGCGCCAACTCACGCTCACGTACGGCGACATCGAGTCCGCCGCCGCTCGGATCGCCGGTCGCGTCCGCCCGGTGACGCTCGCTCCGGCCGACCCCGCGCCCCGCAGCACCCCGGGCGCGTACGAACTGTGGCTGGCACTGGAGTTCATGCAGCACACCGGCTCCTTCAAGGCGCGCGGCGCGCAGAACTTCCTCCAGTCCCACCGGGACGCGGGCGCCCTGCCCGACGCCGGGGTGACCATCGCCTCCGGCGGCAACGCGGGCCTGGCGTGCGCGTGGGCGGCGCGACAGCAGGGCGTTCCCGCGACCGTGTTCCTCCCGGCCACCGCCCCAGAGGTGAAGGTGGCCAAGCTGCGCTCGTACGGCGCCGACGTCCGCCTGACCGGCACGGAGTACGCGGAGGCCCTGGCGGCGTGCGAGCACTTCGCCGCCTCGACAGGGGCGCTGGCCTCCCACGCGTACGACCATCCGCTGATCGCCGCCGGCGCGGGCACCCTCCTGGAGGAGATCCACGCCCGCCTCCCCGACCTCGACACGGTCGTGGTCGCCGTAGGCGGGGGCGGACTGTTCACCGGCGTGGCCACCGCCGCCGGGCACCACGGCATCCGCACGGTCGCGGTGGAACCGCGGAACTGCCGCGCCCTGAACGCCGCCATCGAGGCGGGCCGCCCGGTCGACGTCCCCGTGGACTCGATCGCCGCCGACTCCCTCGGCGCCCGCCGCACATCAGAGATGGCCCTGACCACGGCCCAACAGGCCGACGTCCACTCGATCCTGGTCCCGGACGAGCAGATCGTCCGGGCCCGCCAGTACTTGTGGGCGGACCGAAGGGTGGCGGTGGAACACGGGGCGGCTACGGCGCTGGCCGCGCTGACGGGACCGGACGCGGCGTATCGCCCGAGCCCGGGCGAGAGGGTCGCGGTGGTGCTCTGCGGGGCGAATACGGACCCTGGCGATCTGGCCTAGTCTCCGAAATCCGCACCGGCACTGGGCTCACCAGTCGCGGGTGGCAATCAGCTCCTCCACAGACGCGTCCGTGAACCCGTATGCCGACGCGACAAACCCGAAGTCCTCGGCGATCACCTCGCGCGCTACCGTCTCGATCTCCCTCCCGGCTGCGTCGAACTCCGCCTCCAGAAGGTTGAATTCCTCCGTTGCGGCCTGGGTGAGCGCATACAGGGCCTCCAGATCCGCCGGCTGGTCGGCCTCAATCCAACGTGATCATGCACGGCACCACTGACAACGAACTAGAAGTAGGGGCGGGAGTCGGCGTCGGTGTCCGTCGCCGCAAGCACCGCGACCCGCGTACCACCGGGATCGAGCACGGCGAAGGCAATGTCCGCAGTGTCGTGGTGGAACCAGTCCGAGAAGGCCATGAACCGCAGCCACCGATACTCGGCGGCGAGCCGCGCCGCGTCCAGGAACGGGAGGTCACCGGGCAGCCCCATCAACGCGTACAGACTGTTCCAGGCGTACAGCCGAGCGTACGCACCACCCTGCCCCTTCCCCTGCCCGTTCACGCCGCCGTGGTGCGCTGCCGCGAACAGTTCGTTGATCACATCGTCGGGCGTAGTACGGCAACTGACGGCCACGCCCCGGCGCGTACCCTCGCCCGCCAGGCAATCCAGGGGCAGTTGCTTGATAAAGGCGATGTTGAAGTCGTCCGGCTCGAGCGGGCTAGGCAGAGCGAAGAATCGCACCTCGGGCACCCGGGACCAGCCACTGACGACAAAGGGCTCGGCAACCGCCCCCGCCCGCCCGGCCTCAACACTCTCGACGGCCCTACGCCCGCCCTCCGCACCCCCGTCGGTGGCGGAAACCTCCGGAAACCGCGCACGAAGCTGCTCCGAGGTCTTCACCGACCCGAGCCCCCGCACACGAACCCCGAACCGGTGCTCGACATCGAGCCGCGTCCTCGGCAACCGGGCCAACGGGTGCCGCAACTCCCGCAGTCTCGCCGCGTAGGCATCCAGTACGGGCCGACCACGCCCCGCCCCCATCAAGGCAAGCTCCCCGAGAATGCAGGCCCGTACCTCCACGGCAGGGTCATCGAGCCGCTGGGGAAGCTCCCCGAACAGGGCTTCCAGATCACGCGGTTGCTGCGCCTCGACCAACTTCTCGGCAACCGAACGCTGGAGCCGGTCGCCTGGGATCTTGCCTGCCCTTGCCGCCAACGCCGCTGCTCCTTCCCTGAACAGTCTTCATCCCCTCCTGGTGATCCGCGCACTGACCTAGGATGACAAGAACCATCTCAGCGGCCCGACGGGCTTCCTGATCCGCCCCGCCAGCGCGGCGCACGGCGGACATCGGAGGACATGCCCCCACCCGCACGAGTCTTCTTCGTGCTGCCTGGGGGCATTTTCTTGCTGTTCCGTGAGTCCGCGGCGTCCGTGGCCGCCCGCATCCTCGAAGGGTCGCTGGCGCTGCATCTGACCGAGAACTTCCGTCACCAGCACGGCCGGAGGCCCGCAGCGGCGGAGATACGATCCTGGGAACGCAGCCTTCCGGCACTCGTCAACGCGCTCCTCGAGGCCGGACTCGACGAGGTCGAGGTACTCATCGAGTACAGCCTCCCCCTCACCAGCAAGCGTGCGGACGCCGTGCTCGCCGGCGTCCACCCGACCACGGGCGAGCCGTCGTACGTGGTCGTGGAACTCAAGCAGTGGAGCGCGGCCTACCCGGAGGAGGACGAGCCGCTGCTGTGCCGGATCGACGCGTACGCGCAGCCCGTGCTCAACCCGATCGAGCAGGTCCGGGGCTACTGCGAGTACCTGCTGTCGTTCAACGGGGCGCTGGAACGGATGCCCAGGTCACTGGCCGGTGTGGCGTTCCTGCACAACGCCACCGAGTTCGGGGTCGCCGGTCTGCGGGCCGTCACCGAGGACATGCACGGCCGGATGTACACGGGCGAACAGCGCGGCGCCTTCCTGAACTTCCTGCGCTCGCGGCTCGCCGCGAAGCCCGGCGCGGAGGCGGCGGACGTCCTGCGTGACGCCAAGATCCGGCCCTCGAGGCAGTTGATGGCGGTCGCGGCGGCCGAGATCCGCGACCGCGAGCAGTTCGTCCTCATCGCCGAGCAGCGGGTCGCCTACGAGCAGGTGATGTCCGCCGTACGCAAGGCCAAGCGGTCGAACCACAAGCAGGTGATCGTGGTGACCGGCGGTCCCGGTTCGGGCAAGAGCGTGATCGCGATGTCCCTGCTGGGCGAGTTGTACCGACGCGGGGTGCCCACTCTGCACGCGACCGGCTCGGCATCGTTCACCAAGACGATGCGCAGGGTCGCGGGGGCCAAAAAACGCGAAGTCCAGCAGCTGTTCAAGTACTTCAACAGCTTCATGGACGCCGAGCCCAACGACCTCGACGTACTGATCTGCGACGAGGCCCACCGGCTCCGGAAGACCTCCGCCAACCGCTACACCAAGGCGGAGTTCCGTACCGGCCGCCCCCAGGTGGCGGAACTGATCGACGCGGCCCGAGTGCCCGTCTTCCTCCTCGACCAGCACCAGGTGGTGCGGCCCGGTGAGATGGGCACCAAGGAGGAGATCAAGCGGGCCGCCGCCGAACAGGGCCTCGACTGCACGGTGGTGGAGTTGGACAGCCAGTTCCGGTGCGGCGGCAGTGAGGCGTACGAGAAGTGGGTCGTCGATCTGCTGGGCCTGGAGGGCGGCACGCCCGGCCAGTGGGAACCGGACGGCAAGTTCGAGCTACTGACCGCCGAAAGCCCCCAGGAACTGGAGGACTTCCTCATCGCGCGCCGCGCGGAGGACTACAGCGCCCGGATGTCCGCCGGTTACTGCTGGAAGTGGACCACCAAGGTCACTCCGGACATGTCGACGCTGCCCGCCGACGTCGTCATCGGCGAGTGGGCCCGCCCCTGGAACGTGTACGGCGACCGGTCCCTGCTCGGGGCGCCACCCGCGCCCCTCTGGGCCACCGACCCGGCCGGCTTCGGCCAGGTCGGCTGCGTCTACACGGCCCAGGGCTTCGAGTACGACTGGTCGGGCGTGATCATCGGCCCCGATCTGGTGTGGCGTACGGACCACTGGGTCGTGGACCGGTCGGCATCGAAGGACCCGTCCTTCACGAAGGCGACCTCGGACGCGGACATCAGTCAGCTCATCCGCAACACGTACAAGGTGCTGCTGACGCGGGGCATGATCGGCACGATCGTCTACTCGACGGACCCGGAGACCCGCGAGAAGCTGCGGTCGCTCACTCAGTCGGCCTCTGGGTTCGGGACGCCTGTGCTCGCGTAGTGCTGTGTGTGGCGTGCGGTTGCTGGTACGCGAGCGGTGTGCGGCGGGCACCGAAGGGGCCCCGGCGCAGGACGATCGCGTCGGGGACCCTCCATTCACAAGGTGGTGGTGAAAGGCCCGTGATCTTCCACGACTTCACCCTCCACGACTTCCCCATCCATCACTCGGTGCGACGGTTCCGCCAGTGGCAGGCTTGAGAGGTGCCTCTTGAGCCTCTTGGCCATCGGAAGGTAGGTCGCAAGAGTGAGCCCGCCAGAGACAACCGCCCCGACCAGGGGGATGGCCTTCGAGACGGACTTCGCGAAGGACTGCTTTGTCATCTGGACGCCGAGATAGGCCGCGACCTTTTTCACGATCGGGTAGATGACGCCCTGGGTGAGTGCCTTCTGGGGAAGTTTCTTGGCGACCTGCTCCGCCATCATCCCTGCGACCTTGCCGACGGCGGCGTTCGCCGACTGGGTACCGAACATCACGCCGAAGAACAGCGTCAGCACCCCCATGGTCGCGTCGTCGACGTCATCGCCGTCGTCGGAGAACAGATCGGGCCAGCTGTAGAGGTACGCGAGTTTCTGCGCGATACGCACCATGTGACCGAAGTACTGGGCCACGTCTGCGGGCACAGTGGCGGGAAGGGCGAGGACGCCGGGGATTCCGGCAGCGGCGGAAAGAGCGCTGACCTTGGCTGTTTCGAAGCGGATGGAGTCGTTGGCCACCTTGTCGAGAACCTCGACAGGGATGCCCGCCGCAGCGGGGGTCTCTTCCACGGCTTTTCGGATGTCGTCCTCGGAGCAGTGGCGAGCCAACGCGCTACGGAGGTACGTCTCCCTGTCGATACGCACACCCGGCAGTTTTGCTGCCGCCAGCAGCACCGCAGAGAAGCGCGACGCAGGGTTCTCGACATCTTTGCCCTGTTTCATAGCAAGAACTTACAGTAATTCCGCGCTCCAAGGTCCTTACTGTGTCAGCTCAGTTGAACCTTGATGAGTCGAGTCGGCGCCTCAACTGTTGGCCAGGGTGCGGTTGAGGAGGGGGAGCAGGCGGTCCCAGTGGCGCTGGAGTCCCGCAGGGTCGAAGGCGCCGGTGTCGGACATGGTGAACCCGTGGACGGTGCCGGGGTAGATCTCGGAGGTGTAGTCAAGCTTCGCGGCGTCCAGGGCCCGGTTGAGCTCGCTGAGGGCCTCGGGCGTCAGGTCGCTTTCGGCATGGCCGAAGTGGACTTGGGCGGTGATCTCGGCAAGTGCGTTTGGCCCGTCGGCGCCCACGGGACCGTGGAATGCGGCGACGGCGGCCACCTGGCCGGGATGGGCCGCGGCGGTGCGCGTCGCCAGCAGGCCGCCTATGCAGTAGCCGGTCACCGCGACCGGTCCGGCGGCGACCTCGGGCCGGGTGGTGAGGAACCTGAGGTAGGCCTCTGCGTCACGCAGCCCGCGTTCGGTGGTGTGCGCCTCGATCAACGGCATCAGTTGGGCCATGAGCGCGGGCCGGACCTCTTCTCCGATGTGCTCGGGAAGTTCGATCACCGGTGCAGTGCCGTGCCGGTAGAAGATGTTGGGGACGAGCACGTAGTACCCGTGTTCGGCCAGTTCGCGGGCCGTCTCCCGCAGCACGGGCCGGATGCCGAAGCCGTCCGCGTACATCAGCACTCCTGGGTGCCGCCCACCATCGTCGGGGAAGGCGGCGAACGCGTCGGCCTGGCCGTCCGTGGTGGGAATCTGCAGCGTCTTGGTGGGCATTAATTCTCCTGTCGTGTTCAATCGGATATGGAACGGCGCCCGGGACCGGCGCACCCACAGGGCGGGCCTGCCGGGCTCCGACCTGTCGGCCTGCGCGTCGCGGACGTCTCGGCTCAACTACTGTTCGGCGAGGTCAAGTCGTCGTCGCAGTCGGCCGCTCCGCTCGGAGTGATGGTCGGCTCGGACGGCATGATCGAGCAAGGTGGCCTACCAGACGCCTGCCGGCCGTTGGGTGCAGTCCGGGGGCAGGGACATCCAGCCTTTCGCCTGCCTGGTCCGCGACACCACCCGGAGTCGAAGGACCTAGCGCGCCGCAGCGCTGGCCAAAGACAATCGCGGAGCCCATGCACGCGCTGCTGACCGCCTGATACCTCCCGGTGGTCATGCGGACCTGGCCACAGCACGTCGGGGCTACAGGGGCCGCCGATGCTCAGGGGTCGTCGTCGGTGCCATCGCTTTCCCGGCGCCTCAGACGCAATCCCGGTCCTGCCAGCGGTCACGGAACCAGGCAAGCGTTCCGACCAGCAACTCGCGGTTGCCGCTCTCCGTCAGGTACGCCAAGCGGAAGTTGGGCCGCAGCTCGAGCTTGCCCTCGGGGAGATCCACGCCTTCCAACTCGTTGAGCCTTACGAGGAGTTCGGCGCGCAACGCACGATCAGTGAACGGTTCCCGGGACGCCATGTGCTGGAACACCACTTCGGCCGTACCGCCCCGACCGCCGCCCGGGTAGAGGGTCAGCGGCCAGATGCCACGCCCCGGGAGGCCCGCCTCGCCCAGCATCAGGAAGGCGCTGGTCGTGACCTTCCCGGTGCCGTAGCCGACCCAGCCGCCGAGTTCCTCCCAGCGCGCCAGCACCTCACTCACGGCGCTCACGGTCTCCGCGTTGTCGTCTGCCGCGAGTTGTCGGAGGAACCGCGCGGCACGGGTCTGCGCGGCCACGCCCCCGGCGACGGGCCGTCCCGCCTCCCCGGCCTCCTCCGGTTCGCCCTCCGCGTCGGCGACGAGCAGGGCGAGGTCATCACTGGTGAGCCGCTGAGCGGGATCGGCGGCCCCGCTGATCGTGAAGTGGATGCCGTCGGCCGTCAGCAGCGCGCGGACGTCGCCCTGGTCCTCGGAGCCCCAGCGGAAACCGTCGGCGACCTTGCCCTCCGCGTTGAGCACCCGGTACACGTTGGCCACACCGGCGGTACCGGCAAGGTGGTTGCCCACGGCCTGGGCCCCGGAACCGATGAACCCCGCAAGATCGCCGTACGACGTCCAGGTGCCGTGCGGAAGCGCGGCGAGAACCTGGTGGGCCAGATGCCAGTCGCGGCTGCGTTCGGCACGTCCGACACCGCGCAGCGGAGCCGGCCACAACCTGATCGCCCGGTCGGCGAGATCGTCGGCCCGGGCCAGGATCTCCTTCGCACCCCAGCGGTCAGTGGCGGCGATACGGCGGTTCATCTCCAGGTGGCTGCCCTGCAGCAGTCCCTGTTTCCTCTCGAAGGGGTGGTTGGACAACTCCGAGTTCACTGCGGTCAGTGTGAGGTTCCCGAGGGAGTGGATCAGCCGGGAGTGCAGGTCCTCCGCACTTTCGCCGTCGGCGGCCTCCTCCTCCAGCACTCTCATCCAGTCCTGCCCCGGCGACTGGGGCATCACGTGCTCGATGGTGAGCTGCGCCGAGGCGAAGTCCACCGGCTCGGGGTGCCCGTAACTCTCCTCAAGGCGTTGCAACACCCGCCTGCGCTGATGCGGGAGGCCGTACCGGTAGAAGGGCGCCTCCCGGACCTTCGTACGCAGCTCCTCGTCATCGGGCCAGAAGCGGTTCTCCGCGGAGAGCAGCTGGTGCAGGCCGTCCGCGACCGGAACACCCTGCGGGAACTGCGCGGGGACCGCCTGGAAGATCCTGTTCAGATTGTTCGGCGGCACCCGGCAGATCGTCCGGCGTACGAGGAAGCTCTCGATGTACTCCATGGCCCGTGCAGTCTCCGCGGCGTCCGACTCCCCGCGTGCCCGGCGGTCGAACAGCAGCATCAGCGCAGGGTAGGCCACCACCGCCTGCCAGTCGTGCAGCCGGGTCAGATGCCCTCGTACCAGCGGATCGGGTTCGTTCTCGGGGCGGACGATGCGGCGGAAGTGGGCGCTGCGGCGGTGGAGTTCCTTGACGTACGCCTCGATGTCGGCCTCGCTCACCTCCGGGCGCTCGAAGCGCTGCTGCTGTGCGGCATAGAGATCCTGGCGGCGGACCCGGTCGTCGCCGTCGAGCACCAACTGCAGCCACATGAGCTGTTCCAGCTCGCCGTTGCTCAGGCTGTCCTGCATGGGCAGCCAGTACGTTTCGTACACCTGCTCGCCGAGCGTCGGCAGCCGCATGAACAGGTAGTTCCGCAGCAGGTCGGCCTGACTGAGCTTCAACCCGGTGTTGTTGAGGGACTCGAAGATGCGGTGGACATTGTCGCCGCGTTCGGCGGTCACGGACACCAGCGTGAGGCGGGACGTGATCGCCTGCTCGATGCGGAGCACATTCTGGAACGCTGTCGGATCGTGCGCTTCGACCAGCTTGCGGCGGAAGAAGCGGTAGGCGGCGGCGACCCTGTCCCCCGCGCTCTGTTCCTCCTGGGCCACGCGAATGTGCGCGGCGTACTGTGCACGGTCCGCCTGCGTCGGCAGCAGACGGAAGTAATCGCTGCCGCACTTGCGCTTATTGATGAGGTACTCCTCATCAATGCGCTCCGCCTCCTCCGGCTGTGTGTCGGCGATGTGATCACGGATCGCGGCCAACGCCAGGGATAGCGTGGTCAACCGCTGCTGGCCGTCGACAACGAGCCAGCGGGGAAAGGTCGCTTCGTTCTGCGGGGAGGGCGCGAGCACGACCGAACCCAGGAAGTGTGTACTCGCCGTCCCACCGGACTCCAGCAGTTCGGCCTGTTCAAGGATGTCGCCCCACAGCTGGGCCAGTTGCTTCTCCGTCCAGGAGTACGTCCGCTGGTAGAGCGGAACCTGGAACTGCTGGGCTCGTCCCTGCACAAGGTCAGCAAAGAGGGTCTCTTTGGCTTGCATGACGTCTTGCGCCCCTCCATTGCTTCACCCGGTAGGCACTTGAGGCAGGAGACCTATATTGCCGCACTACGGCACAGGAGTAGCACCAGCTACAAAAATGGAAAGGGCAGGCGCGTCAGGCTGTACACCGGGTTCTGTTGCCCGGTTGCCTCGCGGCGGCACACCAAGGGAGAACGGAAATAGCTCGCCGGCCTCGGCGCCACCCAGACCCTCCCCCGTACCCTCCTCACCCGGAAGATCTTCGACAGCGACGCCCTCGCCGGTCAGTGGATCCGGCTGCGTGACGAGGGCGCCCGTTCCACGCTGACGCTCAAGCACGTCACCGACGCCACGCGCATCGACGGGACGACGGCACGACGGAGATCGAAACCGAGGTCGGCGATCTGGACGCCATGGCCCGGATTCTGCGCGGCCTCGGTCTGCGGGAGGTCCGCTTTCAGGAGAACTACCGCGAGGAATGGCACCTCGGCGAGGTCGCCTTCGACTTCGACACCTGGCCGGGTCTGCCCACCTTCGTCGAGGTCGAAGGCCCCGACGAGGCCTCGGTCCGGCAGGCGGCCTCTCTGCTCGACCTCGACTACACCGCTGCGCGCTTCGGCAGCGGCGATGAGGTCTACAGGAGTGAAGTCGGGCGCGACATCCTCGCGGAGCCCACTCTTCTCTTCACCGACACCGACACCGACAAGCCCGAAGCGCCTGCGGCAACGGGCCGTACCGACTGACCAGCAACTGGCGGCGGGGCCGCTACACGCATCCCGCCACCACTCTCAGCGCAGCAAGTCATCAGCCCTGTGCGGAACACCCCGCAGATGCCGTCCCGCCTGCTCCATCCCCAGGAGGAGGCGGTAACCGTCGTCGGCCATGACGAGGCCGTCCGTGACGGCCTCGCGCATGATGTCGACGGTGTTCTTGACGCAGATGCCCTTGCGGCGCGCATAGTGGCCCGCTTCGCCGTCGTCAGTGATCCACACCGAGCGCTCGAACCCGCTGCGATGCTCGATGACCACCATCGTCTCCGCTTCGCCCAGGTGTTGCAGGGGCCGGGACGGGGACCCCGCGAAGACGACGCGGCGGATACGGTCCACCAGGGCGGTTTCGGCCGGGTCGTCGATCTCGATGGGGTCGCCGAGCCATCCGTCGGTGAGTACTTGGCTCAGTGTGGGCCAGTACCGTTTCGACTGTTCGGCCTCAGCCGCTACCGCCTGTGTCCAACGGCCTCGGCCGTCAAGGACCTTCTCCAGGAGGCTCAGACGGTCTACGGCGGAAAAGTTGCACAGCACGGTGTTGTCGGGGAACCAGCAGTGGCGCGTCATGGCTGGAAGACCAAGTCCCCTTCGCCCACGTCGGGGGTGGTCGTCGTGCCCTCCGCCGGAATCGGTTCGGGTTCGAGCAACTCGCGGATCTCGTCCACGTCCACGCCTGTGTACGCGGCCAGCGGGCGCAGGGTGGTGTCGCCGGACAGATACGCCTCGTACAGCAACTGCGCCGGGCGGAAGGGCAGTCGTCTGGCCAGCGACCACGTCTTGCGGGCCTCGAAGAGGTCGCTCTGTCCGGTGAGCCAGTGGCAGGTCTGGGTTGTGAGGCCGCGCAGTCTGTTCCCTGTCTCCGCCGAAATGACACCCAACTGAACCAGTCGTGCCGCCAGCGCGCTGGGTGACACCTGGAAGCGCACGACCAGTGCGGTGAGTTGCTCGTCCGTGAGGTCGTCCTTCCGTACGACCGAGCTGATCTCGCTCCGGGGCATCAGGAGGTTGGCGGCGAACACGTTGGCGCGTACTTCCGTCAGGTCCTTCTGGTGTCCCGGGGACAGATGAGTCTCCGTCAGCAGGTCCTGGGCGTCCTTGGCCAGGATGTGTCCCAGTTCGTGGGCCAGCGTGAAGCGCTGACGCGTCGGTACGTCCGTGCGGGCGATCATGATCAGCCGGAACCCGTCCGCCTGCCAGGCGGCCCCGTCGATTCCCTCCGGCAGACCGATCTTCGCCACGTCGACACCGAAGGTGTGCTCCATGGCCTGGAGAAGGTCGGCGGTGTCCAAGCCGCTGACCGTGGGCGAGCCCATGGCCGCCAGTCCGGCGAGCGCGTCCTCCGCGAGGGCCACGCCCTGGTCGACGTAGCGTTTGAGGTCCGAGCGGACCGCGGGCAGTTTCGGCAGGTCGGGCGAAAGGCCCAGGAGGTCGATCACCTCGTGTGCCGTGGTGAACCTCTCGACCAGATCCTGGAGTCTTCCTCGGCCGACCTCATCGATCGCCCGTGCGCCGGCGCGGGCCGCCACGGCGGGGCGCAGTGGTTCCTTGCCGGTCAGAAGCCAGTCGACCGTCGTGTTGCCGAACTCGGCGATGCGGGCGAGATCGAGGGACGTGAACCTGCGGACGCCGCCGAGGGACTTCGACAGCTTGTCGGGGGTCAGGCCGATCGTCTCGGCGAACGTCGCCTGGTTGACCGAAGCCGACTCCATGACTTTGCGTACACGATCGGTCACAGATTCACCCATGGGTTCACCATATGAGCCAGATGCGAAAATCGCAACACGACCGGAAGACGTGTAGTACGAGTACGGAAACGGGTGAGTCCCCGCACCGAACACCGGCACCAGGGACCCACCCACCAAGCCCGAGCGGAATCACCTCACCCAAACGCCAACTTCTCGTTCCACCCCGACCCGATCACCGTCTTCACCGGACCGTTCGTGTTCGTGGTGGACGGGTGATAGATCGACATGTGGCCGTCCGACGCGAACCGAGCCCAGATGTCCGGGATTCCGTCCCCGCTGAGGTCCGGGATTCCGATCGCCGAGTTGACGTTCGCCTCCGTCCAGCTCGTGCCGAAGGGCTCGTCCCCGTTGACCGCGTTTGTCGCCAGCATCAGGGAGTTGAGGTCCACGCTGCCCGCGGCCGTGCCCGGCTTGCCGCGCCGGAGGTACATGTTGCCGTTGTCGAGGTTGCGCCAGAGCAGGTCGGCCACGCCGTCCTTGTTCATGTCGGCCAGGTTGACGACGTCGCGGCGGGCCCAGGCGTCGGCGTTCATCTGGGTGGCCGTCTGGACGCTGCCGCCGGTGTAGCCGGAGAGGACCCACAGGCCCGCGGCGTTGCGCAGGACCAGGTCGGGCAGTTTGTCGCCGGTGATGTCGCCGAGGGCCTTCAGCTGGATCCAGGTGGAGGGTGCGGGGGCGTTGGACGGAAGGCGGATCTTCATGCGCTGGGCGACGTCGAAGGAGCCGTAGCCGTCGCCGGGGTAGAGCCAGAAGCCGCCGTCGGGGGTGCGGGCGAAGAGGTCCGTGGTGCCGTCGCCCGGGTAGGTGTCCTGGTAGTGGGCGATCAGCGCGGCCTTGTTGCCGAGCGTCGAGGCCGCGTCGTACCAGTGGCCGGGCGGGTTGAGGGTCGCCGTGCCGTCGGTGGCCCTGGTGTACGAGGAGGTCAGTGAGGCGTAGAGCTCCCCGTCCGGCTGGCCCGGGTAGGTCTTGAGGGCACCCGCCGCGTCGATGACGAGCAGGTCGGGGGTGCCGTCGCCGCCCGTGTCGCCGGGGGTGTCGGCGTTCTCCTTCGGGGGGACGTACGTCGTGTGGTCCGTGCGCGCGCTCGGGTTGCCGAGGCTGTCGTAGGCGTAGATCTGGAGGGTGTTGGGGCCGGCGTTCGGCGGACGCAGGTCGGGGACGGTGGCGTTGCCGTTCGCGTCGGCGTCGATGGAGGTCGGGGCGACGCCGCCCCAGGCCCAGGTGAACCTCTTCGCGCCCGGGGAGGAGAAGGTGATCGGGCCGGTCTCGCCGAACTTCACCGTCGCCCAGGTGGCGCCGTTCGGGGTGGACCGCAGCCATACGTCGGTGGCCACGGCCGGCGCGGGCGGGCCGGAGCCGTCGATGGTCACGGCGCATGCCGTGGTGCCCGGCGGGAAGTAGGTGGAGACCGCCGAGGTGGGTGTGTCGGAGTCCTCCGCGCGTACGTCCCAGAAGTAGGTGGCCTTGTCCTCGAGGGACGCCGCCAGGATGGTCGTCGAGGCCCAGCCGCTGCTGAGGTTGGTGGCCAGGACGCCGGCCGGGGCGGTCGTGTCCTTCTTCCAGAAGCGGAAGCGCAGGCCCTTCAGGTTGCCGTCGAGGTCGGTGGCCTTCGCTTTCAGGATCAGGTTGCCCTTGCCGACCGTACGGCCCGGGGCGCCGACGACGCAGTCTCCGCCGGGGACGGTCTCACCGTCGGTGGGCTCGTTCGGCTTGCGGTTGTAGACGGCCTCGACGACCGCCGAGGTCGCCTTGAACTTGCGCCAGGTCTGGGTGTCCGACTCGCTGGTGGCCCGCATGCCGAGGGTGAGCGTCGAGTGGCCGTTGTTCGTGGCGTACTGGGCGGCGTCCTTGACGTTGAAGGCCTCGTCGTCGTCGGGGCAGGAGGTCGACCAGCCGTGCGCGAAGGACTTGCGCTGGAGTTCGTCGGACCAGCTCGGCTGGGCGTTCCACGTCGTGCCGGACGAGATCGGGCCCGTACGCCAGAGCTGGAACTCGCGGGTCGTGCAGGACCAGGAGTGGTTGTTGAGGATCTTGAAGGTCGCGGACTTGATCTCCGCGCCCTTGATGCTGCTCGACCAGTCCATGCGCCAGAACGAGCGGGCGGTGCCGCCGGTGTCGCTCTCGTGGCCGACGCGGGCGTCCGAGGTGCCGGAGGAGAAGTTGGTGCCGTTGAAGAAGCTTGTGCTCGGATACGGCTTGTAGGCGACCGTCCAGGCGTCCCAGCCGGGGTTCAGCGGCGGGTCGACGAACAGCGGGTAGGTGACGTCCTCGCGGGTGGCGAGCCCGGTGGCGGCGAAGCCGAGCTTCAGGCGGGCGGTGCCGGTGTTCGCGCCGTCCAGACCGATGGACAGGGCGGCGGACTCGGCGCCGGGTTCGACACCGGTGAGGCCCGACAGTCTCAGCACCTCGGCCGGGGTGGCGACCGCCGTACGGTTCGGGGTGCCCGGGGGCAGTTCGGGGTCACGGCCGCTGGAGTCCCAGGCGAACGGGGTCGGGATGGAGCCGATCTCCTTGCCGCCCTTGTCCAGGACCCGGACCCGGCTGGCGCGGGTGTCCTGCCGGAAGACGGCGGTGTCGGAGCGCAGCCCGTACGAGACGGTGGCGAGCGCCTTGTTCCGCGCGGCCTCGGGGGTTTTGACGATCAGTACCTGCGCCATGCCGCCCTCTTCGCGGGCCACGAGCAGCAGGTCTACGTCGGGCAGCACCTCCGAGTAGAGGGCGCGCGGTCCGTCGAGCACCGGCTCGGGCAGGGGGCCCGGCCAGGTGTACGCGACGGTGTGGCCGCCGAGTTCGACCTCGGCCAGCACGGTGTCACCGGGGGTGCCGGCGCGGGCGAACGACCGGTCGGCGCGTGCCTTTCGAGCGGTGCCGCTCGCGAAGCGCACCGGGACGGCCGGGTTCCCGGGGGCGATACCAAGGCCCTTGGGCGTGTTGGCCGTTCGCTTGAGGGTGTTGTCGATCGGTGCCCACTCGCCCTTGGCGTTCCTCGCCCGGGCCGGGGTGGCCGTGATCCGGCTCTTCAGGTTGCCGCCCGGCAGTGCCCAGGTCAGCGTCGTGGCCGTGGTGGCCGTGTCGACGAGCACCTGCTTGCCGGTGCGCCGGGCCTGGGCCACCGCGGCGGCCTCGTCGCGCGGCCCCGTGGAGGCGGGGGCGGCGTCGGTGGTGCCGGTGGTGCCGTCGGCCTTCGCCGGGGTGGAGTCGGCGGGGTGCCACCAGGGCAGCAGGGCTGCGGTCAGGGCGGCCAGGACGAGGCCGAGGGTCAGGGACAGCCGGGTGCGCGTGCGCACGAAGGGGCTGAGATATCGGGGCGGCGCGGTCACGGCGGTCTACTCCCGTGGGAACCAAGCGGATTGAGGGCAGCACAGACAGCCCCGTTCGGCAGGCCGTGGGGCAGAAGGCGCGGATACGATCACACATTCGCCGTATCACGTCTATGTATGAATTAGTTAAGCGTTTGTTATGAACATATGAGGTAGGCGTGACGGAGTGTCAAGTAGGGCCGGTTTAGGGCTTTTAGCAGGCCATATTCATCATGATCAAGCGACTTGTCCGACCCGCCCGCTAGATCACCGTCAGGACGATCTGGCCGGTTTCACGCTGTGACTCAGATCACTTTCACAGAAGTTCGGGCCCGCGGTCGATCTTGAATTGTGTGGGGGGCATGGCGGAGAGTGCGCACGCACGCGTCTGAGTCAGACGTGTGTTTTGTGGTGTTCGCGCACCTCGTCCGTTGAACGAATTGCCAGGTGGGGGGCCACGCGTATGCGTGCTTCAGGTCCGCTGTCATGGCTGAGGCATGGACGCCCAGCCCTGACACATTCACAACGAAGGCGCCGGCGGCTGAGCCGCACGGCGACCGTTCTTCTGCTGTCCTCGACGCTGATGGTCACCAGCCTCGGCGGGGAGGCCATGGCCGTCCCCGACCCCGGCATGAGCCGCGAGAAGTCGATCGCCGAGGTCGACCTTCCGGACCTGCCGAAGGCCACCGAGGTCGAGGGCGACGAGGCCGCCGACAAGACCCTGACGCTGGCACCGGAGAACCCGGTCGACCCGTACACCCCCGCCGCCGTCGCGCCCTGGACCTCCGGTACCGGCAGCGCCACCCTCTCCACCGGTGACGCACCCGGCACCACCAAGCCGGTCAGCAACAACCTGCCGGTCGCCATCGGTGTACCGGCGGGCGGTGACCCGGCCGGTCTCGCCGGCAACTGGACCGTGGGCGTGGCCCCGCAGACGACCTCGCAGGACGCGGGCGTCTCCGGCATCGTCATGAAGCTCACCCCGCCGGCCACCGTCGACCCGGCCGCCGAAGTGGCGATCAGCATCGACACCACCGGCTTCGCCGACCTCTACGGACCGCAGGCCGCAGACCGCTTCGGTCTGATGGTGCTGCCCGAGTGCGTCTACTCCGCCCCGACCGAGGGCGACTGCGCCGACGGCGGCGGTATCACCACGATGTCCGTCTCCCAGGGGGACAAGGACGTCAAGAACGGCAAGGCGAACTTCCAGCGGCTGCGCAGCACGGTACGGACCGTGGCCGCCAAGGACGCGCCCACCAGGTCCACCGCGGCCAGGAACGCCCCGACACGCAAGATCCTCGGCGGCACCATCCCGGTCTCCAGCCTCGTCGGCGAGGGCTTCGTGTCCTCCTCCAAGGCGACGCAGGCCGCTTTCCGGGACGGCGTCCAGCCCGTGGTCGCGGCGAACGACGGAGCCGCCATCGGTGCCCTCGACACCGGCTCGTCGGCGTCCGGTGACTTCACGGCCTCACCGCTGCTGTCCTCCGGTTCCTGGTCGTCGGGCTCGTCCTCGGGCGCCTTCACCTACTCGTACCAGGTGCAGACCCCGGAGACCGCCGGCGGACTGATGCCGAAGGTCGGCCTGTCGTACTCCTCGCAGTCCGTCGACGGCCGCACGTCGTCCACGAACAACCAGGCCTCCTGGATCGGCGACGGCTGGGACTACAACGCGGGCGCTGTCACGCGTACGTACGCCAACTGCCGCCAGGACTCCAAGAAGGCGGGCTCCAACAACTCCACCCACCGCACCGCGGACCTCTGCTGGGGCTCGGAGAACGCCACCCTCTCGCTCGGCGGTACGACCACCGAGCTGGTCTTCGACGCGACCAAGGGCCCGCTGGACGCCGAAGGCAAGCCCACCGGCAAGTGGTTCACGGCCAACGGCGACGGCTCCACCGTCCAGCTGGTCAAGGGCGAGGCCACCGGCAACGGCGCCAGGGACGGTGAGTACTGGGTCGTCACCACCAAGGACGGCACCAAGTACCACTTCGGCAAGAACAGGCTGCCGAAGTGGTCCGACCACGGCGCCGCCGCCGACGACCCGACCACCGGCTCGGTGCTCACCGTCCCGGTCTACGGCAACCACTCGGGCGAGGACTGCTACCAGGGTCCGACGACCACCGACTGGACCAACTCCCACTGCACGCAGGGCTGGCGCTGGGGTCTCGACTACGTCGAGGACGTCCACGGCAACGCCATGTCGCTGTGGTGGAACAAGGACCAGAACTACTACGCCCGCAACTTCAACTTCAAGGACCCGGTCGTCTACGACCGCGACGGCTGGCTCGACCACATCGACTACGGCCAGCGGAGCGAGAGCATCTACACGGTGGCCGCCCCGGCGCGGGTCGGCTTCACCGTCAAGGAGCGCTGCTACACCGTCGCCGAGGTCACCTGCTCCGAGGACAACTTCAAGTCCAAGGACCCGCGTAACTACCGGCCCTGGTTCGACACCCCGGCCGACCTGCGCTGCGAGTCCGGCAAGAAGTGCTGGAACGCCGGGCCGTCCTTCTGGACCCGTAAGCGCCTCGACAAGATCACGACCTCGGCCCAGCGGCGCACCGACACCGCCGCCCGTCAGGTCGTCGACGAGTACCAGCTGAAGCAGAGCTTCGCCAAGCTGCTGACCGGCCCGAACACCGCCCTGTGGCTGGAGTCCGTCCAGCGCACCGGCTACGCCCGCAACGGCTCCACCGACGCGAGCGTCACGCTCAACACGGTGCGGTTCGAGCCCAACGCCGAGGACATGCCGAACCGCGTCAAGGCGGTCCACACCTCGCGCCCCGGCTTCTCCCGGCTGCGTATCGGCCGCGTCGTCAACGAGTACGGCGGTGAGACCGTCGTCAACTACAAGAAGATCGACGGCGACTGCCTCACCGGTGACCTGCCCCTGCTCGACCAGCAGCCCGGCGAGACCCGGGCCGCGGCCATGGCCCGGCTGCAGGCGCAGCTCAAGACGAACAACCGGCTCTGCTACCCGTCGTTCTGGAACCCCGACCCCGAGGTCGAGGACATCGACTGGTTCCACAAGTACGTCGTGGACACCGTCGAGGAACTGCCGAACATCGACGGCAACTTCACCACCAGGACCGAGTACCAGTACAAGAACCCGGCCTGGAAGCTCGCCGAGGCCGAGTTCACCAAGAAGTCCCAGCGCACCTACTCGCAGTTCGCGGGCGTCGAGCAGACCACGGTCCTGACCGGCCCGGTCAACCAGGACGGCACCCCGGACACCGCCAACCAGCGCTCCAAGGCCGTCACCCGCTTCTTCCGGGGCCTCGGCGACACCGTGTCCGTGAAGGACATCACGGGCGCCGAGATCGCCAAGGACGAGGAGCCGTTCGCCGGCCGGATAGCCGAGGAGCTCAGCTACGTCGACTCCACCAAGGCCGACTCCGACTGGCTGACCCGCTCCGTCACCAAGCCCGAGGCCACCGAACTCGCCAGACGCAACCGCGACGACGGCCTGACCCCGCTGCGGGCCTGGCGGGTCACGGAGCCCGAGGAGACCGCGTACACCAAGTCGTCGGGCACCAACTCCGACGACACGCGCACGGTGCGCTCGGTGCGGACGACGACGACGTACGACCCGACGTACGGTCTGCCGACGCTGGTGGAGTCCCTGGGCGACACCGCGGCGAACAAGACCGGTGACGAGTCCTGCACCAAGTCCGAGTACGTGCACCGGACCGACAAGAACCTGATCGGTCTGAGCAAGCAGGTCCTCGTCTCGCCGACGACCTGCGCGGCCGCGAACTGGAGCGACCTCACGACGCTGAGCGGGGCCACCCGGACCGCGTACGACGGCACCGAGTACGGCACGCCGCTGTCGGCCTCGACCCGCGGTCTGGCCACCGAGTCGTGGTCGCTGAACGGCACCGGCACCGGGTTCCAGACCGACGGAACCACCGGCTTCGACGAGATCGGCCGGGTCGTCCGGCAGACCGACCCGGACCAGCTGGCCAAGCCGATCCCGAAGTCCTCGACGATCGCCTACGAGTCCGAAGGTCCGGCCACGGGCCAGGTCTTCAAGGTCACCACGACCAATGTGCTCGGGCACAGACAGATCCAGGAACTGGAGCCGGGCCGCTCGGTCTCGCTGAAGACGACCGACGCCAACGACCTGGTCAGCGAGGCGAAGTACGACCCGCTGGGCCGGCTCTCCGAGGCGTGGGCCCCGGGTCGCACCCCCTCGGCCTCCTCGGTGCCGGACTTCCGCGCGGTCTACACGATCCCCGTGGAGGAGACCGACCCGACCGACCCGAACATCAAGATCCGCAAGCCTCCGTACGTCACCAGCTACGCGCGGGGCTACGACAACCGGGTCGAGACCTCTGTCACGCTCTACGACGGCCTCGGCCGTGAGCGGCAGACGCAGGAGGAAGCCGGCAATGACGCCGGCTGGCTGATCACGGACACGCTGTACAACACGTCCGGCGAGGTCTACCAGACGAACAACGCCTATCTGACCGACGAGGCCAAGCCGGGCGAGCTGTTCATCCCGGTCTCGGACGTCACCGTCCCCAACATCACGCGCTACACCTACGACGGTCTCGGCCGCGTGACGCAGGAGACGCCGTACCTCAAGTGGATCGACCCGATCTCCCAGGAGTCGTCCTCAAAGGCGTACGAGGACCGGGCCACCAAGTACGAGTACGGCGAGGACTGGTCGAAGGTCGTCAACCCGCAGGGCGCCTCGTCCTACCGCGTCTACACCGACGCGCTGGGCCGCACGGCCCGGGTGGACACCTTCAACCCGGCGGCCCCGGGCGGCCGGGTCTCGATGGCCTACGAGTACAACAACCACGGCAGGCTGGTGAAGGCGGTCAACTCCGCGGACACGGCACACCCGTGGTCCTGGACGTTCGACCACCGCGGCCGGATGGACACCTCCACCGACCCGGACTCGGGCACCACCCGTATCACGTACGACAACCGGGACCGGATGCTGACCTCGGCCAATGCCCGCGGTGTGACGGTCTGGAACGGCTACGACGAACTGTCCCGGCCGAAGCAGCAGCGTCTCGGCGACGCCAACGGCACGGTCCTCGCGGACTACGCGTACGACCTCGTCGCCGGCGGCAAGGGCATGCCCGCCCACGCCACCCGCTACACGGACGGCCTGGCGTACACGCAGAAGGTCAACGGCTACACGAAGGACTACCAGCCGACCTCGACCACGCTGTCCCTGCCGGACTCCATCGCCGCCGCGTGGGGTCTGGAGAAGGACTACACCTACAACTACTCCTACTCGGACACCGGAGTGCTGGAGGAGAGCACCCTTCCGAAGATCGGAAAGTTCGCGGAGGAGAAGCTGGTCGTCCGCTACAACAAGGACGGCAAGCCGCTCTCCGTCTCCGGCAAGGACTGGTACGGCTCGGAGACCGTGTACGACCCGCAGGGCCAGCTGCTCCGCTCGACCCTGGGCGCCCAGCCCTACCGGGTCTGGACGCAGAACGCGTTCGACGAGAGCAGCGGTGAGCTCAAGGACCAGCAGGTCTACCGCGAGCAGAACACCGCGAGTCTGGTCGGCGGCAACCTGGTGTCGAACCGGGCCTACACCTACGACCCGGCCGGCAACGTCACCTCGATCCAGGAGAAGTCCGTCGGGATCGAGGAGCGGCAGTGCTTCAACTATGACCCGCTGGGTCAGCTGAAGGCCGCCTGGACCTCCAAGGACCAGACCTCCTGTGTCAACCCGCGGAACCCGGACGGCTCGCTGAACAAGAACGCCGACGGCACCCTCCGTGTCGCCGCGGGCAAGGACGGCGCCGGCTACTGGCAGGAGTACGACTACGACCTGCTCGGCAACCGCACCAGACTGACCGAGAACGACCTCGGCGGTGACACCACCAAGAACGCCGTCTCCACGTATGCGTACGGCAAGAACGCCGCCAAGGACCAGCCGCACACGCTGACCAAGGTGTCGAAGGCCTACAAGACGCCCACCGGCGCTCAGGTGACGGCCGAGGCCACGCGTCTGTACGAGCTGACCGGCGAGACCAGGACGATCACCTCGGTCGAGAACGGTGACAAGCAGGACCTGACCTGGACCTACGACGGCCAGGTGGAGCGCGTCACCGGTCAGGGCACCGGTGGCAAGACCCCGTATGTGGGTCTCGGCCAGAAGTGCCTCGACCTCAAGTCCGGGCTCGCCACCGCGGGCCAGCCGATCCAGCTGTACCAGTGCAACTCCACGGTGGCGCAGAGCTGGCACTTCGACCCGGTCCCCGGCACGACGTCGGCTCCGCAGCCCAGCTCCAACCTGGGCACCCTGGAGGTCTACGACAACTGGTGCCTCCAGCCGGCCGCGAACGCCGCGGGCTCCGCGGTCCAGCTGCAGAAGTGCAACGGCACCGCCGCACAGCACCTGAAGCGGAACGCGGCCGGTCAGCTGACGCACGCCGACTCCAACCTGTGCCTCGCGGTGCAGGGCGCGGCGAACGTGAACTCCACGCCGATCGTCCTGGCCACCTGTGACGCGGCCCAGGCCGCCCAGCAGTGGCTGCCGCAGTCCGACACCCGGCACATCTACGGGCCCACGGGCCAACGGCTCCTCACCATCCAGGGCAAGCAGGCCACGCTGAATCTGGGCGACGCCCAGGTCACCGTCCAGTCGGGCGGCGTCCTGGTCCGTACCGAGCGCACCTACTCCTCGCCCGGTGGCGCGGTCATGCGCTACGCCAACGGAACCGGGTCGGAGTCCCTGGTCGCACAGACCATGGACCACCAGGCCAGCGTGTACACGGAGGTCGTCCTCGGCACCGGTATGCCCGTCCGGATCCGCAAGCAGGACCCGTTCGGCAATCAGCGGGGCGCCGACGTCGCCGGCGTGAACCTCCAGAGCCACAGGGGCTTCACGGGCCAGACCCGGGACGACGCCTCCGGCTTCCAGCCGCTGGGCGCCCGGCTCTACGACCCGGTGGTGGGACGCTTCCTGTCCGCGGACCCGATCGTGGACCTGAACGACCCGCTGCAGTCCAACGGTTACGCCTACGCGCACAACAACCCGGTCACGCATTCCGACCCGACCGGTCTGGCGATCAACCTGACCGCCTCCGAGCGGGCCGCGGCCCTCGTGGGTGCGGGTCTGTCGGCCGCCCAGGTCGCGCAGGCACAATCCACCATGGGCAAGTCCCTGACCTCGGTGATCCTGGCCGTGGCCTGGGAGACGCTGAAGGACTTCATCGGCATCAACGACGCCATGGCCTGCTTCGGCGGTGACATGTGGTCGTGCGGCAGCATCATCCTGGACGCCATTCCCTGGACGAAGCTGGGCAAGATCCCGTCGGTCCTGAAGGCGATCAACCGCACCATCGACGCCATCCAGGCGTTCAAGACCGCCAAGAAGGCGGCCGAGGCCGTGCTCAAGGCCGCCAAGGCGGCCGAGGCGGCGGCCTTGAGAGCCAAGAAGCTGGCGATCGAGAAGGCCAAGAAGGAGGCCGCGCAGAGAGCGAAGAAGAAAGCCGCCGAACAGGCCAGGAGAACGGCCGACAAGGCGGTCGCCCAGACGAAGAAGACCGGCAACGCCGTCCAGAAGCAGGCCCAGGCCAAGGCGGCCCCGAAGGTGTCCACCAGCAAGGGCTCCGGAGGGGGCGGCAAGGGCGGCGGTTCCAAGCCCGGTGGCAGCTCCGGCGGTTCCTCGCGCAACAACGGTGGATCCAGCGGCAGCGGTGGCTCGGGCAGGACCGACGGAGGCGGCGGCTGCAACAGCTTCGTGCCCGGCACGAAGGTCCTGATGGCCGACGGCTCCACCAAGCCGATCGAGCAGGTCAGAACGGGCGACAAGATCGTCGCGACCGACCCGAGGACGGGCGAGACCCGGATCGAGACGGTCACGGCCGAGATCAGGGGCCAGGGCCTCAAGCACCTCGTCAGGGTCACCATCGACACCGACGGCGCGAAGGGCACGAAGACGGCCCAGGTCACCGCGACCGACGGCCACCCGTTCTGGGTCCCCGAGCTCGGCGAGTGGATCGCCGCCACCGACCTGAAGTCGGGCCAGTGGCTGCAGACGAGCGCCGGCACGTACGTCCAGATCGCTGCGATCCAGCGCTGGACGGCACAGCGAGCGACCGTCCACAACCTCACGGTCGGCGATCTCCACACGTTCTACGTGGTGGCGGCGGGGACCTCGGTCCTCAACCACAACACCAGCGGACAGGCGTGCGAAGTCTGGACCTCCGAGCAGACGCGCCAGACCTCGGGAGTGCTGGACACCCAGGTCGAGCAGATTCCGCTGGGCAGTGGACCGGACTCCGGCGGGTTCCTCAGCCAGGACAGCAACGCGGCTCGTGACACCAACGGCGTCGTCGACTGGCGGACCATTCCGGGCATGACAGAGGAGAACCGCCACCACGTCGAGATGCAGGCCGCGGCCTACATGCGGCTGAACAACATCCGGCAGGGCCACGTGTACATCAATCACCCTGGCGGCGTCTGCGGCTACTGCGACGGACGCTTCGACTACGGAGGAATCAACATCGAGGACGCCCTGCCCCATGGCTCGGATCTCTGGGTCACCGTCGTCGGAGGGGGGACGACCCACTTCCGCGGGAACCGCAGGTGATCCCTCAGTGAGCTAGCGGGACCGGTCTGCCGGTGGGGCGTGTGGACGCTCCACCGGCAGACGTGTTTCTCGGCGCGGATCGAGGGTTTCAGAAGGGGGGCGCCGGGATCGACTCGTCGGGCCGTTCCTCGCGGCGTGGCCTTTCAAGAACGTGGGGTTCCAGGCCGGAGCGGTACCTCCGGAGGTCAGCGCCGGGCGCGGCGGCGATGGTGAGCATCCAGCTTTCCTGGCCCGGCGGGGCGTAGCCGGCCGGCGGCGGGGCGATCCTGGCCAGGGCGTCGCCACCGCACAGCCAACGGGTCGACGAAGACTCGTTGACCAAGGGGGCGAAGGGAAGGGCCGAGAACCCGTTCAACGCTCCGGATTCGAGCACCTCGGTCGGCACCACGGCGGAGAACTTCACCTCCGTTCCCAGCAGAGCCTCGTGCACGGTGCGGTGCAGCAGGAACCGCTCGAGGTTCTCGCCGGTGGGCCTCCATGTGTCGGAGGTGTTCGTGCGGTCGAAAACCTGCCGGTCCGTCGATTCCGGATCCACGGCCCAGTAGTAGCCGTGCTGGTTCTCGATCCAGAAAACCAGCATTCCGTCGGCTTCCCTTTTCAGGTCGGCCGGTTTCACCGCATGATCCTGGAACGTGACCCGCATTCCGGTCGAAGAAGCCGCTTTGTGCCATTCGGCCAGTTCGCGGGGGACGTCCGCGAATTGCGGGAAGGCGGGTTCCGCTGATTCATCGGACATGCCGTACCAGCGGCGGAGAAATCGCCGGACGCTGTCGCTTCGGGGGTGCAGGAGCTCTTCCACACCGGCATCGTACGGCCAGGCCCTGGTCTGCACCTGGCCTGCGTGGCGACGGTGATGCGGAAGGGCCGCATCATGGACCGGAGTTCCACCGCGGACTTCCGCAAGGACACAACGACAAGAGGAAGCAGAGGCGATGAACTCCCCGACGTCCCAGGCCGGTTCCCTCCGCTCCGCCCGCCGATTCCGGTGGGCCTTCCTCTGCGGCCTGGTCCTGTCGATCGGCCTGACGGCCGTGTCCCCGGCAAGCCGGACAACCTCCACGGCCTCCTTCGCACCGGCGAGACCCTGCGTGAGCCTGACCGAGCTGACCTTCACCGACGGCACTCGCGTCACCGGGGCCGAGGAAGAAGACGGCATCTGCCGGGTGCGCCTGACGGTTCCCGAGAGCGTCACCGTCGCGGTCTCCCTGCCGGTGTACGACTGGAACGGACGGTTCCAGGGGGTCGGAGGCGCCGGCTACGTCGGCGTGCTCACCCCGCCCGACAGCGCGGCCGAGGCGGGCTACGCCGCGGCGTCCACCGACACGGGCCACACCGCGTCCGCCCTGTCCGGCGCGTGGGCGTGGTCGCCGGCCGGGATGCGACAGAACCTCGTCACCGACTTCGCCCGCCGCTCGCTCCACGAGATGACCGTCAAGGGCAAGGCGGTGACCGAGGCGTACTACGGCCAGGCCCCCGCCTACTCGTACTGGAACGGCTGCTCCACCGGCGGCCGGCAGGGCCTGATGGAGGCCCAGCGCCACCCCGAGGACTACGACGGCATCCTCTCCGCGGCGCCCGCCGTCAACTGGGACCGGTTCGTCCCCGCGGCGTTGTGGCCGCAGATCGTGATGCGGGAGCGCGGCCATGTCATCAGCCCCTGCGTCTTCGAGGCGCTGGGCAGGGCGGTCGTCGCGGCCTGCGACGGCGACGACGGGGTGCGGGACGGAATCGTCGATCCCCTGGCCTGCCGCTTCGACCCGTCGCGGCTGATCGGCATGAAGACGGCCTGCGGCACCGTCACCGCCGAGGACGCGGCCGTCGTCGAGAAGATCTGGCAGGGACCGCGTGGCCAGGACGGCTCGTTCCTCTGGTACGGCCTGACACCGGGCGCTTCCTTCATCGGGCTCGCCGGCAGCAACTCCACCGGGGCTGCCACGCCGTTCCCGATCGCGGCCGACTGGTTCAGGTACTGGCTGGCCAAGGACCCGGACTTCGACTGGCGCACGGTCGGCACAGCGGACTTCGCGGACTGGTTCGAGCAGTCCCGGGCCGAGTACCACGACATCCTCGGCACCGACGATCCCGACCTCGGCGCCTTCCGGGACGGGGGCGGAAAGCTGATCCTCTGGCACGGCTGGGCCGACGAGCTGATCTTCCCGCAGGGCACGATCGACTACTTCCGGCGCGTGGCAGCCGAGTCGGGCGGACCGCGGCGTACCGAGCGGTTCGCTCGGCTGTTCATGGCACCCGGTGTCGCTCACTGCGATCTCGGCCCCGGCGCCGCTCCGGTCGATCCGCTCGCCGCCCTGGTGGCATGGGTCGAGAAGGGCGAGGCCCCGGAGACCCTGCTGGGCCGCAACGGGGATCTCACCCGTCCGCTGTGCCGCTGGCCCTCCGTCCCTCGCTATACGGGCCACGGCAACACGGACGACGCCGCCAATTTCCGCTGCGCCGCGACGTACGGCCACCGGGAGAGGATGCGGCACGGAAGCACGTCGACAAGAAGATCCGAGACGGGAGGTGGTCGTGAGCGCTGATACCGACCGAGGTGCCCGTGGTTCGTGTGTCGCGGAGCTGGACTATTGCGGCGGCGCTTGGCAGATGAACTGAGCCGACCCTGCCGGGATCAGCGGTTCTCCAGCGGGTCGGCCCGGCCGAGCAGCTCCGCGCCACCGTCGCCTCGCTCAAGAGCGTCGCTGTCGTTGCCGCCCGGCTGTCCGGGCCGGGGCGGTGAGCGAATTACCGACATTCGAGAATATTCGGCAGCCGGGCAGGAAATTTCACGCGTTTTTCAAATTCACGTAACATTATCGAAAAACATCTCCGAACCTGGGTCGATCACCTCAGAGAATGACACATTCCGCCACGACAGCTGCACACCCCCGAGCGCAGATCGCGGGGCATGAGCCTAACGTCGGCCGACTCCGCCGGGGGTATGACTTAGGTCACGTTTAGCGGTTAACCGGACCTCCAGTCAGCCGCACTCACCCACAAAACCCCCAATCGGAATTGGAGTCGGCCACTCCGCTAAACACGTCATTGCCTGAAGGCGGGCGGCCAGTATTTACTGGTTCCGCTCCAGAGAACGCGAACACCGCTCGGCACCCCCGGCCCCATACACGTGAACAAATCAATACGAAGGGGAGTCGAAGGAAATGCCTGCAATCGCAGCGTTAGCCGACTTGGAGGGTATCGACAACCTGCCCCCGAGAGACACGGAACTGCACGAGCGTGAGGGGCAGTTGTCCCTCCTCCACCGGCTCCTGCAGGACTCTCGCCGGGGCAACACCCGCCTGGTCGTCGTGAGCGGGGCCGCCGGCCACGGAAAGACCGAACTTCTGGACGTGTTCGCCGCACATGCCCAGCGCCTGGGGGTGACCCATGTCGCCGCGACGGCCTCCCGTGCCGAGCAGCCCGTCCCGTTCGGCGTTCTGTCCCAGCTGTTCCAGGCGATCGAGCTGCCCCAGCACTTCGCCACCCGTGTGTCCGGCCTGCTGGGCCAGGCCATGGCCATCGGCTCGGGTGGCACGGCGACGCCCCACCAGCCGGGGACCATACCCCCGCGACTGTTCCACCAGATGGGCACGGTCCTCCACGATCTCGTGGAACTCTCGCAGCCCCTGCTGATCAGCGTCGACGACGTGCAGTACGCGGATGCCCCGTCCCTGCTGTGCCTGTCCACCCTGGTACGCCGGCGGCGTACGACCCCGCTGCTGCTCGTCCTCAGCGAGCATCCGTCCCCGCAGTCCGCCAGCGTCCTGCTGAACGCGGAGCTCCCGCCGGAGCCACTGTCCCACCGGGTGCTGCTGCCTCCCCTGTCCCGGGGCGGGGTGCGCGCCCTGCTGGCCACGCAGTTCGGCGAAGCGGCGGCCTCGCACCTCGCCGACGACTGCCTCGCCATCACCGGAGGCAACCCCCTGCTGGTGCGCAGGCTGATCGAGGACACCGCCGCGCGGGGAGAACCGTTCGCGCTGCACGCCGGCCCCCGTTTCGAGCAGGCCGTCCTCGACTGCCTCTACCGTTGCGATCCGTATGTGCGCACCGTCGCGCGGCAGTTGGCCGTCCTGGACGACCCGCTGTACACCCCGCTGTTGTCCCGGCTGTCGGATGTGGACCCGCAGTATCTCTCCCTGACACTCGGCGTCCTGGAAGAGACCGGTTTCCTCGCGGACGGCGCCTGGCGCCATCCGCGTGCGCGCGCGGCCGTCATGTACGAGATGACCGCCGAGGAGCGCGCCGCCCTGCACACGAGGACCGGAACCCTTCTCTTCAAGAACGGCGGTCCGGTGACCGCGGTCGCCCGCCACCTGGTCGCCGCCAGCCGGATCGACAACGACTGCGCGGCGGGCGTGCTGCTGGAGGCGGCCGAGGAGGGTCTCGCCACCGGTGACACGACTCTCGCGCTGAACTGCCTGGCCACCGCCCACCAGTACGGCCGGAGCGAACAGCACCGCGCCACCACGACCGCGATGCTCTTCCGTACCGAGTGGCGAGCCGATCCGCGCACCGCGGCCCGCCGTATCCCCTCGCTCGTGGAAGCGGCGCGGGAGGGTCACCTGTCGGGACGGCACGTCTCGGCCCCGGTCGACGCCCTGGTCTGGTTCGGCCGTCCCGAGGCGGCACTCGACGCGCTGGAGCGGATGGAGCGGCACGCCTGGCAGAGGCAGGACATGGAGGCGTCCGCGCACCTGCAGACCCGTCGCGCCACGCTCGGCCTGCTGTACCCGGCGACGGCGTACGGCGACGGCGCCGGTGCCCCGGTCCCCGGGGAGGGCGGTCCGCGGTGGGCGTCCTCGCGCAGTCAGGTCCTGTGCGAGCTGGTCGGCGTGCTGCGTGACGGCCCCAACCCGCAGTCGACCCTGACCGCGGAACAGACCCTGGTCAGCCACCAGTTGACCGACGAGAACGTGCCGATCCTCGCCGCCGCGATCGACATCCTGCTCATCAACGGGCGCCACGCGTCGGCCGAGCGGTGGATCGACACGCTCGTCTCGGCCACCGAGAAGCAGCGCGCCCCCGCTTGGCATGCGCTCTTCGCAAGTCTGGGGGCCAGGCTCGCTCTGAATCGCGGCAACCCCGCCGAGGCCGCGCGCCGCGCCGAGGCCGCCCTGGCCGAGATCCCCACCGCGAGCTGGGGGGTCATGATCGGCCTGCCGCTGAGTGTCGCGATCGAGGCCCACACCCTCCTGGGCACGTACGGCGCCGCCCTCACCCAGCTTCAGACGGCGATCCCGGAGGCGATGTTCCAGACTCCGCTGGGCCTGCGCTACCTGCTCGCCCGTGGCCGTGCCCTCCTGGGCAACGGGCAGTCGCAGGCGGCCCTGGACGACTTCCTCGCGGCCGGCGAGCTGGCCGGACGCTGGCACATGGACGTTCCGGCGGTGCTGCCGTGGAGGACCGACGCCGCCCTGGTGCATGTGCTGCGCGGCGACACCGCGCGGGCGCGTGAACTGGCCACGGAGCAACTGGGGTTGGTGCGCCAGGGCCAGCACCAGGTACGCGCGGTGACCCTGCGGGTCCTCGCCTCGACCGTGTCCACGGAGGAGCGCGGCAAGCTGCTCGGTCATGCGCTGGAGGCGGCGCAACAGTGCGGCAACCCGGTGGTTCTCGCGCACACGCTCCACGAGATCGGCCGGTGCCGCCAGGAGGCGGGCCAGTACAGCAAGGGTCGGATGGCCCTGTTGCGGGCTCGCCAGCTCGCCGAGGAATGCGGTGTCCAGTTGCCGGCCCGCACGGTCGCGGAGGCACCGTCCGGACAGCGGCCGCCCACCGTGGTGGGCGGGAGCGACGAGCTGGTCGGCATACTGAGCGACGCGGAGATGCGGGTGGTGGCGCTGGCGGTACGCGGTCACAGCAACCGGCAGATAGCGGCCAAGCTCTACGTCACGGTGAGCACCGTCGAACAGCACCTCACCCGGGTGTACCGGAAGCTGGGGATCAAGCGGCGGAGCGATCTCACGCTCGCCCTGCACGGAGGCGACACCGCCCGCCGCGCCTCCTGACACGGGCTTGGCAAGGGCGCGCCGACCACAGCGGGACCATGCGTTCCCGTACGGCGGTGGCGGTGCCGGCCTGGAGACTGCCGCTCCAGGCCCGCACCGAAGCGGCGTTCAGGCTCGGCCGGGGCCGGCGCGGAAGGGCGTGAGAGCCCCGCGGATCACGCGGGTCACCGCGTCGGACTGTCCGTCGAGGTAGAAGTGGCCGCCCGGAAGGACGCGAACGTCGACGTCGCTCGTGGAATGGGCCCGCCACGCCGTCGCGTCCTCGATCGTGGTCACCGGATCCACGTCGCCGACCAGCACGGTGATCGGGCAGCCGATCCGGGCGTCCCGCGGTGCGAGGCGGTACGTCTCGATCGCCCTGTAGTCGGCCCGCAGCGCGGGGAGGAGCATGGCCATCAGCTCCTCGTCCGCGAGGATTTCCTGGTCGGTGCCGCTCAGGCGCCGCAGCTCCGCGATGATCCCGGCGTCACCGCGCAGATGGACCTGGTCGTCCCGGCGCCGGGAGGGTGCCCGGCGGGCCGACGCGAAGAGCCGTACCGGGCCGGCCGTGTCCGGCTGCCGCTCGTAGCGGCGGGCCACCTCGAAGGCGACGACCGCGCCCATGCTGTGGCCGAAGAACGCGCAGTCAGGCGGCAGTTCGGGGCCGAGTGCCTCGAACACCGCGTCCGCCAGCTCCTCAACGCTCCGGGCGGGGGGATCCTGACGCCTGTCCTGGCGGCCCGGGTACTGGACCGCGACCACTTCCACCTCGGGAGCGAGCCCCCGGGAAAGCGGGGCGAAAGAGCTCGCCGCACCTCCTGCGTGCGGAAAGCAGACCAGTGTCGCCGAGCTGCCTGGAAGTGGGGTGAATCGGCGCAGCCAGTCGCTCGTGTTCCCAGTCGTCATGTTCACGGCCGCAGCGTAGGGCGTTCCTGAAGCAGCCCGGAACCCCTGTCCGCGGGCGGGTCCCCCCTGTCGATCCGACCCGTCGGGCTTGTGACGCAACCCCTGTTCCACCCCTGTTACGGCTCTGGGCCGTTCCCGTCTGCGGCGCAGGCGGGAACGGCCTTTCAGCGGCACGTGAGCACAAGGGCGCCGGGACCCGTGGCCGGTGTGGGGGATTCACGGCCACGGATCCCGGGTCGGTGACGAGGTGTCCTGGGCGGCACCTCGTGGTGTCGTCGCCGCGTCAGCGGGCGACGGGCGCGTCGGACTCCTGCACGGCCGGTACGGCCGCCTGCTGGGCGGGAGGCTTCTTCAGGTTCAGGGCGGCCAGGGCACCGAGCAGCGCGGCCGCCGCGGTGACCCAGCCCGCCATGCGGAGACCGTCGACGACGTCGGCGTCACTCGGGGCCGGCGCACCGGCGGACAGGTCGAGGCCGGAGTTGGCGATCACCAGGATGACGGCCAGACCGACGGCGGCACCGATCTGCTGGGCGGTGGAGGCGAGCGCCGAGGCCACGCCCTGCTCGGCCGCGTCGACCCCGGCACCGGCGGTGGCGAAGATCGAGGTGAAGGCGAGTCCGCCGCCGAAGCCGTAGATGGCGACTCCGGGGAGCACCGCCCAGTAGCTGCCGCCGGTGACCATGCCGAACGCCATGGCGGCCATGCCGATGCCGTAGATGAGCATGCCGAGCGAGAGCGTCCCGCGCAGACCCGTCTTGTTCAGCATGGAGGCGGCGATCTTGCCGCCGGCCAGCATCGCCAGCACACCCAGCGGCAGGAAGGCCAGGCCGGCCTGCAGCGCGTTGTAGTCCAGGATGTTCTGGATGTAGGTGGTGAACAGGTAGTAGCCGCCGCTCAGGGCGCTCATGTGCAGGAACGCCACCATCATCGAGGTGATGAGGCTGCGGTTGCCGAACATCCGCAGTGGCGCCAGCGGGGCGCTGGTCCTGGCCTCGATGGCGAAGAAGGAGGCGATCAGCAGCAGACCCACGATCAGCGAGCCGAGCACGCGGGGGGTGGTCCAGCCGGACTCGGGGCCGCTGACCAGACCGAAGACCACGAGCGTGGCACCGACGGTGACCACCAGGGCGCCCGGGACGTCGAAGCCCTGGCGAGGTCCGGTCCGCGGGGCGTCGGGAGCGAGCAGGCTGGGCACGCCGAGCAGCGCGACGGCGGCCAGCGGCACCATGAAGAAGAAGACCCATTCCCAGCCGAGGCTCTGGGTGAGCACACCGCCGAGCAGCGCGCCCGCGGCGAGACCGCCGCTGCCGGTGGCACCCCAGACCGCGAGGGCCCGGTTACGAGCCGGTCCCTCGTCGAAGCTGGTGACGATCAGGGTGAGCGTCGACGGGAAGAGCAGCGCACCGCCCAGACCCTGCACGGCGCGGGCCGCGACCAGCAGCTCCGCCGAGTTGGCGAGACCGCCGACCAGGGCGGAGACGCCGAAGAGGACGAGCGCGGTGACGAAGACGCGCCGGGCGCCCAGACGGTCGGCGGCGCGACCGCCGAAGAGCAGGAACCCGCCGAAGGCGACCGCGTAGGAGCTGACGACCCACTGCAGGGTCTGCGGCGAGAAGTCGAGGGCCTCCCCGATGTCCGGCAGCGCCACGAAGACGATGTTGTAGTCGACGGCGATGATGAACTGGGCTAACGCCAGGAGCGCGAGCCTCAAGCCCGACCGCTGATGCGAACTTACGGAACGTTCCACTGGATGTGAGCCCTTCTAAGGATCGCCCCGGCCGCGGGTCGGCCGGCGAAACGGGGGTGAGGGGTGAGTGAGCGCATGCAAGAACGAGAACGGCAGACCGATCTCTGCATGTCGTTCGATTGCTGAGCGGTGTTCAAAGTTAGCACTCTAGATATTACTGACACGCCATTGACTGTCAAGGGAACGGCGATCGGCCCCGGTCGCAGGCGCGAGCCGGGGCCGAGGACCTGCGAGGGTTCAGGCGGAGACGGAGGGGGCGATGACGATCGGCAGCTTGCCGATCACCCTGAGGGAGACGCCGGGCCACCGCTCGACCGGCTCGTCGCCGAGGCTCACGTCGTACTCGAGCAGGGCGGCCAGCGCCTCCTGCGCGATCATGCGTGCGACCGGAGCGGCGACACAGAAGTGAATGCCGTGCCCGAACCCGAGGTTGCGGCTCTGGGTGCGGCTGACGTCCAGCCGCTCGGGGTCGTCGAAGGCGGCCGGGTCACGGTTGGCGGCGGCCGTCATCACGACGACGTACTCGCCGGCCCGCACCGGGATGCCTGCCACCTCGGCGTCCTCCAGAGCCGTGCGCGTCACCATGGCCAGGGTGCTGTCGTAGCGCAGCAGTTCCTCGACCGCCGAGGGCACATGGTCCGGATGCGAGCGCAGCCACTCGACCTGCTCCGGGTGACTGAGCAGGTGGTACACCTGGTTGCCGATCATGGCGGCCGTCGCGCCGAATCCCGCTGCCAGCAGGTTCATCAGGAGCATGGCCAGCTCCCACTCGGACAGCCGGTCGCCCTCCTGCTCGGCCCTGGTCAGCTCGCTGATCAGGTCGTCGCCCGGCTCCGCGCGCCGGGCGGCGACCAACTCGATGCCCGCGTTGATGAAGACGTCACGCGCGGCGTTGCGGCCCGCCTTCTGGTCGTCGGTGAGCGTGAAGCCCGGGTCAAGGCCCCGGCCGCTCTCCATCGTGTTGGCGAAGAAGAGTGGGTGGTAGTGCTCAGGGATGTCCATCATGTCGCCGAGGACCTTGGCCGGCAGCGGACGGGACAGCACCTCCTGCAGATCCACACGCCCGTCGGGGCTCTCCTCGACCGCCTTGGCCAGCAGCTCCCGCGCGTACCGAGCGGCCTTCGGGCGCAGCAGGTTCATCATCTTCGGCGTGAACGCCTTGGACACCAGGCCGCGGATTCGCGTGTGGTCCGGCGGGTCCATGAACATGAGGATGCGACCGGACTCGCCGCTCGCGGGGTTCTCCACGAACTGGTCGGCCACCATCGGGTTGACTCCCCAGCCGAACCGCTGGTCCTTCATGACCGCCGCGGCCTCCTCGTAGCCGAACACGGCCACGACCCCGCCCGCGGTGCGAAAGGCCGCGCCGGACCGCTCTCGGATCTTTTGGTAGTACGGAAACGGATCGGCATGGAAATCAGGGTCGAACGGATCGAAGGGAAGCGTCTGCCGAGCGACTTCCGGGTCGTACGTGATGACGTCGGGGATTTTGGCCGTCGCCGCCTCGCTCATATCCACATCCCACTTCACTGAGAGTCGTGTTCCTGGGATCTGGAAATTAATGACTGTCACCCCCTACAGCCAACCCCTCTCACGAGGCCGGGAGGGTAGGGGGTGACCAGGATAAATCTGGGGTTGGCAATAGGGGTGAGCTTTCGATAGCTTCGCCGAGAAATTCACAGAATACCGCACAGAATTCCGTACCGATATTTTATTGATACTGCATTTTGACACTCGCCGACAGGAGGCTCCGAATGGAAAAGGGAAGCCGCACGGGAGCGGCCACGGAATACCCGGAGGTCCTGGGGGGATTCGACCTGACAGATCAATCGAGATTCGCCGAGGGAATTCCGTACGATCTGTTCGCCAGGCTCCGGCGTGAAGCACCCGCGCTGTTCCACCCCGCCGGCACACTGCCGGACGGCGAGGGTTTCTGGGTGCTGACCCGGCACGCCGACATCGCGGCCGCGTCGGTGGACCCGGTCTACTCCTCGCAGGGCGGGGGCGGCCGGGCCGGAGGCGGGTCACACCTGGAGGACCTGCCTCTCGGCGGCGGCCTCACGGGCACCGTGCTCGCCATGATGGACAACCCCCGGCACGAGGTCTTCAAGCATCTGCTCGGCCCGGCCGTCGGCCGGGCGGTGTCCGCGCTGGAGCCCGAACTGCGGGCCGTCGCCGCCGCCCTCGCCGACGACCTGGCCGGGCGCGGTACCGGCAACCTCGTCGACGACTTCTCGGAGCCCTTCTCGCTGCGCTCCGTGGCACTGCTGCTCGGTGTGCCGCGCGAGGACTGGCAGAAGCTCACGGAATGGGTGCACACGGTACTCGGATTCACCCACCGCAGGAGCGGAACGGTGGACGACGAGTCGCGGGCCGTCTACGCGAACCTGCGTGGTTATTTCACCGCACTGCTCGAAACGAAACGCGCGCACCCGGCCGACGATCTGGGCACGGTGCTCGCGAGCGGAGAACTTCCCCTGGACTCCGGCCAGCCGCCCCTCACCGAAACCGAGCGGGAGGCCAATGCGAGCGTGATGCTGGTCAGCGGTTTCGAGCAGCCCCGCAACACCATCGCGGGAGGCCTGCTGGCTTTCGCCCGGAATCCCGACCAGTGGCGGGAGCTGCGGAAGGACCGGTCACTACTGCCCACCGCGGTCGAGGAGGTCCTGCGCTGGCTTCCGGCGAATCCCTACAACCGGCGCACCCTCACCCGGGATGTGGAACTGCACGGTCGGCGCATGCGGGCCGGCGAGAAGGTGACACTCTGGTGGCCGGCCGCCAATCGCGACGAGACGGTGTTCCCGGACCCTGACCGTTTCGACATCCGGCGCGATCCCAATCCGCACCTCTCCTTCGGTCACGGCGTGCACTACTGTCTCGGCGACGCCTTCGGCCGGCTCGAGATCCAGCTGGCACTGGAGGCCCTGCTCGACAGGGTCGAGGAGATCAGGCTGACGGCGCCGGAGACGTGGGCACCCAACAACAAGCACACCGTGCTGCTGGACGTACCCGTGGAGCTGGTCCTCGCGGAGGACGCGTGATCACCACCGCCCCGAGCTTCGTCGACGCCCTCTACTCGGGACGGCTCGGCCCGGACCTGTTCCGGTACCCGGTGCGCGGCGCCGCGGAACGGGCGGAGAGCGACGCCGTCGTGGCCGGGCTGACGGCGTTCCTGCGCGACCGGCTCGACCCCGACCAGGTGGACCTCACCGGCACGCTGCCGGAGGGGTTCCTCGACGACCTGCGCGCGAGCGGGTACCTGAAGCTGCGCCTGGGCGTGGAGACAGGCGGCCTGGAGCTGTCGGCGTACGACGCCTTCCGTGCCATCGAGCACGCCGCCGGATACTGCGTGCCCGCGGGCCAGATGCTCGCGATCCAGTCGGGCGTCGGCGCGCCCGCGCTGTTTCCCGCGCTGCCGCCGGGTCCGCTGCGGGAGTTCGTCGCCAAGCGGCTCTCCGACGGAGCGGTCTCGGGCTTCGCGCTGACCGAGCCCGCCGGCCAGAACAACGCCTGGCCCGGCACGACCGCCGCCCTTTCCGCCGACGGCTCGGTCTACGTCCTCAGGGGCGAGAAGGTGTTCACGGGCCATGGTCCGGTGGCGAACCTGCTGCCGGTCGCGGCGACCGAACACACCGAGGACGGGCGGAGGTTGTGCGTCTGCTTCGTGGACACGTCCGCCGCGGGCTTCGAGGTGACCTCGCACATCGAGTTCACGGGCAGCCGGGGCCTGCCCAACGGAGCACTGCGCTTCGACGGCGTGGAGGTGCCGGCCGAGTACGTGGTGCGCGGCGATCCGGAGGACGCGCGTTTCCCCGACCGGATGGCCTCGGCCGTCCTCATCGGCCAGCTGTACTTCACGGCGGCTCCGGCTGTGGCCATCGCCAAGCTGTGCCGTCGCTGGTCCGGCGAGTTCGTCACCCGGCGCAGGATCAACGGCCGGGCGCTGAGCGAGTACGACGAGATCCAGCGGATGCTCGGCGAGACCCTGGCCGAGGTGTACGCCATGGAGAGCGTCGTCCAGTGGAGTCTGCTCGGCTCGGGGCCGCAGGACCGCTGGTTCGAGAGGCTGACGGCCAAGAACCTGGCGGTGCGGACCTGCTGGCGGATCGTGGACCGGACGGTCTCCCTCTACGGCGCGGAGGGCATCGAGACGCTGCCGAGCAAGCTGCGGCGCGGCGCGGTCCCGGTGCCGCTGGAACGCGGGCTCAGGGACGCCCGCGGACTGCGCATCGCCGGCAACGTGGACTTCCAGTTGGACAGCCAGGCCGCTCGGCGCCTGCTGACCTGGTTCGCCACGAGGGCCGGGGACGAGTTCGGGGCCCGCACCCACGGCCTCGGCGCGGAACACCCGGACGGGGAGCGCCTGTCCGGGCCGAACGGGACTCATCTGGCGGCGGTACGGGAGCAGGTGCTGCGGTTCCACACGGTCTGCCGTGAACTGACCCGGAGTCATCCCCGGCTGGAGGATCTCTTCGACCAGGAGCACACAGTGATCATGCTCGGCCGTGTCGCGGCGGAACTGTTCGCGATGTACGCGGTCCTCGCCAGGGCCGGCACCGAGCAGTCCGGCGACAGTGGCGAGCAGGACGGTCAGCGGCTGGCGGACGTGTACTGCGCCTCGGCCCGGCATCGTCTCGCCGACCACTGGCGACGGCTCGGCATGGTCACCGAACCCGATTACGCCGGGATCAGCACCCGCTGGCTGGCCGAAGGGTTGCCCCGGCTCCACAGCGAGGCCTGACCCGGCGCGAGACGGCCCACGTCGCGTCGCGCGGGCGGCGCGGCCCGGGCCGCCCGCCGGGTCAGCTCGCGCCGACGCTCTGCGGGTCGCCGACCGCGACGTGTCCCAACGACCTGGACAGGTCGACCAGTTCGGCACGGTACAGCTTCTCCGGGTCGCGCACCTGAGGGTTCAGGTGGCCGTAGACCTCGAGGGAGACAAGGCCGTGCATGCGGCCCCAGACCCGCAGGGAGAGGGCCACCGCCGTCGGTGGGAGTTCGGGGAACGACTCGCGGATCAGCTCGGCGAACTCGGGGGCGAAGTCCGACCAGCTGTGGTCACTGCCGATGTACAGGTGCTGGGCCGTGGGCCAGGCGGCTGCGACGATCCCGGTGAGCACCGCGCAGGAGCGGTGCTCCGCCTCCGCCGCCGCACCGCCCTCCGGCGGCTGGTAGTCGGGCACCGCGTCGCCGTACACCAGCCGGAACTCCTCCGGGTTGGTGACGGCCCAGTTGCGGTAGACCCGGCCGAACGCCATCACCTGCGCGGTCGCGTCGTCCTTGGGGCACTCCTCGATGGCCTCCTCCAGGAGGGAGGCGAGGCCGCTGTAGACGTCCGCGATCAGCACGCTGACGAGGTTGTCCCGAGTGTCGAAGTAGCTGTAGATCGCACCGGCGGTCATCCCCATCTCACGGGCGATGGCACGCAGTGAGATCGCGGCTGTCCCACTGGTGGCCATGTGCTTGAGAGCTGTGGCTTTGATTTCCGCCGTCGTGGCCTCGCGAAGACGCGTCCTCCGGCTCTGAGTCACCTGTCCCATGCTCTGCATCTTAGCAGTGTTGAAACAAAATGACGCCTCTCTGGGTTTCCACGGCAGTCAATTGACACACTGGGTGTACTTAGTGAACGCTGCTCAGAGAGCGATCGCTCGCACCCATGACTGTCCGCGACAGTCCTGCCGAAAGGCTTACGCCGATGAGCACAGATCCCACCGCCACCCCCGCCGCCGCGGGCGGCACCCTCCAGCTCGGGGATGATCTGACCGTCAACCGGCTGGGATACGGGGCCATGCGACTCACCGGTCCCGGCTTCTGGGGCGAGCCGGCCGACCCCGCCGAGGCGGTCCGCGTGGTCCGCCGCGCCGTGGAGCTGGGCGTGAACTTCATCGACACGGCCGACGCGTACGGCCCGTTCACCAGCGACCGGATCATCAGGGATGCGCTGCACCCCTATGCCGACGGCCTGGTCATCGCCACCAAGGTCGGTCTCACCCGCCCCGGCCCCGACGACTGGCGCCCGGTGGGACGCCCCGAGTACCTGCGTCAGCAGACCGAGCTGAACCTGCGTCACCTCGGCCTGGAAACCATCGACCTGCTCCAGTTGCACCGCATCGACCCCGCGGTGCCGCTCGAGGACCAGGTCGGCGAGCTGGCCGAACTGCGCACCGAGGGCAAGGTCCGGCACATCGGGCTGTCCGAGGTGACGGTGGAGGAGGTGGAGAAGGCCAGGACGATCGCCCCGATCGTCTCGGTGCAGAACCTCTACAACGTCGCCGAGCGCAAGTCGGAGGACGTGCTGCGCTACGCCGAGCAGCACGGCCTCGCCTTCATCCCCTGGTTCCCCCTCGCCATGGGGCAGCTGGCGGGGCCCGGCAGCCCACTGGAGGCGGTGCTCAAGGACCACGACGCCACCCCGGGACAGCTCGCCCTCGCCTGGCTGCTGCGCCACTCGCCGGCCCTTCTCCCGATCCCCGGCACCTCGTCGGTCGGGCACCTGGAGGAGAACATCCGGAGCACCTTCATCCAGCTGTCCGACGCCGACTACAAGGCCATCACCGACGCCTGCTGAGACCCGGGAGAATCCCATGCCCACAGCACAGCCCGACCACCGCGTGGTGGTCGCCCGCGGTACGCAGGCGGTGAAAGTGCGCATCGACGGCCGCCAGGTCTCCTCGTCGAACCGGCCCGTACTGGTCTACGAGACCGGATTACCGGTGCGCTACTACCTTCCGCCGGAGGACGTGGACCTGAAGCTCTTCGAGCCCTCGGCCACCCGCACCACCTGCCCCTACAAGGGCGAGGCCTCGTACTGGTCGTTCCGCGGGGACGAGGGGAACGGCGAAACGGCGCAGGGCCACCCGGACGTGGCGTGGTCCTACCTCGATCCGATCGACGCGGCCCCCGAGATCAAGGGGTACATATCGTTCTACGACGATGTCGCCGAGATCGAGGTGACCGGCGCCCCTCCGCAGGCCCCCGCCGTGTGAACGGGGCGAGGGGGGGACTTCTCGTCCCCCCTCGCCCTTACGTCGGGGGGTTGCCGTGCTTGCGGGACGGGAGGTCGGCATGCTTGGAGCGGAGCATGTCCAGCGAGCGGATCAGTACGTGCCGGGTGTCGCGCGGGTCGATCACGTCGTCGACCAGGCCACGCTCGGCCGCGTAGTACGGATGCATCAGCTCCGTCCGGTACTCCTTGATCTTCTGCCTGCGCAGGCTCTCGGGGTCGTCCGCGGACGCGATCTCCCGCCGGTAGATCACGTTGGCGGCACCCTCGGCGCCCATCACCGCGATCTCGTTGCCGGGCCACGCGAGAGAGATGTCCGCACCGATCGAACGGGAGTCCATGACGATGTAGGCGCCGCCGTAGGCCTTGCGCACGATCAGCTGCACCCGGGGCACGGTGGCGTTGCAGTACGCGTACAGCAGTTTCGCTCCGTGCCGGATGATGCCCTTGTGCTCCTGGTCGACGCCGGGCAGGAACCCGGGCACGTCGACCAGAGTGACCAGCGGGATGTTGAAGGCGTCGCACATGGAGACGAAGCGTGCCGCCTTCTCCGACGCGTAAATGTCCAGGACCCCGGCCACGGAAGCCGGCTGGTTGGCGACGATACCGACCACATGTCCGTCCAGCCGTGCCAGCGCGCAGACGATGTTCGTCGCCCACAGCTCGTGAACCTCGAAGAACTCGCCGTTGTCGACGACCTCCTGGATCACCTCGCGCATGTCGTACGCCTGGTTCGGGTCGCTGGGGACCATGTGCAGCAAGGAGTCGTTGGAGCGGTCGGCCGGGTCGGCGCTGGACTCGACCGGCGGCAGCTCCCGGTTGTTCTGCGGCAGCAGCGAGAGCAGGTACCGGACCTCCTCCAGGCAGCTCTCCTCGTCGTCGTGGACGAAACCGGCGACGCCGGAGGTACCGCCGTGGACGTCGGCGCCACCCAGACCGTTCATGGAAACCTGTTCACCGGTCACCGCCTGCACGACATCGGGTCCGGTGATGAACATCTGCGAGGTCTCGCGGACCATGAAGACGAAGTCGGTGAGTGCGGGCGAATAAGCCGCACCGCCCGCGCAGGGTCCGAGCATCACGCTGATCTGCGGGATCACTCCCGAGTTGCGGGTGTTGCGCCGGAAGATACCGCCGTACCCGGCCAGTGCGGTGACGCCTTCCTGGATGCGCGCGCCGGCACCGTCGTTGAGGGACACCAGTGGTGCCCCCGCGGCCTCGGCGAGATCCATGAGCTTGTGGATCTTGGCGGCGTGGGCCTCGCCCAGCGCGCCGCCGAAGACGCGGAAGTCGTGCGCGTACACGAACACCGTGCGTCCGTGCACCTCCCCCCATCCGGTGACCACTCCGTCCGAGTGCGGTCGGCGCCGCTCCATACCGAACGCGGTCGACCGGTGCCGCCGCAGGGTCTCGATCTCCTGGAACGTGCCGTCGTCCAGAAGCAGTTCGATACGTTCGTGGGCGGTCAGCTTGCCCTTGGCATGCTGACGCTCGGTCGCTTGCGGGTCGGGACCCCGGCGGGTCAGCGACTTCAGTTCGATCAGTTCTGCCAGGCGCTCATGGGTCAGCATGGCCAATCTCCTTCGCGGCCTGCGGCCGTGGACGGGTCCGACAGCGCGATGCGGGCCAACAGGCGCCCGGCATCGGCGATTTCGGCGGGGCTGGTGCCCGAGGCGGCCACGTAGCCGTCGGGCCGTAGGAGCAGGAAGCCCGGGGATCGCCGAAGCATGTGGTCGTGGCGGAGCGGCACGGCCGACGCTCCCGCGAACGCCCGGCCGCGCCGGTCCGCCCCGTCGTCGGCCGGACCGAACGTCAGCAGCCGGAATCCGGGGGGACCGTCCACCGCGGCGGGCGGCACCCAGTGCGGAGCCCGCCGACCGGCCTCGGGCAGTCGGCCCGGCCGGGCGGCCACGAGCCGGTTCGCCTTCCGTTCCGCGTGCGGCGGCCGCTCGGACAGCGTGTCCGGGTAGTGGACGCGCCACCCGGCCAGCAGTGGCACGAACCAGCGGCGGAGCAGGCCCGTCGCCTCGAGGGCGCTCCACACCGTGTTGCGTACCCGGGCCGCGGCGGGGCCGAGGGTGAAGACCTTCAGGAACTGGTGGGTGGCACGGACGATCTGCTCGGCGGCTCGGCGCCGCTCGGGTTCATAGGTGTCGAGAATCCGCGGATCCAGCTCCCTGTTGATGACACCTGCCAGCTTCCACGCCAGGTTGTGGGCGTCCTGGAGCCCGAGGTTGAGCCCCTGGCCGCCGAGGGGTGAGTGCGTGTGGGCCGCGTCTCCCACCAGGAAGCACCGCCCGGTGTGCAGGACCGATGCGATCCGCTCCTGGCTGGTGAACCGGTTCACCATGTCGAGGTCGTCGATCGTGATGTCGCCCGGGCCGCGTTCGTCCAGGAGCCGCTGCACGCCCTCGGGTGTGACCGGATGGCTGTCCGGGACCGCGCCGGAGACCCGGATGCGGTCACCGGGCATGGCGGCGAAGACGACCGAGCCGTTACGGCCCAGGAAGTAGTGGACGGCGTCCCGTTCGAACGCGCCGTCGATCCTGCCCTCCGCGAGCAGGAAACCCGTGGCCACGGGGGAGCCGGCGAAGTCGATGCCCAGCTGCTCCCGGACAGTGCTCCGCACTCCGTCGGCAGCGACGAGCCAGTCCGCCTCGATCACCTCCGGGCCGTGCGGTGTCTCGGCCTTCACGGTGACGACGCCCCCGGTGGTGGCCACGTCGGTCACGCGGAAGGATCGCTCCACCCGGCCACCCGCCCGCTCCAGAGCGCCCTCCAGCAAGCGGCTGGTGTTCTCCTGGGGCAGCATCAGGGGCTCGTTCTCCGTGCCGAGCGCCACGCGCAGGGTGCGGCCGCCGGCCAGGTGGTAGCTCGTCGAGCGGATGCGCAGCCCCTCCCGCTCGGCCTCGTCGAGGATGCCGATCTCCCGGAGGACACCCAGGGTGGGCGGGTGGAGCTGGACGGCCCGGGATCCGGTGTGCGGCTCGGTCTGGGCCTCCACGACGCGCGCCTCGATGCCGCGCTGCCACAGCGCGCACGCGAGGGCCAGCCCGACCGGTCCGGCGCCCACGATCAGGACGGGGCTCCGCCTCATGCCGACTTCTCCTTTGCCTGGTCGGTGTTCGCGGACACCGCGGGGAACGTGCTGTCGAGCCAGGTGCGGACGGTCCGCGCGGTGGTCGCGGCGTTCTCCTCGATCATCGAGAAGTGGTCGCCCGGCACCTCGATCGCGTCGTGGCGCCATTGCCAGGTGGACTGTCCGCCGCCGTCAGGCGGTCGGGGGGCACCGGGCACGGGCTCGGCGGGCCGCACGAGCAGGACGGGCGCCTTGACGTCGGCCGGCTGCCGTCCGGAGAGGAGCTCCAGGTAGCGGCCCATGGCGGTGATGCGGTCGCTGCTCAGGGGCGCGAACTCCCCGAGTCGCTCCGCCATGCGCGCCATCAGTGCCGGTCCGATCTCCGCGAGCGCTTCGCTGTCGGGCAGGAAGGTGTCGAGGAGGACCAGCGCCTTGGGGAAGACGCCCTCGGCCTCCAGTCGTGCCGTGACGGCGTGGGCGAGGAGACCGCCGGACGAGTAGCCGACGAGGGCGAACGGGGCGCCGTCCGCGCGGCGAATCACCGCTTCGGCCGCCGCGCCGGTGATCGCGTCGAGGGTCGCCGGCAGGCGGGCGCCTTCGGCGAAGCCGGGCAGCGAGAGCGCCGAGACGTCCCGGTCACCACTGAAGGGGGCGCCGAACCGCGCGAACTGGTGCGGACCGGAGGTGGCGAGGACGGTGGGGAAGCAGATCAGCGAGGGCCGGCGGCTGCCGGTGGCGACAACCACCGAGTCGGGGACATCGGCGGGCCCGGGGACCTCGAAGGACGGACGGCCGCTCGCCGCCCCGGCGATCCGGTCGTGCAGCGTGTCGGCGTGGCCTTCGGCGGCGGCGCGCACGTACTGCTCCGCCAGATCGTCCGCCGTATCCCTCGGGTCGTCTTCGCGGACGAGTTCGTCCCGCAGGAAACGGGCCAGGGCGTCCGGGGTGCGCCGGTCCAGGACGACCCGGGCGGGCAGCTTGCGCCGCAGTACGGCGTCCAGGCGGTTGCGCAGGGCGACGGCACCCACGGAGTCCATACCGAGTTCGAGGAAGTCACGATGGGCGTCGACGGCCTGCGGGTCGTCGTGCCCGAGGAGCTCGGCGATCTCGGCCCGCACCGTGTCGAGCAGCAGGGTGAGACGCTCGGCCGGGTCCGCCTCCCGCAGCTTCGCCAGGACTGTCGCCCTGGCCCGGTCCGCGTCCGCGGAACCCGCGCCCCGCACGGCCCGCCCGACCTCGGGGATGGAGCCGAGCAGGGGCCCGGGGCCGCCCGCGGACAGCACCCGCAGATAGGTGTTCCAGTCGACCTCGGCGAGGACCAGGGCCGAGGCGTCCTCGTCGAGTGCCTGGCGCAGCGCGGCCAGCGCCCGCTGCGGGTCGATCGGCGGCAGTCCCCGCCGGGTCAGCCGTTCGCGCCGGGTCCGCGCGGCGGCTGCCGCCTCGGCCTCGGCGGGTTCCTCGTCCCACACCCCCCAGGCCAGCGAGGTCGCGGTCAGGCCGTGTGCCCTGCGGTGCTCGGCCAGCGCATCCAGGTAGGCGTTGGCCGCCGCGTACGCGGCGAGTCCGAGACCGCCGCCGAGGGCTGTGGTGACCGAGGAGAACAGGACGAACGCCGACAGGTCCAGAGTGCGCGTCACCTCGTGGAGATGACGCGCGCCGAGCGCCTTGGTGCGCAGTACGGCCTCCAGCCGGGCGGAGGTGAGCGTGCCGAGCGCCTCTTCCTCCAGCAGGCCGGCGGTGTGGAAGACGGCGGTGAGCGGGGCCTCGTCCGGCAGGTCCGCCAGCAGGCCGGCCAGGGCGTCGCGGTCGGCCGGGTCGGCGGTCGACACGGTCACTCGGGCGCCCGAGGCATGGAGCCCGGCGACGAGTTGCTCGGTGGCGACGGCGGATGCCTCCGGCGCCACGGTCAGCAGCAGGTGCTCGGCGCCGGCCTCGGCGAGTAGGCGGGCCAGGTGCGCGCCGGGTCCGTGGGTGCCCGCCGTGATCAGGACGGTGCCCCGTGTCGGCAGACCGGCGGAGATGGCGCCGTCACCGCTGCGCGGGGCACGTACCAGCCTGCGGGCGAAGAGCCCGTGAGGCCGCAGCGCCAGCCGGCTCTCCTCCCCCGCTCCGGCGAGAACCCCGGTCAGCCGGCGCAGGTCCCGCTCCGAGGGTGCCTCCGGCAGATCGACGACACCGGCCCACAGGTGGGGCACCTCCAGCAGCGCGACCTCGCCCAGTCCCCAGACCTGGGCCTGCACAGGGTCCTCGACGCGGTCGGCGGTGCCGGTGGCGACGGCACCGCGGGTCAGCGACCACACGCGGCGGTCGAAGCCCGCGTCGGACACGGCCTGCAGGAGCAGCAGGGTGCCGGCCAGGCCATGCGGCAGCGCGGGGTGCGACTCGTCGGCCGCGCCGTCCAGCGGCAGCAGGGACAGCACGCCGGCGGGCGGCTCGTCGCCGGCCGCCTCGCGCAGCCGGGCGGCGAGGTCCGCGCGGTCGGTGCCGGGTGCGACGACGACCGTGCGGGGGCGGGCTCCGCCGTCTTCCAGCGACCGTACGACGTCCCGGGCGAGCGGCGTGTCCGCGGTGGTGGCGGGTACCGCGACCAGCCAGGTGCCGGCCAGTGCCGTCGGCAGGGGGTCGCCGACGGGCTGCCAGACGGCTTTGTAGCGCAGGGAGTCCAACTCCGGGTCCTGGCGGTTGTCCCGCCACCAGGACGCGAGGGCGGGCAGCACCGCGCCGAGCGGCCCCCTGTCCACGCCGAGCGTGACGGCGAGGGACTCCAGGTCCTCGCGGCGCACGGTCTCCCAGAACGCGGCCTCGATGGCGTCGGTGGAGGTGGGGTGCTGTTCCGCGGCGGGCTCCACCCAGTACCTGCGGCGCTGGAACGCGTACGTCGGCAACTCCACCCGGCGGGCCGTGCTGCCGGTGAAGGCGCCGGTCCAGTCGACGGGGACACCTCGTACGTGCAGTTCGGCGAGCGAGGCGTAGAAGCGCTCCAGACCGCCGTGGTCCCGGCGCAGTGTCCCGGTGAAGGTGATGTCGGCGTCGGCGTCCTCGGCGGTCTCCTCCACACCGAGTGCGAGCACCGGGTGGGCGCTCGACTCGACGAAGACATCGAATCCGTCGGAGAGGAGCTTGCGCACCACCGGTTCGAAGCTGACGGGGCGCCGGCAGTTCTCGAACCAGTAGTCGGCGGTCAGTTCGGTGCCGTCGAGCACTTCCCCGGTGACCGTGGAGTACAGCGGGACACGCCCGGCCCGGGGGCGTACGAACTCCAGCAGTCCGGCGATGCGGCCCCGGAGGCGGTCGACCTGGGAGCAGTGCGAGGCGACCGTGGCGGGGATGACCCGGGCCCGTACGCCCTCCGCGACGAGAGTGGCGACCAGGTCCGCCAGCGCCTCGGGTTCGCCCGCCACCGTGACCAGGCTCGGACTGTTGATGCCGGCGATCGACAGTGCGTCGCCGTACGGCCGGAGCCGCGGCTCCACTTCGGCCCGCGAGGCCGCGACCGAGGCGACCGCGCCCCGGCCCACGAGTTCGTCGGCGAAGAGCTGCGAGCGCACGACGATGAGCCGGGCCGCGTCCTCGAGGGTCAGGGCCCCGGAAACGACGGCCGCCGCGATCTCGCCCTGGGAGTGGCCGACGACCGCGTCCGGCTCCACACCGTGGGAGCGCCACAGTTCGGCCAGGGACACCATCACCGAGAACAGCACCGGCTGGACCACCTCGATGCGGTCCAGTGAGGGGGCGCCGTCCCGCTCGCGCAGGACGTCCTCCACGTCCCAGTCGACGTGGGCGCCGACGGCCCTCGCGCACTCGCGCAGACGGTCGGCGAAGACGGGTGCGCTGTCGAGGAGTCCGGCGGCCATGCCTTCCCACTGGGAGCCCTGGCCCGGGAAGACGAAGACCGTCCGGCCGTGGTCCCGCGCGGTCCCGCTGACCACCCGGGCGTGGTTCTCGCCGGTCGCGAGGGCCGTCAGACCGGCCGTCACGGACTCGCGGTCGCCGCCGAGGACGACGGCCCGGTGGTCGAGCATCGCGCGGGTCGTGAGAAGGGAATGGCCGATGTCGGCGAGGTCGTCCGCGGGGCGCGCGGACAGGTGGCCGGCGAGCCGGGCGGCCTGGGCCCGCAGGGCGTCCCGGCTGCGCGCCGAGACCGGTATCGGCAACCCGGCCGGTGTGCTTTCCCCCGCCGGTGTGCTTCCGCCTGCCGGTGTGCTTCCCCCGGTCCGCTGCTCCGGTGCCGCGGCGGGGTCTTCGGCGGGGGCCTGTTCGAGGACGACATGCGCGTTGGTCCCGCTCATGCCGAACGCGGACACCGCGCAGCGACGGGGCCGGCCGGTGTCGGGCCACCCCCGCTGCTCGGTGAGCAGTTCCACCGCACCCGACTCCCAGTCCACCAACGGGGACGGCTCGTCCACATGCAAGGTGCGCGGCAGCACACCGTGCCGCATCGCCATCACCATCTTGATCACACCGGCCATGCCGGCGGCGCCCAGGGCGTGGCCGATGTTCGACTTGACCGACCCCAGATACAGCGGCTCACCCTCACGCCCCTGCCCATAGACGGCCAGCAGCGCCTGCGCCTCGATCGGATCACCCAGCCGCGTCCCCGTCCCATGCGCCTCGACCGCGTCAACCTCCCGCGCCGCCAAACCCGCACCCACCAAAGCCCGCTGGATCACCCGCTGCTGCGACGGACCGTTCGGCGCCGTCAGACCATTGGACGCACCGTCCTGATTGACCGCGCTGCCCCGCACCACCGCCAGCACCCGATGCCCCAGCCGCCGCGCGTCGGACAACCGCTCCACCACCAGCACACCCACACCCTCGGCCCACCCCGTACCATCCGCCGACGCCGCGAACGCCCTGCACCGACCGTCCGGGGAGAAGCCCCGCTGCCGGCTGAAGTTCACGAACTCGGTCGGTGTGGCAAGGATCGTCACACCGCCCACCAGCGCCATCGAGCAGTCGTCCCGCCGCAACGCCTGCGCCGCCAGGTCGAGCGCCACCAGCGAGGAGGAGCAGGCCGTGTCCACCGTCACGGCCGGGCCCTCCAGGCCCAGGGTGTAGGAGACCCGGCCCGACAGCACGCTGCGTGCGGCACCCGTCATCTTGTAGCCCTCGATCTCGCCGGGCGCCTGCTGGAGCAGGAGTTGGTAGTCGTCGGTGACGCAGCCCGCGTAGACGCCGGTGCGGCTGCCGCGCAGGGTGAGGGGGTCGACACCCGCCCGTTCCAGCGCCTCCCATGCGACTTCCAGGAAGAACCGCTGCTGCGGGTCCATCGCCAGCGCCTCACGCGGCGAGACACCGAAGAACTCGGCGTCGAACTCCGCGGCGTCGTACAGGAATCCGCCCTGCCGGGTGACGGTCCGGCCGGTCCGGTCCGGATCGGGGTCGTAGAGGTTCTCGCCCCATCCACGGTCGGTGGGGAAGCCCGCGATCACGTCCGCCCCGGACGCGACCACGTTCCACAGGTCCTCGGGGGAGCGCACACCGCCCGGATAGCGGCAGCTCATCCCCACGATCGCGAGGGGTTCGCGGCGCTTGTCCTCGGACTCCTTCAAGCGGCGGCGCGACTCCGTCAGCTCGACGGTCACCCGCTTGAGGTACTCCCGGAGCTTTTTCTCGTCAGGTGTGGCGTTCATTGATTCCTCGCTGATGTCTGGCAGGTGTCCTGCCTGGCCGCCGGGTCAGGGGGTGCCGAGCTCGCTGTCGATGAAGGCGAAGATGTCGTCGTCGGAGGCCTCATCCAGCTGCGCCGCGACAGCGGCGACCTCCGCGTCCTGGCCGGTCAGCTCCGCGAGGAGGGACTGGAGGCGGGCGCCGATCCGCTCCCGCACGGATCGGTCGCCGGAGTGCGCGGCGATCAGGGACCGCAACCTGTCCAGCTCCTGGTCGACAGGGGTGCCCGCCTCCGCCGGCGCGACCTCCGCACGCAGGAAGGCGGCCACCGCGGCCGGGTTGGGATGGTCGAAGACAAGCGTGGCCGGGAGCCGCAGCCCGGTCACCACGCCCAGCCGGTTGCGCAGCGACACCGCGGCCAGGGAGTCGAGTCCCAGGTCCTTCAGGGCTCGGGTGGCGGGGACCGCCTCGGGACCGGAGTGCCCCAGGACGGCGGCGATCTCCGTGCGGACCAGGTCGGTCAGCAGACGTTCCTGTTCCGGCTCGGACAGCGCGGCCAGGGAGCGCAGCAGGGTTTCCGCGGCCTCGGAGGCGCCGTCCCCGCTCTCGCCGTCCGCCTGGCTCAGCGCCTGGTCGACCTCGGGGAGTCCGCTGATCAGCGGACTGGGCCGGACCGCGGTAAGAGCGGGGGCGAACAGCTCCCAGTCCACGTCGGCGATGACGTAGGCCGCGTCGGCCTGTCCGATGCTCTCGGCCATGGCGTCGAGAGCCAGTTCGGGTGCCATGCCGGCGAGTCCGCGGCGGCGGAGCTGGTCCCGGCGGAGCTGCTCGGCGGCCGGGTCCGGCGCCTCGACGGCGGTGGACGGGGTGTCCGCCCACAGGCCCCAGGCGAGCGCGGTCGCGGGCAGGCCGCTGCCCCGGCGGTGCTCGGCGAGCGCGTCGAGGTAGGCGTTGGCCGCGCCGTACGCGCCCTGACCGCCACTCCCCCACACGCCGGCGATCGACGAGAACAGAACGAAGGCGTCCAAGGTCTCGGCGTCCACGAGGTCGTGCAGATGGGCCGCGCCCGCGGCGACGGCGCTCACCGTGGCGGCGAACTCCGCCGGGTCCGTCTCGGCCAGCGTGGCGGTGCGCGGGGCGCCGGCGGTGTGGAACACCGCGGTCAGCGGCTGCTCCGCCGGGATGCCGGCCAGCAGTGCGGCCACGGCGGTCCGGTCGGCGAGGTCGCAAGGGACCACGGTCACCTGGGCGCCCTTCGCGGAGAGTTCCGCCAGGGACTCCGGCAGAGCCCGGCCCTCGGCTCCCGGGGAGTGGGTGAGCAGCAGCTGCCGGGCGCCGAGGTCGGCGATCCGGCGCGCGACCCGCGCGCCCATCCCCCAGGTGCCCTCGGTGACCAGCACGGTGCCGCGTGGCTGGTACGTGTCGCCGCCCGGCCGTCCGGTCGCGGCGCGCACGAGTCGGCGTACGAGCGTACCGGCGGGCCGGACGGCCAGCTGGTCCTCTCCGGAGGGTTCGGCGAGCACGGCCGTCAGGCGTCGTAGCGCGCTGTCGTCCGCGACGGCAGGCAGGTCGACCACGCCGCCGTGGAGCTGCGGGTGTTCGAGTGCCGCGGCCCGGTGCAGGGCCCACACCGCCGCCTGGGCGGGGTCGTCGACCGTGTCGGATCCTCCGGTCGCGACCGCGCCCTGAGTGAGGTGCCAGAGCCGGGGCGGCTCGGCCGCCGCTGTGACTGCCTGGACCAGCGGCAGACTCGCGAGGATGCCCCGGGTCACCGGGGGGTGGTCGCCGTGTGGGGCGGTGTCCAGCGCGAGCAGCGACAGAACGCCTTCAGCGGGTGTGCCGCCGGTGGCCTCCGCGAGCTGCCGCGCGAGCGTGTCCCGGTCGGTTCGCGCCGGGTCGACGGTCACCTGGAGCACCTGGGCGCCCCGTCCGGTCAGTGCCGCCTCGGCCGAGGCGACCAGGTCGGACCCGGAGAGGGCCGCGGGAACGACGAGCAGCCAGGTACCGGTGAGCGTTCCATCGGCGGGCGCGGTGGCGGGCCACCAGGCGGTCCGGTACCGCCAGGAGCCGGTGAGGGAGCGCCGGGCGCTGTTCTCACGCCATGACGCGAGTGCCGGCAGCAGTCCCGCGAGTGCGCCGGAGCTGTCGGGGCCGAGCAGGTCCTCCAGCGCCGCGAGGTCGCGCTCCCGGACCGCGGTCCAGAACTGCTCGTCCTGGCCGCCGTCGCCGTCGGGCTGCGGGGCGGGCGTCTCCAGCCAGTACCGGTGCCGCTGGAAGGGGTACGTGGGCAGTTCCACCTGCCGGGCGCCGGATCCGGCGAACAGCGCCGGCCAGTTCGCCCGGACGGCTCCGTTCACGTCGGCCTCGGCCACCGCGGCGATGAGCGTCCTGGCCTGCGGCCTGTCACGTCGTTGGGTGGCGAGCAGCAGCGGGTCGGTGTCGCCGGTCCCGCTCAGGCAGTCCTGCGCCATGGCGGTGAGTACGGCGTCCGGTCCCAGTTCGACGTAGGTCTCCACCCCTTCGGCGTGGAGGGTCCGTATGCCGTCGTGGAAGCGCACCGCCCGGCGGATGTGGTCGGCCCAGTAGCCGGCGGAGCATGCCTCGTCTGCTGTGAGGACGCGGCCGGTCACATTGGAGACGATCGGTGTGACCGGCGGGGAGAACTCCAGCTTTCCGGCGGTCGAGCGGAACTCGTCCAGCATGGGGTCCATGTGGGGTGAGTGGAAGGCGTGGCTGACGTTGAGCCGGCGCGTCCTGACGCCGGCGGCCTCGAGTTCGGCGGTGATCCGTAGGACCGTGTCCTCGTCACCGGAGATCACCACGGACGCGGGGCCGTTGACGGCGGCCACGGACACCTCGGTCTCGTGGCCGGTCAGCAGGCCGGTCACCTTCTCCTCGGTGGCCAGCACCGACACCATGGCGCCTCCGGTGGGCAGGGCCTGCATCAGGCTGCCGCGGACGGCCACCAGGGCGGCGGCGTCGTCCAGGGAGAGCACCCCGGCGACGTGCGCGGCGGCGAGTTCACCGACCGAATGGCCCATCAGGTAGTCCGGGCGCAAGCCCCAGGACTCCAGGAGGCGGAACAGTGCCACCTCAAGGGCGAACAGCGCCGCCTGGGTGTGGGCGGTCCGGTTCAGCAGTCCGGCGTCCTCCGTGCCCGCCTCGGCAAACATGATCTCGCGCAGCGGGCGGGCGAGGTGGCTGTCCAGGGCGTCGCACACGGCGTCGAGGGCCTCTGCGAACGCCGGGTACGCGGCGTACAGTTCGCGTCCCATTCCCGGCCGCTGGCTGCCCTGGCCGGTGAACAGGAAGGCCACCTTGCCGCTCCGGTCGGCGGCGCCCGTGACGACTCCGGGAGCGGGGCGTCCTTCGGCCAGCGCGGCGAGGCCGTCCCGCAGCTCCGCCTCGTCGGAACCGAACACCACGGCGCGGTGGTCGAACGCCGAGCGCGCGGCGAGGCTGAACGCGATGTCCGGCAGCCGGGCGCCGGCGGCGGGCGTGGTGAGGTGTTCGCGCAGCTGCCGGGCTCGGCCGGTGAGCGCTTCGGTGTTTCTGGCGGACAGCAGCAGCGGCGTGACGGGCATTCGGAAGGTGCCGCTCGCGCTGTCGGTGTCGGTGTCGGTGTCGGTGGGGTCTTCGGCGGGGGCCTGTTCGAGGACGACATGCGCGTTGGTCCCGCTGATACCGAAGGAGGACACCGCGCAGCGACGGGGCCGGCCGGTGTCGGGCCACCGCCGCTGCTCGGTGAGCAGTTCCACCGCACCCGACTCCCAGTCCACCAACGGCGACGGCTCATCCACATGCAAGGTGCGCGGCAGCACACCGTGCCCCATCGCCATCACCATCTTGATCACACCACCGACACCCGCCGCAGCCTGCGTGTGCCCCATGTTCGACTTGACCGACCCCAGATACAGCGGCTCACCCTCACGCCCCTGCCCATAGACGGCCAGCAACGCCTGCGCCTCGATCGGATCACCCAGCCGCGTCCCCGTCCCATGCGCCTCGACCGCGTCCACCTCCCGCGCCGCCAACCCCGCACCCACCAAAGCCCGCTGGATCACCCGCTGCTGCGACGGACCATTCGGCGCCGTCAGACCATTGGACGCACCGTCCTGATTGACCGCACTGCCCCGCACCACCGCCAGCACCCGATGCCCCAACCGCCGCGCGTCGGACAACCGCTCCACCACCAGCACACCCACACCCTCGGCCCACCCCGTACCATCCGCCGACGCCGCGAACGCCCTGCACCGACCATCCGCCGAAAGCCCCCGCTGCCGGCTGAACTCCACAAACGTCCCCGGCGTCGACATCACCGTCACACCACCCGCCAACGCCAACGTGCACTCACCCCGCCGCAACGCCTGCACCGCCATGTCCAACGCCACCAACGACGACGAACACGCCGTATCCACCGTCACCGCGGGCCCCTCGAAGCCGAAGACGTAGGAGACCCGGCCCGACAGCACGCTGCCCAGCCCGCCGGTCAGCCGGTAGCCCTCGACGCCTTCGACCGGGTGGTGCAGCTGGGGGCCGTAGTCGTGATACATCTGCCCCGCGTAGACGCCGGTGCGGCTGCCGCGCAGCGAGACCGGATCCAGACCCGCCCGCTCCAGCGCCTCCCAGGACACCTCCAGCAACAACCGCTGCTGCGGATCCATCGCCAACGCCTCACGCGGCGAAATACCGAAGAACTCCGCGTCGAACTCCGCCGCCCCGTGCAGGAACCCGCCCTCACGCGTATACGACGACCCCGCACGCTCCCCCTCCGGATCGAACAACCCCTCCAGATCCCACCCACGATCCACCGGAAACCCCGAGACCGCGTCCCCACCCGACACCACCAACCGCCACAAGTCCTCCGGCGACCCCACACCACCCGGATACCGGCACCCCATCCCCACGATGGCGATGGGATCCTGGTCGGCGGCGGCCAGTTCCTGGTTCCGGCGGCGCAGTCTGGCGTTCTCCTTGAGCGAGTCTCGCAGTGCTTCGACCACAGCGTCGGATGCCGCGTTCGTCATCATTTCTCCCGTTCGGCACTATCAGGTCTCGGAACTGGCGCGGACCATGCGAATGAGCGCGTCGACATCCATGTCGTCGATGACATCGGCACCGTCCTCCGGCTCGTCGGAGCCACCGCTCCGCTCTCCGGGCCGGGCGTCGATGCCGGAAGCGAGTCGGAGCAGTCCGTCGAGCAGGCCCGCCTGCCGGAGGCTGTCCACCGGCACGGAGGCGAGCAGCCGGCGGATCTCGGACTCGTCGGGTACGTCGGCGGCCGCCGTCGCGGGCTCGGGGGCGAGCACCGTCAGCAGGTGTCCGGCGACGGCCGCGGGGGTCGGGTAGTCGAAGACGAGGGTCGCCGACAGCCGCAGACCGGTCGTCCTGCCGATCCGGTTGCGCAGTTCCACGGCGGTCAGCGAGTCCAGACCCAGTTCCTTGAAGCCGCGCGTGGCGTCGACCGTGTCCGGTGCGCCGTAATCCAGCGTCGCGGCGACCTCGGCGCACACGACGTCCAGCAGGACCCGCTGCCGCTCGTCCGCCGTGAGCGCCGTCAGGCGCTCGGCGAGGGTCGGCCCGGAGGAGGCCTGTCCGGTGGCCGGGCCGCCGGACGCGGCACGCCGGGCCGGTGCCCGGACCAGGCCGTGCAGCAGGGGCGGCGCGTCGGCACCGAGCGCCCTGAGCGCCGTCGTGTCGAGCGGCAGCGGCACCAGCGCGGCCGCGTCCGCCCCGAGTGCGGCGTCGAAGAGTTCCATGCCCTGGGCGGAGGTGATCGCCACCATGCCGGTCTTCGCGAACCGGTTGCGGTCGGCCTCCGTGAGTTCGGCCGCCATGCCGCCTTCCGCCCAGGGTCCCCAGGCGAGCGAGGTGGCCGGCAGTCCCTGGGCCCTGCGGTGCTGTGCCAGGGCGTCGAGGAAGGTGTTGGCCGCCGCGTAGTTGGCCTGGCCCGCACCGCCGGCGAGTCCCTGGATGGAGGAGTAGAGGACGAACGCGGTCAGCCGCAGGCCGCGGGTTGCTTCGTGCAGGTTCCAGGCGGCGACGGCCTTGGGGCGCAGGACCCGGTCGATCCGCTCGGGGGTCAGCGACTCCAGGACGCCGTCGTCGAGCACACCGGCGGCGTGTACGACGGCGGTCAGCGGATGCTCGTCGGGGATACCGGCGAGCAGCGCGGCCAGGGCGTCCCGGTCGGCGACGTCACAGGCCGCGACGGTCACGTGTGCACCCGACGCCCGCAGGTCCGTGGCGAGTTCGGCGGCGCCCTCGGCCGTCGGGCCCCGGCGGCTCGTCAGCAGCAGGTGGCGTACGCCGTGGTCAGTGACGAGGTGGCGGGCCAGCATGCCGCCCAGCGCTCCGGTGGCACCGGTGATCAGCACCGTACCGGCCGGGTCCCAGGGCGCCGAGGCGTCGGCCGGGACCACGGCCCGCTCCAGCCGGAGGGTGCGCGGGGTTCCGGCCCGGACCGCGACCTGCTGCTCGTGCGCGGCCAGCGCCCTGCCGATCGCCTGCTCGGCCTCGGTGCCCACGTCGTCGGCGGCGGCCATGTCCAGGTCCAGGTCCACCAGCACGATCCGGTCCGGGTTTTCGGTCTGTGCCGTGCGCAGCAGCCCCCATACGGCGGCATGCGGAAGGTCGAGCACGTCCTCGTCCGGGGCGGCGGCGACCGCCCGCCGGGTCACCACGGCCAGCCGGGCCGGGGCCAGCCGCTCATCGGCGAGCCAGTCCCGTGCCAGTGTCAGAGCGCCCCGCACGGCGTCGCGGACGGAGTGGGCCGGTGCCGTCAGCGGCGCCACCACGAGGGCGGGAACCGGGGCTCCGGCGGCGACGGCGGCGCTCAGCGCCGCCACATCGGTGAACCGTTCGGCGCCGGGCAGCTCCAGCGGGTCGTCGCCCAGGACGGTCCACGGCCGGTCCGGCGTCGCGGTGCCGCCGCGCACCGCGACCCAGGAGGGCCGGAACAGCGCCTCGTGGCCGCGCCCGCCGGCCGTACCCAACTGCTCGGCGGACACGCCCCGCACCGCCAGCGACTCGACCGAGGCGACCGGCATGCCCGCCGTGTCGGTGACTTCGATGGTCACCGATCCTGAGGCGGCGGGGGTCAGCCGGGCCCGTGCCGCCGCCGCGCCCAGAGCGTGGTGGCGTACCCCGCTCCACACGAACGGCAGTCGTGGTTCACCGGTGCCCGGCAGCACCCCCAGCTCGATGGCGTGCAGGGCCGAGTCCAGCAGGGCGGGGTGCAGCCCGAAGGCGGACGCCTGCTCCTTCTGGTCGTCCGGCAGGGCGAGTTCGGCGAAGACCTCGTTGCCCCGGCGCCAGACGGCCCGCAGTCCCTGGAACGCCGGCCCGTAGTCGAAGCCCTGCCGGGAGAGGTCGTCGTAACGGCCGGTCAGGTCCACCGGCTGCGCGTCGCGCGGCGGCCACACCGTGAGATCGAAGTCGGCGGGCGCCTGCTCGGGTGCCAGGGTGCCGCCGACGTGCCGGGTCCAGGGTTCCTCGAAGGCTCCGCCCTCGGGGCGGGAGTGAATGGTGACGGAACGGCGTCCCGACTCGTCCGGTGTTCCGACCGCCACCTGCAGTCGCACGGAGCCGGTCCCGGGCAGGATCAGGGGTGCTTCGAGGGTGAGTTCCTCCAGTTCCCCGGCACCGGCCTCGGCGCCTGCGCGCAGCGCCATGTCCACGAAGGCCGTGCCCGGCAGCAGTACCCTGCCGAGGACGGCGTGATCGGCCAGCCAGGGGTGGGTCCGCAGGGAGAGCCGCCCTGTGAGGACGGTCTCGTCGGTGTCGGCCCGGGTCAGCGTCGCGCCGAGCAGCGGGTGCCCGGCCGGGGACAGCCCGACGTGGCCGACATCGGCGGTGCGGGTCGTGGGCCTGGCCCAGTAGCGCTTGCGCTGGAAGGCGTAGGTGGGCAGTTCGACCCGGTGGGCGCCGGAGCCCTCGAACAGCGCGTCCCAGGACGGGCTCAGGTGCCGGACGTGCAGCCGTGCCAGACCGTGGGCGACCGCCAGGGTGTCCGTGCGGTCCTTGCGCAGCAGGGGGACGAACTCCGGTTCCGTGCCGTCCACGTCCGCGACGCAGTCCCGGCCCATGGCCGACAGCACGCCGTCCGGGCCGAGTTCCACGAACGTCGTGACGCCGGCGTTCTGGAGCGTACGGATTCCGTCGTTGAACCGGACGGCCTGGCGCACATGCCTGACCCAGTACTCCGGTGAGCAGACCTCCTCCGCCTCCAGGAGCCCGCCGGTCACGTTGGACACGATCGGGATGACCGGCGGCGCGAAGGCGAGCCGTTGGGCCACGGCACGGAACTCGTCCAGCATGGGGTCCATGTGGGGTGAGTGGAAGGCGTGGCTCACGTTGAGCCGCCGGGTCTTGCGGCCCCGGCTCTCCAGTTCCCTGGCGACGGCGAGGGTGGCCAGCATGTCGCCGGAGATCACCACGGAGGCGGGCCCGTTGACGGCGGCGATCGCCACCTCGTGCTCGCGCCCGGCCAGCAGCGCCGCGACCTCGTCCTCGGGTGCGAGAACGGAGAGCATGGCGCCGTCCTGCGGCAGGGCCTGCATCAGCTTGCCCCGGGCCGCGACCAGCGCCGCCGCGTCGCCGAGGGACAGCACACCCGAAACGTGGGCGGCCACGAGTTCACCGATCGAGTGACCGGCTACATGGTCGGCGTGCAGTCCCAGGCTCTCGGCCAGCCGGAACAGGGCCACTTCGAGAGCGAACAGGCCGGTCTGCGTGAACACCGTCTGGTGCAGCAGCGGCCCCTCCCAGTCCTCGGACTCCGCGAAGATCACGTCCCGTACCGAGCGCCCCACGTGCTGGTCGAGTTCGGCGCACACGGCGTCGAGGGCCTCTGCGAACACCGGGTACGCGGCGTACAGTTCGCGTCCCATACCCGACCGCTGGCTGCCCTGGCCGGTGAACAGGAAGGCGGTCCTACCGCTCGTCGGCGCGCCGGTGACGAGCCGGGCGGACGTGCTGCCCTCGGTCAGCGCGTCCAGGGCCTCCAGCAGTTCCCGGCGATTGTCGGCGAACAGCGCGGCACGGTGGTCGAACGCCGTCCGGGTGCTGGCCAGGGAGTAGGCGAGGTCCGGCAGGTTCACCTCGTCGGCCGTCTCCAGGTGTGCGCGGAGGCGGCGGGCCTGTGCGGTCAGCGCCTGTGGCGACTTGGCGGACAGCAGCAGCGGCGTGACGGGCATGCGGAAGGTGCCGCTCGCGCTGCCGGTGCCGCTGTCGGTGTCGGTGCCGGTGCCGCTCGCGCTGTCGGTGTCGGTGTCGGTGTCGGTGGGGTCTTCGGCGGGGGCCTGTTCGAGGACGACATGCGCGTTGGTCCCGCTGATACCGAAGGAGGACACCGCGCAGCGACGGGGCCGGCCGGTGTCGGGCCACCGCCGCTGCTCGGTGAGCAGTTCCACCGCACCCGACTCCCAGTCCACCAACGGCGACGGCTCATCCACATGCAAGGTGCGCGGCAGCACACCGTGCCGCATCGCCATCACCATCTTGATCACACCACCGACACCCGCCGCAGCCTGCGTGTGCCCCATGTTCGACTTGACCGACCCCAGATACAGCGGCTCACCCTCACGCCCCTGCCCATAGACGGCCAGCAGCGCCTGCGCCTCGATCGGATCACCCAGCCGCGTCCCCGTCCCATGCGCCTCGACCGCGTCCACCTCCCACGCCGCCAACCCCGCACCCACCAGAGCCCGCTGGATCACCCGCTGCTGCGACGGACCATTCGGCGCCGTCAGACCATTGGACGCACCGTCCTGATTGACCGCACTGCCCCGCACCACCGCCAGCACCCGATGCCCCAGCCGCCGCGCATCGGACAACCGCTCCACCACCAGCACACCCACACCCTCGGCCCACCCCGTACCATCCGCCGACGCCGCGAACGCCCTGCACCGACCATCCGCCGAAAGCCCCCGCTGCCGGCTGAACTCCACAAACGTCCCCGGCGTCGACATCACCGTCACACCACCCGCCAACGCCAACGCGCACTCACCCCGCCGCAACGCCTGCACCGCCATGTCCAACGCCACCAACGACGACGAACACGCCGTATCCACCGTCAGCGCGGGGCCCTCCAGGCCGAGGGTGTACGACACGCGGCCCGACAGGACGCTGGCCGCGCTGCCGGTCATCCGCTGGCCCTCGGCGCCTCCCTGTTCCGCGGTGTCGTCACGGAACATGAACGTTCCGGCGTAGACGCCGGTGCGGCTGCCGCGCAGCGAGACCGGATCCAGACCCGCCCGCTCCAGCGCCTCCCAGGACACCTCCAGCAACAACCGCTGCTGCGGATCCATCGCCAACGCCTCACGCGGCGAAATACCGAAGAACTCCGCGTCGAACTCCGCCGCCTCGTGCAGGAACCCGCCCTCACGCGTATACGACGACCCCGCACGCTCCCCCTCCGGATCGAACAACCCCTCCAGATCCCACCCACGATCCACCGGAAACCCCGAGACCGCGTCCCCACCCGACACCACCAACCGCCACAAGTCCTCCGGCGACCCCACACCACCCGGATACCGGCACCCCATCCCCACGATCACCACGGGATCCTGGTCGGCGGCGGCGACATCGGCCGGGGCCGGCGGGACAGGGAGACTCAGCCGCTCGGGCATGAGTTCGGAGCGCAGATGGCCGATGACGGCCGTGGTCGTGGGATGGTCGAAGACGAGCGTGGCCGGCAGCCGGATGCCCGCCGCCGCACTCAGCTTGTTGCGGAGTTCCACACCCGTGAGGGAGTCGAAACCGAGGTCCTTGAACGTACGGGAGGCGTCGACGGCGTATGGGGAGGAGTAGCCCATGACGGCGGCGACCTGGGTGCGGACGACCTCGTCCAGCAGCCGCTCGGCGGCGTCCCCGGACAGGTCCGCGATCCGCTGGGCGAGGCCGGTGGCGGGCGCGCCGGTCACCGGGTGCGGCCGCACGGCGGAGCCCCGGCGCCTGGGCGGGGTGACCAAGCCGCGCAGGGCACCGGGCAGTTCCTCCTCGGCCGCCCTGGTGCGCAGGGCGGCGCGGTCGAAGCGGGCGGGGACGACGACGGGCGCGTCCACCGCGCGGGCCGTGCCGAGCGCGGCGAGCCCTTCGGCCACGCCGAGCGGCCGCAGGCCGAGACGGCGGAGCCGGGCCCGGTCGGCCTCGTCGAGGCCCCGGATCAGCCCGTCCTCGTGGTCCCACGGTCCCCAGGCGAGCGAGAGGGCGGGCAGCCCTTCGGCCCTGCGCCGGTGGGCGAGACCGTCGAGGAAGGCGTTGGCCGCCGCGTAGGCGGCCTGGCCGCCGTTGCCGACCGTGCCGATCACGGAGGAGAACAGGATGAAGTCGGACAGATTCTGATGCTTCGTCAGCTCGTGCAGGTTCAGTGCCGCGTCCACCTTGGGCCGCAGCACCCGCTCGACCTGCTCCGGGGTCAGCTTGGTGACGACACCGTCGTCCAGGACCGCGGCGGCGTGTACGACGGCGGTCAGCGGATGCTCGTCGGGGATACCGGCGAGCAGCACGGCCAGGGCGTCCCGGTCGGCGACGTCACAGGCCGCGACGGTCACCTGCACGCCCGACGCCCGCAGGTCCGCGACGAGTTCGGCGGCGCCCTCGGCGTCGGAACCGCGGCGGCCGACCAGGAGCAGACGGCGCACGCCCTGTTCGGCGGCCAGGTGACGGGCCACCAGCGAGCCGAGCCCGCCGGTCCCGCCGGTGATCAGCACCGTACCGCCGGACTCCCACCTGGGAGCCGGGCCGGCCGGGATCCCCGGCCTTCGCAGCCGGGGAACCAGGACGGAGCCACCCCGCAGGGCGAGTTCGGGTTCCCCGGAGGCGAGGGCGGCGGGCAGTGAGCGCAGCGACCCCCGCTCACGGCCCAGGTCCAGCAGGCCGACCCTGCCGGGGTACTCGGCGCGCACGGACCGCAGCAGGCCCCACAGCGCGGCGCCCACCAGGTCGGGGGCGTCGCCCGCCGTGCCGGTGGCCACGGCCCCGCGGGTGACGAGCACCAGCCGGGAGCCGGCGAGCCGGTCGTCCTCCAGCCAGGACCGCACCCGCTCAAGGGTGTCCTGGACGGCGGTGCGGACGGCTTCGGCGACACCGACCGGGCCGACCGCCGGCGTGGGGCACTGTACGAGGACCAGCTCGGGGGCGACGGAACCGGCCGACTCGATCAGCGCGGTCATGTCCGGGTGGACGACCACTCCCGCGTCGGCGGTGGTCAGGGCGGTGGCCAGGCCGAGGTCGGTGTCTCCCACCACCGCCCAGCTGCCGGACCGCGCGTCGCCCGAGGTGAGCGCCAGACCGGTCCAGCCGATCTGGTGGAGGGCCCCCTGAGCGGGCGTGCCGGCCGCACGGCGTACCGCTTCCTCGGACAGGGGGGCCAGGGTGACGGCGTCGACGGTGGCCAGCGGCAGTCCCGCGCCGTCGGCCACGGTGAGCGAGAAGGGACCGGTCGCACCGGCCCGGGCCGCTCCGGCGGCGGGGGTGATCCGGATGCGCAGGGTCTCCGCTCCGGCCGCGTGCACGGCGATGCCCTTCCACTCGGTGGGCAGCCGCACCAGGGTGGGATCGACGCCGGCGAAACGCGCCCCGTTCGCGGCGAGCGCGTACAGGGCGGCGTCGAGCAGGCCGGGGTGCACGACGAAGCGGGCGGCCCTGTCGCGGTGTTCGGCGTCGAGGGCCACCTCGGCGAAGAGGTCCTCGCCGAGGGTCCAGGCAGCCCGCACGGCCGCGAAGGCCGGGTCGAGAGGCGTCTCACGGTCGTCGGCAACGACCGGTACGGCCCCGGCGGGAGGCCAGACACTCAGGTCGGACGGGATTTCCGGACGGGCCGGGACCAGGGTGCCGGCGGCATGCCGGGGCCAGGAGACGTCCGAGTCGGTGTCCTCGGGCCAGGAGTGCACGAAGAACGCGCGCCGCCCCTCGGCGTCCGGCGCCGCGACGCCGACCTGGAACCGCACCCCGCCGTCCTCGGGCAGAACCAGCGGTGACTCCAGCGTCAGTTCCTCGATGTGTGCGGCGCCCGCCTCGGCACCCGCCTGCAGGGCCAGTTCCACGAAGACACCGGCGGGCACCACGATCTCGTCGTGCGGGCGGTGGTCGCCGAGCCAGGGCTGGGCCCGCACGGACAGGCGTCCTGTCAGGATGAGTTCCCCGGCCTCGGCGCGTGGCAGGATCGCGCCGAGCAGCGGGTGGTCGATCGGCGCGAGTCCCGCCGAGCCGACGTCGGCGCCCGTACGCTCCGGGGCCGGCAGCCAGTAGGAGCTGCGCTGGAAGGCGTACGTGGGCAGGGACACGCGGCGGCCCCGGCCGGCCGTCGTGCGGTGCCAGTCCACGGTGGTACCGCGCACGTGCAGTTCGGCGAGCGCGCCGAACAGCGCGGGGACCTCCGGCCGGCCGTGCCGCGCCGTCGGCAGGAAGGCGGTCTCCTCCTCGTGCTCCGCGGACACGCAGTCGCGGCCCATCGCCGCGAGCACCGCGTCCGGTCCCACCTCCAGGAAGGAGCGGACGCCCCTTTCCTCGAGCGCGCGCATGCCGTCGTGGAAGCGGACGGCCTCCCGGGCGTGGCGCACCCAGTAGTCGGGGGTGCTGATCTCCCGCGCGGAGACGAGACGCCCGGTGAGGTTGGAGACCACGGGAATGCGCGGGTGCTCGTATGCCAGTCCGGACACGATCTCGCGGAAGGTGTCGAGCATCGGGTCCATGCGCGGCGAGTGGAAGGCGTGGCTGACGCGCAGCCGCTTGGTCTTGCGCCCCCGCCCGCGCCACTGCTCGGCGATGGCGAGCACGGCGTCCTCGTCACCGGCGAGCACGGTGGACAGCGGGCCGTTGACCGCCGCGACGGAGACCTGGTCCTCCCGTCCGGTGAGGGTTGGCAGGATCTCCTGCTCCGAGGCCTGGACAGAGACCATCGCGCCGCCGGACGGCAGTTGCTGCATCAGCCTGCCGCGGGCCGCGACGAGAGCGCAGGCGTCCGGGAGGGAGAGGACGCCGGCGGCGTGTGCCGCGGCCACTTCGCCGACGGAGTGGCCGAGGACGACGTCGGGGGTGACACCCCAGTCCTCCAGCAGACGGAACAGAGCGGTCTCGTAGGCGAACAGCGCGGCCTGCGTGTAGCCGGTGAGATGCAGCAGCCCGATGTCCTCGGAGTCCTCGGAGTCCTCCGTGAGGAACATCAGGTCCCGTACGGAGCGGTCGAGGTGTTCGTCGAGCAGGGCGCACACGTCGTCGAGGGCGGTCGCGAAGACCGGGAAGGAGTCGTACAGGGCGCGGCCCATGCCGGCCCGCTGGCTGCCCTGCCCGGTGAAGAGGAAGGCCAGTTCGCCGGGCCGGACCGTACCGGCCGCCGCTTGGGCGGGGGTGTCTCCGGAGGCGAGCGTGGACAGTCCGGCAAGCGCCTCGGGCCCGTCGGCGGCCAGCAGCACGGCGCGGTGCTCGAAGTGGGTGCGGGTGGTCGCCAGCGAGTGGGCGACATCGCCGAGGCTCTGGTCGGGGTTGCTCTCCAGATGGGCACGCAGCGCGTCGGCCTGGGCGCGCAGCGCGTCGGCGGTGCGACCGGACACCGGCACGGGGGTGGGCATCACGGGGGTGGGCATGGCGGGGAGGTGGGCTGGGGCGGACCGGTCCGGTGTCCGCGCGCCCTGCGAAATGGGTGTCCACTCGGAGAGGACGAGGTGGCAGTTGGTTCCGCCCATGCCGAAGGAGGAGACGCCGGCCAGCAGCGGGGTGCCGTCGGGGGTGTCCAGCGGGCTGAGGCCGTCGTTGACCCTCAGCCTCAGCTCGTCGAGCGGGATGGCCGGGTTGGCGGAGCGGAAGTTGAGGCTGGGGACGAGGGTCCGCTCCCGTACGCAGAGCACCGCCTTGATCAGGCCCGCGATGCCGGCGGCGCCCTCCAGGTGTCCGATGGTGGGCTTGACAGAACCGACGAGCAGGGGGGAATCTGCGGCCCGTCCGCTGCCGGCACCGAGCACGGCGCCGAGCGCGGCCGCCTCGATGGGATCGCCGAGCGGGGTGCCGGTGCCGTGCAGTTCGACGAAGCGTACGGCCTCGGGGGCGACGCCGGCCTGCTCGTAGGCGCGGCGCAGGACCTCCTCCTGCGCGGCCCCGCTGGGGGCGGTGAGGTTGTCGCCGCCCCCGTCGTTGTTGACGGCTCCGCCGCGGATCAGGCCGTGGATGGTGTCGCCATCGGCGAGCGCCCGGTTCAGCGTCTTCAGGACGACGACTCCGCCGCCCTCACCGCGCACGTAGCCGTTGGCGCGGTCGTCGAAGGTGTACGTGCGGCCCTCGGGTGACAGGGCGCCGAACTTCTCGGCCACGACGAAGCCCTCGGGCACCAGGTTCAGACTGACTCCGCCGGCCAGTGCCAGTGCGCAGTCGCCCTTGCGGAGACTTTCGCAGGCGAGCTGGACGGCGACCAGCGAGGACGACTGTGCCGAGTCCACGACCAGGCTGGGGCCGCGCAGACCGAGGAAGTAGGAGACGCGGTTGGCGATGATGCTCCGGCTGACACCGGTGATGGTGTGGTGGGATACCTGGCCGGCCCCGTGCTGGTGGACGAGCCTCGCGTAGTCGTCCCAGATCGCGCCCAGATAGACACCGGCCCGCGTGCCCCTGATCGCGGACGGGACGATGCCGGCGTTCTCCAGCGCTTCCCAGGCCAGTTCGAGCATGAGCCGCTGCTGCGGGTCGACGCTCGTCGCCTCACGGGGCGTGATGCCGAAGAAGTCGGCGTCGAACGCGTCGACGCTGTCCAGGAATCCGGCAGGCCTCGTCACCGCGTCGCGGGGCAGGCCGGGCCGCCCGTCGGGCACCTGGTCGGACACGGCGCTCTCACCGGCGTGGAGCAGATGCCAGTACGCCTCTGGTCCGGGCGCCCCGGGGAAGCGGCAGGACATTCCTACGACGGCGATGGGTTCTCCCGGCACCGTGTCAACTTCCGGAGGTCCGGACACGGGTGCAGTGGCCATGGTGTGGCTCTTCCTTTCGGCGACCGCGCGCGGCAGGGCCATCGCGCGCAGGAACGTGCTCGGACACCTCGTCGCGGCGGGCCGGGGCGCACCCCGGTGCCCACGCGGAGGTCGGGCGTACGCGGTCGGGCGTACGCGGGTCAGGCGTAGTCGTAGAAACCGCGGCCGGACTTCTTGCCCAGCAGACCGCCCTCGACCATGCGCAGCAGCCTCGGCGGAGGCGCGTACAGCGGCTCCTTGAACTCCTCGTACATCGCCTGAGCGATCGAGACGGTGGTGTCGAGGCCGATGAGGTCGGCCAGGCGCAGCGGTCCCATCGGGTGCGAGCAGCCGTCGACCATGCCCTGGTCGATGACCTCGGCCGTGGCGAGACCGGAGTCGACCATCCGGATGGCGGAGAGCAGGTAGGGGAAGAGGAGGGCGTTCACCACGAAGCCCGCCCGGTCCGGCGAGCTGATCGGCTTCTTGCCGAGCACGTCCGACACGAACCTCAGAGCACGTGCGGTGGCCCGGCCGTCCGTCACCACCGAGTCGATCAGCTCCACCAGCGGCAGGACCGGCACCGGGTTGAAGAAGTGCATGCCGAGCACCTGGCCCGGACGGCTGGTGGCCCGGGCGAGGCGCACGATGGGGATGGAGGACGTGTTCGAGGCGAGGATGGCGTCCCGGTCCTCGACGATCTTGTCGAGGTCGGCGAAGAGGTCCAGCTTGAGCTGTTCGTTCTCCTTGACCGCCTCGATCACCAGCTGCCGGTCGGCGAGTTCACCGAGGTCCCTGGTGAAGGACACCCGGCCCAGGGCGTCGTCGCGCTCCCGCACGGTGAGCTTGCCCTTGGCGACCCCTCGGTCCAGGGACCGGGCCAGCCTCTGGGGTCCGGACACCAGGGAGGCGTCGGAGGAGACCGTGACGGTGACGTCCAGGCCCGCCTTGGCGCACAGTTCGGCGATTCCCGTACCCATGATGCCGCTGCCCACAACCCCTACCCGGCTGATGTCCGGGGGGATGTCCACAGGGGTGTCCGCAGGGGTGGCGAGCGTGTCGATGGACGTGGTCATGCGCCGGCCCCCCAGGTCAGCAGTGACGCGCCGATGGCCATGCCGCCGCCGAACCCGGCGAGCAGCACCAGTTCTCCGGCGGACAGTGCTCCGCTGCGATTGGCCTCGTCGAGGGCGACCGGTACGGACGCGCTGCCCACGTTCCCGTACTTCCTCAGCGTGCGGTGGGTGTGGGCGTTGACGAGACCCGCGCGCTCGACCACCTCGTTGAGCATCACGCCGTTTGCCTGGTGGGGCACGAAGTGGTGCACGTCGGCGAGTCCCAGGCCGGCGCTCCGCGCCAGTTCGACGAGTTCCCGGGGCACGTTGTCAGCGACGAAGTCCCGTACGGCCCGGCCGTCCATCCGGAAGAAGTGGCCGCCTTCCGCGACGGTCTCGGCCGTCGCCGGGTTCCGGCTGCCGCCGGCCTCCACACGGATCAGGTGGTGGGCGTCGCCGCGGCTGGTCAGGGCGGTGTCGATGATGCCGTACGGGGCGGGGACCGCGCCGACGATCGCCGCACCGGCGCCGTCGGCGAACAGGATGGCCGTCCTGCGGTCGTCGAAGTCGAGGATCCGGGAGTACAGGTCGGCTCCGATGACCAGCGCGCGGCTGTCGGGTTTGAGCGCGACCAGGCTGCGGGCCACAGCCAGCGCGTACACGAAGCCGCTGCACACCACGTTCACGTCGAAGCACGCCGCGCCGTAGGCCCCGAGCCCGTGTTGCACGAGGTACGACGTCGGCGGCTGGGGAAAGTCACCCGTCGAGGTGGAGACGATGATGTAGTCGATCCGGTCCGCGGACAGCCCTGCCTGCTCCAGGGCGGCGGCGCCGGCACGGATGGCCAGGTCGGACGTCGCCTCGTGCGGAGCGGCGTAGCGCCGCGACTGTATCTGGGTCTTCCGTTCGATCCACTCCGGGGTGACGCCGACGCGCTCGGCGACCTCGTCGTTGCTGATTTCACGCTTGGGCAGGTAAGAGCCGGTCGAAATGATTCCTATATTGCAGTCCGTCACGTCAGACACGCCCTTCGAGCACCGCGGACGAATTCCAGTCCACATTTTCTCCGGCGTTCCGGATGGGGTTGTTCCGGAAGGGGTTGAGCCGTGCTTCCCCGATACGCGCCCTCATCGCGGGGTCCGTGACCCCGAGCCCTTCCCGGGGCGCGAGGCAGAGAACGCCGACCTTTCCGGTGTGCTTGTTCACCTGGACCAGTCGTGCCGCTTCACCCACCTCGTGCAGCGGATAAACCTCGGAGATGATCGGCGACAGCTGACCGAGCCGGAAAAGGCGATTGCATTCGGCCTGTTCCTGGAGATTCGCGGCGTGGCTGCCCACAATGCGCTTCAGGTTCATCCAGAGATACCGGTTGTCGAAATGGTGGTCGTATCCGGTGCTGGAGCCGCAGGTGACGACGGTTCCGCCCTTGCGCACCACGAAGACGGAGATACCGAACGTCGCGCGGCCGATGTAGTCGAACACGATGTGCGGGTCCTCGCCGAGCTGCCGCCGGATCTCCCGGCCCAGACGTTTGCCCAGTTCGATGGTCCGTTCCGGGGTGGGGGCGGCGTCCTGCCCCATGCCGATGTCGTTGCGGTTGATGATCACATCGCAGCCGAGCCGGCGCAGCAGCTCGGCCTTGCGCTCGGAACCGACCACGCCCACCGCGATGCCGCCGGCGTTCTTCACCAGCTGCACGGCGTACGCGCCCAGGCCGCCGGTGGCGCCCCAGATCAGCGCGATGTCGCCCTGCTTGATGCGTGCGCCCTTGTCACTGACGAGCATGCGGTAGGAGGTCGCCGCGGTGAGCAGGACTCCTGCCGCCTCCTCCCAGGTCAGGTGGGCGGGCTTGGGCAGCAGTTGGCCGGCCCGCACGACGGCGAAGTGGGCCAGTCCGCCGAAGTTCGTCTCGTAGCCCCAGATGCGCTGGTCGGTGCCGAGCATGGCGTCGGCGTGCGACGCCGGCTCCTGCTCGTCGACCTGGACACAGCTGACCACCACATGGTCACCGACGCGCCAGCGGCGCACGCCCGCTCCGACACTGACCACGACCCCGGCCGCGTCCGAACCCACGACGTGGTGGGGCAGGTCGTGGCGGGCCGCATAGCCGCCCTGCCGGCCGTACCGCTTCAGGAATTCGAAGGTCGGCACCGGCTCGAACGTGGCCGACCACACCGTGTTGTAGTTGATCGAGCTGGCCATCACCGCGACGACAACCTCGTCGGGCGCGATCTCCGGCATCGGTACCCGGCCGACATGAAGTGTGTCGCGGACGTCCTTGTCCGCGGTGTCAGTGTCAGCGAATTTCTTGACGTCCGACGCACGCAGGTGTGCGGCCAGATATTCGGCGGGCAGCTCACGCCGTTCGAGCTCACCCGGGCCGGCACCGTCGAGTAACGCCTCGACCAAAGAGCTCATTGTCCCCCTCCTCGATCAACGGGCAGCCGACAGCGCGCAACGAATTCTCCCTTGAATACGTCGCGCGACTGCTGATCGGCCAAAGACATGTTGGCGCGGGAAATGAACTCGCCTTCACCGCACCGAGACCTACTGAATCACCCCGGGTATCGATCACGGTACGCATTCCGCACCCCATCCCCTACCCTTAACCGCCCCCTAGCCGTGACCCCACCAGCCTGGTCGGCAACCCCCAGTCGGCCGATTCGGGCGGAAGCATGCCGATGAGCACCTCAGGACACCCGTCGTTCTGCGTGCGCGAGATGGCGTGCGAGGGCGGCGGGGTGCCCCGTCACATGGCGGACGACGAGGTCGAGTCGCGCGCGGGGGCAGCTGATGAACAGACCCTGCTGAAGGTCAGCCCTGGTACGAGTCAGGGCGCGGTGACGCATGGAAGAGCAGCATGGAAAGCGACAGCGCCCGAAGGCGTCATGCGGTGGCGTAACTCCTACTGGTGGGGGAAGTGACTCGACGGCAAGAAGGTGTACGGCGTCGAGAGGGGAAGCCGGCTCATGGACGGGGACGGGGACGGGGTGCTGACGGACGTGGAGTGAGACCCGGCCCCGTGGAGGCCAGGACGGGGCCGACCCAGGCGGGCGAGGCGGGGGCCGGTGCCCGCACCCCCGCCGCCTCCCTCAGCGCGACCAGTCCTCCGCCCTTACGCGGAATACCTCGCAAGTGGCGTCCGGTCGATTCGAGTTCGCCGGCCGAGTTCGTGGACTGGGAGTGCGCGTCTCCCCGGCCCCGAACGGTTCAGATGTCGAGGACCAGACGGTCGCCCTTGGCCCTGGAGACGCAGATCATCATGGTGTCGCCCGCCGCGCGATCCTGGTCGTTCAGTACCGAGTCGCGGTGGTCGATCTCCCCGGACAGCACCTTCGTCTCGCAGGTGCCGCAGATTCCCTCCTCGCAAGAGGTCATCACCGGCACACCGGCGGCTTCGACGGCCTCGAGAATGGTCATGTCCTCAGCGACCAGCAACTTCCTGCCGGACTGGGCCAGTTCGACCTCGAAGCTGCTCTGCGGCCCGGCGGCGAGGTCCTGCTTGGGGGCGAAGCGCTCCAGGTGCAGGGATCCGCTCGGCCACTTCTCGCAGCCGGCCTCGACCGCCGCGAGCAGCGGTTCCGGGCCGCAGCTGTAGACGACCGTCTTCCGTTGCGGCTTGCCGAGCAGCGACGGCAGGTCCAGCAGCCCGTACTCGTCCTGCGGCCGCAGGCTCACCCGGTCTCCGTAGGCCCGCTGCAGCATCTCCCCGAACGCCATCGAGGCACGGGTGCGGCCCCCGTAGACGAGGTGCCAGTCGGCGCGGGTCGCGTTGACGGCCGCCAGCATGGGCAGGATGGGGGTGATTCCGATACCGCCCGCGATGAACAGATACTTCTTGGCTTTCACGAGTGGGAAGTGGTTGCGCGGTCCGCGGACACGCACCGGCTCACCCTCGGCAAGGTCATCGTGAACGTGACTCGAACCGCCTCGGCTTTCCGGTTCACGCAGCACCGCGACCTGAAAGCGGGACCGGTCCCCCGGGTCGCCGCACAGTGAATACTGCCGGATCAGGCCGGCACGCAGTATCAGATCGATATGGGCTCCCGGCTCCCATTCCGGCAGTGGCCGGCCTTCCGGGTCGCGCAGTGTCAGCAGCACGACGCCTTCGGCCACCGTTTCCTTGCGTTCCAACACGAGGTCGAGTTCGACTTCGGTGCTGAGCGTGCTCATGGTCCGCCTTTCACTTTTCACTGATCGAATTCACCGATCGAATTCGCTGATCGAATTCGCTGATCGAATTCGCTGATCGAATTCACTGCTCCGGTCAGGACGGGAAGCAGCGGCCGAAGTCGCGCAGCAGTCGCGGGGAGCCCTGCAGCTTGATCTGGCGACGGACCAGAGCCCACGCCAACATGGACGGCTTGGCGAGGAAACTCAGCCAGGTGCGGGTGTCGGCGGTGACCCTGAGCTCCGGCTCGCCGAGATGTCCCTCGGCGACATCGAGTTCGCGGTTGCGGATGGTCACGGTGATCTGCCGGGACTCGTCGCCGGTGAAGGTGAAGTGGTAGGTGGCGGACATGTCCTTGGCCTGTTCGCGCTGGAAGATCAGGGGCAGGCCTTCCACCAGTCCGTCGATGCTGTTCGCTCGCAGGCTCATCGCCACATGCTTCGTGCGCTTGTTCGGGAACCGGGCGGCCACATGCTGTTCGGCGTCGGAACCCTCCACGACGTAGACGGTCTCCGCCTTGTCCATGAGCGGGCGCACGACCTGGTTCAGATGGGCTTTACGGTCGTCCAGCCAGGGGCCGATGACGTCCTCGCCCGCCGGGCAGACCGACATGCAGTACGCCGCTTTGTAGTTGGCGCCGAAGGACAGGCTCTGCCACATCGAGGCGCTCTCGCTGTCACTCACCCGCGACCGGTAATCATGGGCGTCACGGCTTTCGGCGACCTGCTCGGCCCAGTCGCCGAAGCCGCCCATGAATTCACGGTAGTTGTGCGTGTAGCAGGCGGAGAAGTTGAAGTGACCGTCGGAGGCGATCGCCCCGGTCGGGCAGGCCGTCACGCACAACTTGCATTCCAGGCAGGGGTTGTACTCGATGGGCCGGGTGTATTCGCTGACCTCGGCGTCCACGAGGATCGTGCCCAGCAGGATGAAGTTGCCGAATTTGGGGTGGATGACGTTGCGGTGGATGCCCATTTTGCCGAGTCCCGCCGCGACGGCGACCGGCTTGTGCGAGACGACCCACGCCTTCCGTGGAAAATTGTCGATCTCCATCGGAAAACCCATCGCCGGGTTGATGGCACGTACGCCCGCCGCTTCCAGTTCGCCCACCACCTGCCGGCCGATTTCGTTCGTGTGGTCGCCGGTGTGATGGAACTCCAGGTTGGCGACCGAGCGGGCAGGGGTGCGGATGTTCTCCCGGTTCATCCTGGTCACGATGCTGATCAACGTTCGGACACCCGGCAGCGCGGCGCTCAGGTCCTCTCGCTGGTCGGCGATGTCCGGCCGGTCGATCTCGACGAAGCCGACGTCGTCCGCACCCGCGTCGAGAACCAGTTGGCGCAGCCACGCCGCGTCCAGCGGCTCGGCGGGCCGGGCGGCCGCGCGGTCACGCCGGCGGGCTTGGACGACGGTGGGATGGTCTTCGAGCTTGTTCTTCGCCATCGAGCACGTCACCTTACGGGGCTGGGCACTTGAGAGTTTCATGAAGCAACTCGCACACTAACCGCGTGAGTTGCGTGAAGCAACTCATGAGGGAGGTGTGGTCGTTCCGTCGGGTCGCCTGCTGGATATGCGCACAACTGAGCGGCGCGGCAAGGGAGTTCAGCGGGGCGCGCGGGGCCACGTCGCCCTGAGCGCATCGAGCACATCGAGCACATCGAGCACATCGCGGGCGACGAGGAGGCGTAGACGCCCTATCGGGCTTCGGGGTCAGCGCCCCTCGTCACCGTGCGCGCCGGTCCACTCAGGTGTGGATCGGGAAGGACGCCTGAAAGGCCAGGCGTTCGTCGGCCTCGTTGCCGAGACGGGAGAGGATCTCGTCGAGCGCGAGGAACTCCTCCCACGCCGGCCGACCGGTGGCCTCGGTCATTCCGGCCACGAAGAGGTCCTCCAGTTCGGGGACGCGCTTGTTCTTCCAGATCTTGTCGGCGAGGCTCACCAGGAGGTCCTCCGGGCCGACGTCCGACCGCGTCCACGACGCGTGGGTGGCGGCGAAGCGGGCGAACTCCGGGCTGACGCCGTGTTCGAGCAGCAGGGTCTGCCCGGCCTCCTCGTGCGCCGACCCGGGCCGGGAAAGCTCAGCCACGTGCACTGTCTTGCCGATGTCATGCGTCGCGGCCCCGAACAGCACCGCCTCCCGGTCGACCGTCACGGCGGAGCAGTGCTCCTCCACCCAGCCGACCAGCTGGTACGCGACGTCGTGAACGGCGCGCAGATGGGCCACCAGCCGAGGCGGAGAACACAGCGGAGCCAGCAGTTCCGCGACGCGATCCGGCAGCGGGAGCAGCGGCGAATCACCGGTGCCGCGCGCGGCTCTCCACAGGACGGTGTCGGTCGTCACCGCGTCAGGGTAGCCGGATGTCGGATGTCAGGCCGGTGAGTCCTGGGCCGGGGAGCAGTTGAACCGCGTCCGAGTCCAGCACCTCTTCGCAGTGGGTGCACACGAGCTGTTCCCGAACGTGGCCTCCGCATCCCACATGGGCCGCGATGCGCGGGGGGCCGGCCGGGCCCTCGGCGTGTTCGTCGCCCCAGTGCATCAAGGAAAGCAGCGCGGTGAGCAGATCCTTGGCCTTGTTCGTCGGCCGGTACTCGTAGCGGGCGGGCCGCTCCTGGTAACAGACCCGCTCCAGCAGCCCGTCGTCGACCAGCTTGGACAGGCGGCTGGTGAGTACGTTGCGGGCGATACCGAGACTGTCCTGGAACTCCTCGAACCGGCGCAGGCCGAGCAGTGAGTCGCGAACGATCAGCAAGGTCCAGCGCTCGCCCACGACCTCCAAGGTCCGGGCGATGGAGCACAGTTGACTGTCATATGTTCGGCCCAACATGCCGCGAATGTAGCACGTTGCACCAAGCAACTGACATGGCTGTGTCTGCGTCATGTCAACCAGCAGCCCCCGCCACCCCCTTCCGGTCAACGCGCCGTCAGGTCGCCCAGGAACCCGCGCAGATGCGCGAGCAACTCGTCCGGGCGCTCCTCGGGGATGAAGTGGCCGCATTCCGGGATCTCCGCACCGGTGACATCGTCCGCATACTCCCGCCAGATCTCCAGCGTCGGGAGCCGGGACGGAAGACCCTGGGAACCCCACAGAGCCAGCACCGGCATGGTGAGTCGGCGGTGCTCGGCAGCATCGATGTCGTCGAGAGCGACGTCCTGTTCCATGGCACGGTAGTCATCGAAACTCGCGCGCATGGCGCCCGGACGGGAGAAGGCGCGAACGTAGCCGTCGATCGCCTCGGGTGTGAGCCCGTGGCGGTTGTAGGTCCACCGCTCGAAGAAGTACTCGAGGTACCCGCGGATGTCTCGCCCCACCAGGCGCTCGGGCAGATCGGGCTGCATCTGGAACAGCCAGTGCCAGTACCCGGAGGCGAGCGAGGCGTCCAGTCGACGGAACATCTCCCGGGTCGGCACGATGTCGAGCACGGCCAGCCGTTCCACTTGCTCCGGGCGGTCCAGCGCCCAGCGGTGCCCCACACGGGCACCGCGATCGTGACCGACGACCGCGGCACGTTCAAAACCGAGCGCCTCGACCAGGCCGGCCATGTCGGCGGCCATTCGCCGCTTGTCGTATCCGGTCGTGGGCTTGTCGCTCAGGCCGTACCCCCGCAGGTCGGGCGCCACGACGGTGAAGTCCGCGGCGAGCTCGGCCAGTACCGGCCGCCAGCAGTCGGAGGTCTGCGGCCAGCCGTGGAGGAGGACGAGCAGAGGCCCTGACCCCGCTCGCAAGTAGTGCAGGCGGACACCGTCCACCTGCGCGACCCCGGTCGTCGCTGTCGGCTTCATCATTGGATTATATTCACAATACAATCCAGCAAAGGGACGGTCGCGGGCCCCGAAATCTCGCCGGCACGCAGTGACATGACCCACACGTCTCACAGGCTGTTGACAGGCCATCACGCGGTCCGTGATTCTCCTGACCACAACATGGCGCATCACGGCAACAGCGGCTTGTAGGCAGGCGCACGCTTTCGCGAGGTCCGGCTGGGACCTCACGGCCCGTGTCCAGCTCTTCGTCCGCGCGTCCGGCTCCGCCAGGCCCCCGGCACAGCACCCTGTGCATCGAGTGGCAACAGATGCGAGCAGCCCTCATGTGCTGCGTGCCGCGCTTCCCCTGGGCGCCACACCCGTTGGCCCTTGCTCACCACCGTCATTCCGTCCGTCGCGGTCGGCCGGATCCTCCCGCGACCACGGACGCTGCGCGCTGCGCGATTACCCACCCTCGACGCCTGGAGGTTCCATGCATTCGCATGTCCCCCCGAGTCCCCCCGGCCGCCCGTCGGCACCGCTCCGGACGCACCCTGCCGGAGGACGCGCTCAACACGTCAACCGGCTCCGCGAGACCGCGCATCGTACCCAGCGCGACTTCCTGGTCGTCAACGGGATCCCCTTCACCCTCGGCATCACACTGTCCTGCTTCACGGACGTACCCGCGGTGCGGGTGTACGGCGAACTCACCATGGGACTGGTGTGGGGCGTTCTGCAGTGCGCCCTGTTCATCGCCACCGCCTGGCTGTACGAGTCGCGGAGCACCCGGTCGGCCGACCCCCTCGAAGAGGCTCTGACCGCCGACGTACGCCACACGGATACTCCCGATGGTGCCTCCGTCGACGGTTCCCGGTGGTGACCCGGTGACCATGGACATCCTGGGCTCGGGCGTACTCGACCCGATCGGTTCGGACGCGAGACGCCCCGTGATCATCGCCTTCCTCATCTTCATCGGGGTGGCCCTGCTCTGGCTCTTCACCCTCGCCACAGCGGAGGAGGAGAATCCGGAGCGGCTCTACGTCGCCAACCGGTCCCTCTCCCCGGTCATCAACGGATTCGCCATGGCCGGCGAGCAGATCTCGGTCGTCACCCTGTTGACGGTGTCCGGCGGTGTCGCGCTGTTCGGCTACGACGGGTTCACGTACGCCCTCGACGGCCTGATCATGCTCGGCGTACTGCTGCTCCTCGCGCAGAAGATACGTACCAGCGGTCGTTACACCCTCGGTGACCTCTTCGCCCTGCGGGCGTCGGGACCGGGGCCCCGCATCGCCGCGACCGCGGTGACGCTGGCCATCACGGTCCCCCTCATCGTGATCCAACTGAGTGTCGCCGGCAGCACTACGGCCCTCCTGATCGGCGTAAGGACCGACGGAGCGCAGGTGGTGTGCACGATCCTGATGGGCTGTCTCGTCGCCTGCTTCGCCGCGGTAGCGGGCCTGAGAGGCAACAGTTTCATGCACGTCGCCAAGGTCCCGCTGACCCTGCTGGCGCTTTCGGTGATCACATTGCTGGCCGTCAGGAAATTCGACTGGGACCCCGGATCTCTTCTCTCCGCAGCGGTGGACAAGAGCATGGCGCCCGACAAATATCTGGAGCCGGGTTTCTGGCCCTACACAGCGAGTTTCGGTTCACTCAACACATTCGGCAATCACATTGTTTTCATCCTCGGCACGGCCGTGATGCCTCACCAGATCCTGCGGATCAGCGCGTCCCGAACCGGCCGCACGGCACGGCGATCCATGAGTATCGCGACAGGGCTTGTCGGCGCGTTCATTTTCCTGCTGATCACCACCGGCTTCGCGTCGGCGGCCGTGGTGGGAGCGTCCGGTATCGGCGCGGTCGACAACACCGGGCAGTCGTCCCCGCTCCAGTTGGCCTCGGAGGTGCTGCAGGACGGTTCGACGGGACGTATCGCGCTCATCACCGTCCTGGCGTGCGTGGTGTTCCTCACCGTGATCACGACCATGACCAGTGTGACCTTCGCTGCCGCCGTCTCTCTCACCCATGATGTGTTCGCGCGCGGCAAGCGCCGCCGCACGGAGACCGAAGAGGTACGGGCACTGCGCGTGGCCGCTGTCACCGTGTGTGCGGTGGGCCTGTCGCTGGCCGCGGCCATCCACAGGTATCCGACCGAATTCCTGGTCGCCTTTTCGATCAGTGTCGCGGCCACATGCGTCTTCCCCGCGTTGATCTACTCCTTCTTCTGGAGTCGCTTCAATCGTCGAGGACTACTGTGGTCCGTCTACGGAGGGCTGTTCCTCTGCACCACCCTCACGGTCTTCTCGCCCATTGTCTCCGGGACCGCTTTCGCTCTGTGGCCGCAAGCGAGTTTCGACTGGTACCCGTTCCAGACCCCGGGCCTTATTTCTGTTCCCGCGGCGTTCGCCCTGGGTTGGCTGGGCAGCATCACGTCGCCTCGAGAATCCCCAGTCGATTTCCGGCACGTGCAACACGAAATCCTGACAGGACAGAGAGCCGGATGACCAGCTGGCTGAACCTGGTCGGCGAGGCTCGGGCCGCCATCTGAGTTTACTTACACATACTCAGATGGTAGCGTCGCGATCAGCCGTCCGCCCGGTCGCCACAGGAGGCGGACGGGCACCGAGTTGCCGCACCCACCTGGCAACCGCGCTCACCGCTCACCACGCACCGCTCCCGCTGCGACAACCGATCCAGCCACGGTGGCTCGACACGCGCATCCACAGCGTGTGAGCCAATGCCGCAACCGGGACAACGACAAACGACGACCCACACCAAACGGAGCATTCACTCGCGCGCCATGTACGGGCCCATCGACTGTGGGTCCGCCGATCAGCGCATACAGAAACGAGGCTCTCTGTGCGTGACCTCCCCTTCCAGCCGGCCACGGACCAACTGGGCGCGCTGGCCTCGGGGCAGGTTTCGAGTGCGGAACTGCTCGAGACCTACCTGCGCCGCATAGGCACGCACAACGAAACGCTGAACGCGATCGTCACCCTCGACGTCGAGCGGGCACAACTCGACGCCAGGGCAGCCGACTCGAAACGGGAGGCCGGGGCAGAACTCGGCCCGCTCCACGGTCTCCCGATCACGCTCAAGGACAGCTACGAGACCGCCGGCCTGCGCACGGTCTGCGGTCGCACCCACCTCAAGGACTACGTACCCGAGCAGGACGCCGAGGCGGTACGACGATTGCGCGCCGCAGGTGCGGTGATCATCGGCAAGACCAATCTGCCCGCGGGAAACCAGGACGTCCAAGCGGACAACCCGGTGTTCGGGCCGACACTGAACCCCTGGAACACCGCCCGCACGTCCGGAGGTTCAGCGGGCGGCGGAGCGGTGGCAACTGCCGCCGGTCTCACGGCTTTCGACTTCGGCTCGGAGATCGGCGGATCAACCCGGATTCCGGCACACTTCAACGGCCTCTACGGACACAAGGCGACCTGGCGGTCCATCCCACTCATCGGACACGTACCGGGTGGACCGGGGATCGGCCGCTGGGCGGAAATCGACCTCGCCTGCGCCGGCGCCCAGGTGCGCGACGCGCGCGACCTCGTTCCCATCCTCCACGCGACGGTGGGACCGCCGGAGCGCGACGGCGGCTTCAGCTACACCCTCGCACCACCCCGAGCGAACGAACTCGGCGCCTTCCGGGTAGCGGTGTGGACCGAGGACGCGTCATGCCCGATCGACCACGATGTCGTCGCCGCGGTGGACGACGCCCTGAGCGCCCTCAAGGCGGCGGGTACGAAGGTCGAAGTCCAGCCCACCAGCCTCCCCGTGGACATGGCAACCAGCCATGACATGTTCCAGCGCCTGCTCTTCGGCGCCTTCACCTACGACCGATCCGGACTGACAGCGACCTTGACTGCTGCTGTCCTCGCGCGTCTGGTCCAGCATCCTCGTGGAGAGGCGCTGGACGCGGTGCGAGGAACCTTCCAGTCCCACTACAGCTGGCTGCAGGCGGACGTCGCACGCCATGAACTCCGGCAGCGGTGGACCGAGTTCTTCCGGGAGTTCGACGTGCTGCTCATGCCGGTGACTCCGACCACGGCGCCACCTCATCACAACAAGCCGATCGACAGATTCGGCCGCCGAATCCAGGTGGACGGGCGTTCCCGGTCCTACTGGGATCAGGTCAAGTGGAGCGCCATCGCCAATGTGGCGGGCTCTCCGGCGACGACCATCCCCGTCCGCACGGGCCGGGACGGCATGCCCGTCGGGCTGCAGGCGATGGGGCCGAGCGGCGGTGACCTCACCACCATCAGGTTCGCCGAGCTCCTGGGCCGAGAACTCGAGGGCTACCAGCCCCCTCCGGCCTTCGCGTGACGGCCGGCCGACCGGCCGACGGGAGGGCTGGAGGGCTGGACATGGCAGAGGTGAACGGCCGCATCTTTCTCACCGCGACCAGCGACGCGCGGCCGAACCCACCGGAGAAGCCCTGCGGACCCCGCGCGACGACCTCATACCCTGGTCGGGCGGCCGCCGAGGACCGGAGCCGGGTCCAGCAAGGCATCTCGCGACGCTGCCCGCCCGAGACACCCCTCACCATGTCGCCCTCACCAACGACCGCTCCGCGCCCGCGAGATGGACTGCCGCGCTGAGCCAGACCAGCGCGTAGCGGTCGGCGTCGGGGTCGTTCAGGCGGCCGAAGGCGTCGCGGGTGCGGCGGTCGGCCTCGGCGGTGAGGGTGCCGGCCAGGTCGGCCATCGTGCCGAAACCGCCGCGGCGCAGGGCGGCCGTGTTGCCCTGCCGGTCGCCGTCCCGGGCGGGTTCGGCGACCGCCCGGCGCCCTCCGGCCACGGCGAGTTCGACCAGGCGGCGCATCCGCCACAGCGGGGACTCGGCGAGGGGATCGGCCGGGATGCCGTCGAGCCCGGACACCGGCGGGAGGGCGTCCGGCGGTGGGAAGTGCGCGCCTCGGAGGCGGTCGTAGCCGAGGTCGGCGCGGTCCAGCCAGTCATCGGGCAGCCGCAGTGTGGCCTCGGTGCCCGGTACCGGGCCGACCGCGAGCGGGCGGAGTGTGGCGGCGCGGTCCAGGTCCAGGCGGCCGATCACCCTGATGCGGATGCCCGGGCGGGCGGCGAGCTGGGCGAAGTTGGCGGTGTGGGCGAGGCCGGGGTGGCCGTGGGCGGGGAGCAGCCGGATCAACGGGCCGTCCTGGCCGGAGTCCTGGCCCGGTTCACGGGCCAGCAGGGCATCCTCCACGGCCCCTACGATCACGAGGTCACAGCCGATGAGCGTCGCGGTCGCGTCCTGCGACCGCGCCAGCAGGTCCGCGACGGTCTCGCGCAGGGGGCGATCGAACAACGCGGTCGGCGGGCCGGACGACCAGGGCCGGCCCGGCAGAGGCGTGGCCCGCACGCCCCTGCCGGAGCCCAGGCGGCCCTCCGGCGAGATCGTGGCACCGGAGATCAACAGCCCGCCCCGGGCGAGCCCCGCGTGGTCGAGGGCGCCGGAGCCGAGCGCGACGGGGGCCGTGGCGGCGGCTCGGGCACGGGCGGGGCCGCCGGGCTTGACGTCGGCGACGGAGAACCAGCGACCGTCCTCGCCGATCAGGTGGGTGACGACACCGCCGTAGCCGGTGGCGCTGATCACCGGTTCCCGGCAGACGCCGAGGAGCTTCAGCGCGCCGCCCGGACGGTAGGCGCGGCGGGCGGTGCCGACAAGGGCGGGGTCGGGGTCGGCGGCGGCCAACCGGTGCGTGACGAGGAGGAGTTCACGCAGGTCGCCCACGAGGTCGGCCAGCCGGTGACCGTCCTCGCGCGCTCGGGCGGCGCGCAGCCCCCGTACGACACGCAGCGCCGTCGCCTCGGCCCGGTGCAGCCCGGCCAGCCGCGCCGCGTGGGCGGCCCGGAGCAGCTCGGCCTGCGGTACGGCGCCGGCGGCGGGAACCCCGGCGGTGAGTACGGCCGCTGCCGCCGCGCGAAGTCCGGTCGCGGCTGCCACCTGGGCGGCGGAGGGACCCGAGGGACGTTCGGTGGCCGAGGGCCCGTCGGCCTCGGCTGCTTCCGACGTGGCGTCCTCGGCGACGGCAGCCGGCGCCACGACGGCAGCCGGTTCCGCGACAGCGGCCAGTTCCGCGACAGCGGCCAGTTCCGCGACAGCGGGCGGTTCCGCCACCGGGCACGCGCTCAGGATCGCGGCCCGGTGCAGGCATCGGGGCGCCAACAGGCAGCCGCACACCGCCTGTTCGGCGTCGACGACTACGCCCGAGGGTCCCGGCGTGAGCGTGACCTCCGCGTCCTCTCCGCACCGGACACTGAGGGTGGTGCCGTCGGCGGCGACGGGGAGAGCCGCGTACGACTCGACTGCCGCGTCCAGCTTCTTGCGCAGCCGTGAGGTCAGGGCCTCGACTGCGGCGGCGACCACCTCGGGCGCCACCGGGGGCAGTTCGGGCTTCATCGGGATCATCGGGGTTCTCCGCGCAGGCGGTCGCCCACCCAGCGGGCGAGGGCGAGAGGGCTGAGGGCGGCGACGGGCATGCCGGCGGCCACGAGTTGCCGGGCGATCGGCACCGAGTAGCGCGGGGTGCCGGTGTCGTCCAGGGCCGCGCAGCCCATCAGGTGCACCCCGGAGTCCGCGAGGGCCCGTACCTCGCCGAGGAGCCCGGCGAGCGGGTAGCCCTCCTCGAAGTCGCTGACGACCGCGACGAGGGTGCGGCTGGGGACGGTCACGAGGGAGCGGGCGTGGGCGAGGCCGGCCGCGATGTGGGTGCCGCCGCCGACCTGGACCTCCAGGAGCAGCGACAGCGGGTCGGTGACCCGGTCCGTCAGGTCGATCACCTGGGTGGAGAAGGCGAGGAAGTGGGTGGAGAGGGTGGGGACCCCGCCGAGCACGGCGGCGGTGAGCGCGGACCAGACGACGGACGCCTCCATCGAGCCGGACACGTCGACCACGAGGATCAGCCGCCAGTCGGCCTCCCGGCGCGAACGGGTGCTGAACACGGGCCGCTCGGGTACGACGACCGTCCGGCCGTCGGCCAGACGCCTGGTGTGGGCGAGATTGGCGTGCAGGGTACGGGCGAGGTCGAGCCGTCCGCCGGGGCGACGGGTCGGGCGTGGGGTGGCCAGACCGGTGAGGGCCGGGCGCAGTCGGGTGGCCAGCTGCCGGGCCAGCTCGTCGACCAGGCGGCGCACGAGCGGGCGCAGCCGGGCGAGTTGCTGCTCGGGCATGCCTCCGGCGAGGGTGAGCACCGAGGTGAGCAGTTCGACCGAGGGGCGTACGGCGGCGGGGTCCAGTTCGGTGAGGACGTCGGTACGGCCGTGCTCGGCGGCCCGGGCCAGGACCTCCTCGCGGATCTCCGTACCGAACAGGGCGGTGAGTTCCTCGCTCCATTCCCTTGCGGTCGGGAAGGACGGCTCCTGGCCTCCGCCTCCGCCTCCACCTCCGCTGCCGCCCTGGCCGAGGTCGACGGAGCCCTCGCCGCGTCCGGCGCCGTACAGCTCGTCGAGGGCGCTCGCGTACCGGCGCGCCGAGTCCGGCAGTCGGTCGGTCTCCCGGCCGAGGAGCAGGCGCCACCGGTCGGCGGGGCTGAGGCGCGAGGAAGGCACCGGTCGTGGTGCCGGTGCGGGGACTTCGGGCGGGGCCGCCGCGAAGGTGGGCGCGGCGGGGGTCCGCACGGGTAGTCCCAGTGCGTTCAGTTCCGCCAGACCGGCCGCGTCCGCCGCAGTCCACAGGCCGAGGAGCTCGGGCGGGGCGGTGAGGGTCACGTCGAGCCGGTCGCCGAGGCGTTCGGTGACGGTGGCGAGGAGGCGGTCCCGGCCTGCCGGGGTGAGGGTGTCGAAGCCGCCGCGCAGAGCCGGCAGCCGGTCCAGGAAGTCCTGGTCGCTGAGCGCGTCGACGCGGTCGAGCAGGGGGGTCAGGGCGGCCGGGGCCGACTCCAGGAGGGGGGCGGTGGCGCCGAGCAGCCCGGTCAGCAGCAGAGTCAGACGGCGGCGCCCGTCCGGGTCGGTGGCGGTGTCGATCCAGCCTGCGGCGCGTGTTCCCAGGGTGTTGGCGTCGTCGAGGTCCAGCAGGACCCTGGCGGCCAGGGCGGCGCCTTGGACCAGCGGGGAGCCGGTGCGCGCGAGAGTGGCGAGGGCGTCGTCCATGCGCAGACCGAGGCGTTGTTCGCCGGCGCGGGCGGTCAGGGCGATCAGGGTGGTGGCGTCCTCGGGCCGGTCGCTGCCGGCCAGGCCGGGCAGGGCGCGGACGGCTGCTTCGAGGAGGGTGTCGGTCAGTTCGGCCGCTTCCCGCTCGCGCTCGGGCGTGGTGCCGGGCAGGTGGCCTCGGCGCAGTGCCTCCAACAGGTCCAGCGCTTCGAGGAGTTCGGGGAGGGTGGCGGCCGAGGGGAGCATCTCGGCGGCGTCGGCGAGGCGTTCGGCGACCAGGCCGGGCAGGTCGCAGCGGGCGGCGCCCCGGAGCCCGGCGATGACATGGGCGCAGGTGGCGGCGGTCTCGTGCCGGTAGACCTCGCGCAATGTCCCCTCGGCGGCCTGGGCCGCGGTGACGCCGCGCACTCCGGCCAGGTCGAGTCGTACGGGAACCGCGGGGGTCCAGGCCAGCTTCCAGCGGGTGGTGAGCGCGGTCCCGTCTCCCGTCCCGGCCACCTCGACGGACTCGCCGTAGCCCGCGCCGCACACCGCGAGCCGCTGCAGCAGCACTTCGCGGCGGCGGTCCAGCGCGGAGCGCAGCGGGTCGAGCCGGATCTCGCGCGGTCCGGGGACGTCCGGGCCGGGCAGCCGCAGCGCGGCGAGTTCGGCCTCGACGGCCGGCCCGAGCCCGGAGCGCGGGGTACCGGGGGCGACCCTGCCCCAGCCGCTGCCCACCAGGATCCCTTCCACGGCGCGGGCGAGGGCCCGGCCACGGCCCAGCGGTTCGCCCTGGCCCAGTACGGTCGTCAGCGCCTCCAGCAACTCGCCCCGGCCGGGGGCGGGCAGGCCGCGCAGCCGGGCGAGGTCGCAGGCCAGCCGCAGGGTTTCGGCGGCCTCGCCGGTGCCCGCGGTGTGTCCGGCCGTACGCAGTGCGCGGCACACGTCGGTGATCGCGCGGGCGGCGGCATCACGCACCCGGTCCGGATCCCCGGCGGCGGCGAACACCGCCTGCTGCCAGCGCGGGTCGCGGATGCCGGCGGGGTACCCGGACCGGGAGTCCAGCAGGTCGAAGGCGTACGGGACGAAGGAGGTAACGGCGGCCGAGGCACCCTCGGTAACGCCGGCCGAGGCGCTCCCGGTGACACCGGCCCAGGCGCTCCCGGGGACGGCGGTCGAGGCGCCCCCGGTGACACCGGCCGAGGCGCCCCAGGTGACGGCGGCCGAGGCACTCTCGGTGACACCGGCCGAGGCGCCCCAGGTGACACCGGCCGAGGCACTCCCGGTGACGCCGGCCGAGGCACTCCCGGTGACGCCGGCCGAGGCACTCCCGGTGACACCGGCCGAGGCGCCCCAGGTGACACCGGCCGAGGCGCTCCCGGGGACACCGGCCCGCATCGACTTCTCGATGCCCGCCGCAACCGGGTCCGGCAACGCCTGGTCCACCGGCACCGCATCCACCGGCACCGGGTCCGTCAACGCCGGGGCGTGGTACGCCCCGACCACCGCCGCCACCCGGCGTCCGCCCGCACCGGCCGCCGCCAGCACGGACCGCATGTACGCCTCCCGCGCCAGGTCCGCTCCCGCCACTCCCCCGGACGTCTCCGCGTCCCGGCGCAGCGCCCAGCCGACACCGAGCGCGGCACGGCGTACCGCCTCCGGAGTGCTTCCCGGGGCGAGCACCTCCACCGCCCGGTCCCACAGGTCGTCGCCGTCACGGCCGGTACCGGCGGCGGTGAGGGCGTCGGCGAAGACGGTCCGCGGCTCGCCGTCCCCGGTGGCCGCCATGGCGTCCCAGCCGGGATCGTCCAAGGGCAGGTCGCAGCAGAGGACTTCGACCCCGCGTGCCCGGGCCCAGCGGACCGCGGCCAGCTCCGGGGAGAAGTCCGCGAAGGGGTAGAAGCCGAGCCGTCCGTCCTGCCGCGCTCCGGCCAGGGCGACGGGCGCGACCGTGCCGGGGTCGGCGAGGTGGACCAGCCAGGGCTGGAAGTCGGCCGGCAGCTCCACGCAGACGACCTCGGCGCCGGACGCGTCCAGCAGCGCGGGGACGACGGCGGCGAGCGCCGGGCTGTGATGCCGTACGCCCAGCAGATACGGCCGTACGGAGTCGGCGAGGGCGGCCAGGGCCGCCCGGGGTTCGTCCCGAGTGCTCACCGGAGGGTCTCCCGCAGGTCCCACAGGCGACGCCACATCGCCGAGCCGTCCTCGGCGCGGCGGCGGACCGGGCCGTCCCAGTAGCCGAGGAGACGGGCGTGGTCGGCGGGGTCGTCCTTGCGGACCACGCCGAGGAGATGGCCGGGTACGAGGTCGAGGGTGTCCCCGGCGGGCAGGTAGGCGGTGGCCACACCGAGGGAGGTGGCCACCTGGACGGCCTCGGCGGTCGACATCACCGTGCCGGGCCGCTCCACGTCCCAGCCCTCGGCCGAGCGGCCGGTGCGCAGGTCCCGGAAGACGGTGACGAGGACGTCGAGGACCGCGTCGTCGACCGCGAAGGCCGCGCCCGCGCGTTGGACGGCGGCGACGGCCTGGCCCCGGATCAGCGCGGACTCGGCCTCGGCGTCGGCGATCGGGTGCACGGTCTCGAAGTTGAAGCGGCGTTTGAGGGCGGCGGACATCTCGGAGACGCCCCGGTCGCGGAGGTTGGCGGTGGCGATGACGGTGAAGCCGGGGGCCGCCGCGACCGCCGCGTCGTCGGTGCCGGACAGTTCGGGGACGCTGACGCGCCGGTCGGACAGGATCGACACCAGGGCGTCCTGGACCTCGGGCAGACAGCGGGTGATCTCCTCGACGCGGGCGACCCGGCCGGTGCGCATGGCGCTGAGCACCGGGGAGTCGACGAGTGCCTGGCGGGTGGGGCCCTGGGCGAGGAGGAGGGCGTAGTTCCAGCCGTAGCGGAAGGCGTCCTCGGTGGTGCCCGCGGTGCCCTGCACGGTGAGCGCGCTGGTGCCGCAGACGGCGGCCGACAGCAGCTCCGAGAGCATGGACTTGGCGGTGCCTGGCTCACCGACGAGCAGCAGGCCGCGCTCCCCGGCGAGGGTGACCACGCACCGCTCGACCAGGGCTCGTTCGCCGACGAACTTGGGGGCGATGACGAGTCGCTGCCCTGGCCCGTCCAGCGCCTTGCCGTCGCTGCCGCAGATGAACGTGACGACGGCACGCGGGGTCAGCGCCCAGCCGGGCGGGCGCGGGCCCTCGTCGTGGGCGGCGAGGAAGGCGAGTTCGGTGGCGTGGCGCTCCTCGGCGGGCAGAATCTGCCGGGCCGGGGCGTCCGGGACCGGCGGGGTGCTCGTCGCCGTGGTGGTACTCATGTACGTCTGTACGTCCTTACTGGTTCGGTACGGGTAGGACTTGGCCCGGGTGTCCGGCGCGTACGGCGCGTACGGCGTCGAGGAGGCGTGGGCCGTGGCGGTGGGCGGCGCGCCGGTCGGCCCGGCGGTCCCCCGGCGCCGCGTCCGGCACGCCGGAGACCTCGCCGACCCGGTCCACCGCGACGGGGTGGAGGAGTGGGCGCGGGCCGGGACCGTCGCCGCCCGGCCGCAACGCGTCCCAGGTCGGGACACAGCCGACTCAGCCATCTCGCAGTCCTTCGGTATGGGCGTGCTTCAGCGGCGGCGGCCGCTCTTGACCTTCAGTTCCTCGAAGCGCGGCACATCGCCCTCCCGTATCCGCCGCCAGGCAGCGCGGTACAGGTCGGGGGCCGGTTCGGTCGGTACGAGCGGGCCCACCCGGCCCTCGGCGAGTTCGCCGTAGAGCGGCGGTTTCCACTGCTCCAGCGGGAGGCGCGGGGACGGCAGTGCCTCCCAGCCGCCCGGCAGGAACAGGGAACGTCCGGCACGGGTGCGGCTCGCTTCCACCACCAGGTCGGTGGCGGCCAGTTCGGCGCGGACGGCCTTGAGGCGGGCGGGTTTCCAGCCGGTCCAGCGGGCCGTGTTGCGGTCGGTGGGGTCGGGCATCGCGAGGAGCATCAGATAGAGGGCGGCGGCGTCCTCGCCGATGCCGTACTCCTTCGCGACCTCGGTCACCAGCTCCGGCACGGAACGGGCGGGGTCCTGCGGATACCAGGTGCCGTCCTTGCCGCGCTCCCCCGCGACCGGGTCGCCAGGGTCGGCGAGGAGGGCCGCGAAGCGCGGGGAGCGGGCGAGGCGCAACGCCACCTCGGCCGGGAACGGCTTCCCGTCCTCCGCGAGGCGCAGCGCGGGCAGGTACGGGTCCTGGCCGTCCGCGTCGAGGAGGGCGACGTACAGGGCGGGGGCCGGCATGTCGTCCTCGGTGGCCATGACGATCGCGCCGTACCGCTCGTATCCCGCCCCGGTCTCGGTGGGCCGGCCCGCCGCCTTGCGGAAGTCGGGCAGGTTGACGTAGTGGACGAGGTCGAGCATCAGGCCGGGGTGGGCCAGCCGGGCGCGGATCGCGTCCAGGGCGGCGGGCAGTGCGGCACGGATCGGGTCGCCGACGGGCAGTCGGTGCGCGAGCCAGGCGGCCACGACGACCGAGTCGATCAGGGTGGCCGCGTTGAACCCGACGGCGTGCTCGTCGACCGGTCTGGCCCGGTCGCCCTTGATCTCCCATTGCAGGTCCCGGCTGAGGCGGGGCTCGGAGGCGGGGTCGAGCAGGGCGGCCAGCGTCTCGGGCGCGGCCCTCAGGGCTCGCCGCGCCTCGCCGAGCAGCGCCTCGGGCAGCGCTCTGCGCTTGCCGACCTCGCGGTTCCAGACCTCCGCGGCGGCTGCCGCGTCGGGGCCCTCCGTCCACAGGCGGGCCGGGTCGGAGGGCAGCAGTGCGGCGACCACGGCCCGGAGGACCGAGGAGTCGATCCTGTGCAGTTCGTCCTTGGCGAGGGCGGCGTCCGTCGCCTTCACCCGAAGCAGGGTCCGCGCCTCGGGTGTGAGGAAGGACCGTTCGTCGCTGTCCACCTGCGGCAGTCCCGCCACGATCAGCCGGGCCGTCGTCGAGGTGACCCCCGTCAGCAGGGCGAACTCCTCGGCCGCCGCCGGGATCCAGGGGGCCGGTCCGCGCTCGTCCGCCTCGGCGAGGAACGCCGCGAGCCAGCCTGCCTCGCGGTCCTCACCGACCTGGTGGGTGGATTCGACGGTGTAGGGGGCGGGGACCTCGAAGCGGCCGGAGGGGTCGTGGAAGAGCGCGTCGAAGTAGCAGCCGTCCCTCTCATCACGCGAGGTGCACTTGGTGACCGCGAGGAACGCACCACCGTCCAACGGCAGCACACCCCGCCAACTGCCCTCACGCCACTCGCCGTCCGGGGTACGCAGATGACGCGCCTCGATGTGGAGGGAGACCCAGCACCAGCGCACGGTCCCGGCGCCCGAGCTGAGCCCGAGCACGTCGAACTCCCGCAACAGCGCCACGAGTGCCTGCCGATGCTCGGGCGGGGTGGTGGGCGCCACGACCCGAAAGGCGGCAGCAGTGAAGAACCCGGCCAGGGGCTCATCCGTCAGGTAACCCCCGGGCAGCTCGGGACCGTCGAGGTGCAGCCGTACGCCCGGCCCAGGCTCGTGCCCCACACCCGTGCGAGATGCGACGGGCGCACCGGCCTCCGGCGCGGAGGTGGCGGGGTCGCCGCCCGCGCCCGGGGACGCCGCGGGTGCGTCGGCAATGCCCGCCGACGCCACAGGAACCTCGCCCACGCCCGTGCCCGTCGGCGCCACGGCAACCTCGGCCGTGCCCGTCGGCGCCACGGGTACCTCGTCCGGGCCCCCGGGCGTCACCGACGTATCGTCCGTGCTCAGCGCACGTCTCAGCAGCCGTAGTCGGCGGAAGGCGTTGTCGCGGTCGGCGCCGTGGTGGTGCCAGCCGTCGCGGGTGCCGTCGAGGCCGCTGAGTGCGTCGCGCAGCAGGCGGTCGGAAGGGCCGGCCGGGCCCTCGTCCTCCTGGGTGCCGACGAGTTCCGCGGTCAGGCGGGTTGCCGCCGCGTCGAGGACCTTCTGCTGCTCGGCGGCGTACCGGACCACGCCCGCGATGCCCGCCAGGAGTGCCTTGTCGGTGACCTTGACCTGGTGCAGCAACTGCGTTGCGTCACCCGTGAGTTCGGCCTTGAGCAGGGCCCGGGCGGTGTCGTCGTCGATGGTGCGCAGTGCCGCGGAGCCCTGCGGGTCCCGGGGTCGCAGGCAGTGCCAGTAGCGCAGCGGCGGGAGGATGGGGGTGCCCTCGGCGAAGTCGCCCGGAGCGTGGTCCACCCTCGCGGTGGCCGTCACGACTCCGTCCGGATCGACGAGGTTGACGCGCCAGTGCTCCCGGGTCGCGGCCACGAGCCGGTCGGCGCCGGGGAACAGGACGGCGGCGTGCGGCTCTCCGAGGTCGGCCGGCACGGTGACCTGGCGTCCTGACAGGTCCTCGCCGCGCCGGGAGCCGTCCGGCAGACTGGCCGACCGCCAGCCGAGCAGCCCGTCCACCGGCACTCCGGCCGGGGTGACCTCGTCGAAGGGATAGGGCGCCAGCGAGCCCGGCGCCCAGGTGCCCTCCCCGTGGGCCTCGGCGAGGAAGGCGGGCACGCTCTCGCGGCCGAGCCGCCCGGTGGCCGGGTCGTACTCGAGCCAGACGTTCCCTCCCCAGGTCCAGTAGGAGGTGCCGTCCGCGAGCAGTTTCGCCTCCGCGGGCACGGTGGTGTCACCGCGGTGCAGGACGCCGGCGCCGGTGATCCGGCCGCCGCCCGGCAGGGGCAGGGTCGGGACGCCGGTGCCCTCCCGGTACCAGTCCATCCGGGTGCCCCGGCCGTCGCGGGCGCCCGCCAGGGACAGGATCTGGTCGGGGTTGTGGTGCCAGTATCCGCGCAGGCCGTGGTCGTGGGTCCGCCAGTAGACGAGGAGTTCACCGTCCACGAAGTGGAAGTCGGGGTCACCGAGGGTGCCCTGGGCGGGCAGCCGCAGATCATGCGTGAGCACGGCGCCCTCGGGACCGATCACCCGGACCTGCGCCGGACCGGCGGTGATGAGATACGGCCACGCGTCGGCGACGTACAGATCCTCGACGTTCTGCGTGCGCACGAGGTCGCGGGCCGCCTCCTCCCAGGCGGGCCAGCCGAGTTCGTCGATCAGCCCGCTCCTGAGCGTGCGGGCGAGCAGCGGGCCCAGGTCGGTCGCGGCCACCTCCCGGATCTCGTCCTCGGCGAGCCTGAGGGCCTCGCCGGGAAGCCACTTCAGCCGGCGCATGGCCTCGGGAAGACCGGGCAGTCCGGCGACGATCGAGCGGCGCGCGACCTCCCGTACCCAGTCGGCGAGCATCGGCCGGCCGCCGGGCGACCGGGCGAGGACCCGGATCGTGTCCAGGTCGTCCTCGTCGCCGCTGAAGACGTCGGCCGCTTCGTGGAAGACTGCCCTGAAGCGCTGGTCGGCGGCGAAGGCGAGCAGGTCACGCCGGTCGGCACCCTTCGCCCACCCCTGCAGTTCCAGGTGGTGGTGGACACCCGCGGGCACGCCCAGGGCGAGCAGCAGATCCAGCAGGTCCAGATCGTGCCCGGCGTACAACTGTCCGCCTGAAGCGGTGAGTTCGGTGCGCAGCCGGTCGGCGGACAGCTCGGTGATCCGGTACAGCGCGGGCAGCTGCGTGGGCTCGTGGTAGCTCTGTGACCGTGCCTGGAACTCCAGGAAGCGGGCGAACCAGCCCGCGGTGCCGTCCTGCGGCCGCTCCTCGTCGGGCAGCGAGTCGTCCCAGAGCGCGCCGAGGGCCCCGGACTCCTCCAGGATGTCCAGCCACAGCAGCAGTACATCCCGGTCGCCGGAGTCGGGCATGAGGTTCAGCAGCGCGCCGCGCACCGCCGGCTCACGCCGGGCAACGGCGACGACGGCCGCGCGGTGCCGCTTCCACCAGCCCGGCGCCGCCTTCGCCGTGGCGGACAGCGCGAGCAGGTCGGCCACGTAGTCCTGCTCGACCGCGCCCCCGTCCAGTCCTGCCGCACCGGCCAGCCTGCGGATGTCGGTCGCCAGCTGGGCGGACGGCACGAGTCCGCCCGCGGTGCGTCGTACGCACATCCGCGTGAAGCGCTCCAGCGCCTCGGCCGCCGGGACCCGGGCGGCCAGTTCCCTGCCGTACCCCGAGAGGGCCGTCGCCGTCAGCGCTCCGGCCAGGGCGAACTCGAGGAACACGGCGTCCAGCCGCTCCTCGTCCACCGCGAGCCCGTACTCGGCCTCGGCGGCGCGGGCCCGGCCGAACATCTGTGCCGCGTAGGTGGGGTTGTCCACCGACGAGAAGACCCGGCCGGCCTGTTCGTAGAAGCTGGGCAGGAAGTGCGGGACGGCTACAACGAGTTGCCGTGCGGTCTCCCGGTAGGCGTCCAGCGCGGCCTTCGGACGGGACTTCGCCAGGCGGGCGATCCGCTCCAGCTCCGGAACCACGGCCAGCGCGTGATGGCCGTCCTGCGGGTGGTGCACCAGCACCCACTCCGGGAACCCGAGCGCCTGACGCGCCCCCAGCCCGACCTCGACCGGTTCCGCGTCCGGTTCGAGCCCGAGGAAACCGGCGGCCAGATCCTCCGCCGCGCCCAGTTCCCCGGCCACCAGCCGCACGACCACGCGGCCGTCCAGCCCCGGATGCGTGTACGACCGTACCGTCAGCGGCACCGCCCGCTCACCGGCGCCCTCCGTACCCAACGGCAGCACCGCGCCGGCCGCCAGCAGTTCCTCGTACGACACCTGCGCTCCCCCGCTCACGCGCCCTCCCCCTCTTCGATCTCCCGCCCGGCGTACAGCGCCGCGGCCATCCGCATCCCCTCCGACCAGGCCACCGGGCCGACCTCCACCGGCCGCAGCCGACGGCCCTCCGGGTCGAGCCAGGACAGCGCGCCGGTGTGCACCTCGTAGTCCCACGGCTCCCCGATCCACACGGCCGCCTCGACCGTGCGCCCCCCGTCACGCACCCGGGAGGTGGCCCGGGAGCCGGTGACGCGGTAGCCGAGCGAGGTGGCACGCGCGGCCAGCGCGGAACGCCAGAACCGGCCCCCCGCGAACTCCGAGATCTCCGTCGCCTTGGCGTCCAGGTCCGCCGGCTTGCGCCAGGTCGCCCGGTGGAGCTGCTCGACGCGCTGTACGACCCCCAGTTCGGCCGCGAACTCCCGCAGGTCCTCCAGGTCGGGCAGCAGCACCGGGTGCGGCAGGGTCACGGTGCGCGGGGACAGCCGTACGGTCTCGCCGTCGAGGTCGACCACGCGCAGCTCGCCGGACTCGGTCACGCCGCGCAGGAAACCCGCCTGGTCGGGGTCGTCGCCGACCACCACCAGGTCACGCAACGCCGACTGCCAGGCCTCGTCCGCCCAGACCCGGGCGACCAGCTCCGTGGGCACCGGCAACGACGACACCATCCATGTGTCCACCTGCGCCACACACGCGGCCGCGTGCCGCTCCAGCCATTCGGCGAGCCGGCGCAGCCGCTCCACCTCCGGATGGCCCTTGAGCGCCTTGGGCAGCGACTTCAACTGCCGCCCCGCCGACCGGCCGGACACGGCCCTGGCCGCCACCCGGCCCTCCACCAGGGCGACTTCGTACGTGTCGCCCGCCGCAAGCCAGCCCACCGGCCCCCGCCTTCCGCATCAAGGAAACTCAAGATCGACACAGCTCGGCCAGGAATCCGGCACTCAGCGTGACGATGAGCGGAACACTACGAGCAGCCACTGACAATCGTCCGGGCGGACCTCTCCGGCGCACCCCGAGTCAAGCCCGTGACCTGGGGCGACGCATCCGGGCAACCACGTAATCGCGGTACGTACTACCGACCGGTCACCAGCGCGGTGGCCGGTCGGTGAGCCCACCACATCATGCAGCCGGACATGCGTTCGGTACGTTGAGGTGGGAGATCGATGACAGGGGGCAACGAGCATGCGGCCTGAGGCCTCCGAGGTGTGTCAGCGTGCCGCCGACCGCTTGGCCGGACCGGACACCGGTGTCCACAGCGTCGCGTTGCGGGAGTTGGCGGAACTGGCCCGCACGCATCCCGCGCAGCGGCAACCCGTGGCCGACGCCGTCTGCCGCTTCCTGCGTGGCCCGTTCGCGCAGGCCGCTGACGATGCCATCGGCCTGCGGGAGGCGGCAGCCGCGGTACTCGCCACCCTTGCTCGCCGCCATCCGGCCACGGACCAGGTCCCGGCCGATGCGGTGCCCGATGCCGGGTGCCGCGCGCGGTGCGGTGCCGACTGTGCGGACTGCCTCGACATCGACCTGACCGGCGCCGTACTGCCGGATGTCGACTTCAACGGCTGTCGTTTCGGCCGGGTTCTCTTCGCGGACGCCCACTTCCGTGGCGCGTGCGTGTTCGAGGGGGCCCGCTTGAGCAGGGAGGCGCTGTTCCAGAGGGCGGTCTTCGAGAACGACGCGCGTTTCGCGGGCGTCCGGTTCGGCGACACGGCCGTGTTCGGGTGTACCCGGTTCCGGGCGGCGGCCGACTTCTCGGGCGCCCGCTTCCAGGGGCTCGCCTGGTTCGGTCGGGGCGAGGACGAACTCCCCGAGGACGACCTGGCGTGGGAGCAGGCCGAGGCATGGCGCCGCGTCGCCTGGGAGGAACCCAACGAGGACGACCCGCTCTGGCCGTTGACCGTGCTGGAGGGTGACTACCAGGACTGGGAGGAAGGCGGCGACGGGGCTCGCTTCAACGGCAAGGTCTCGTTCGCGCACGCCCGGTTCGAGGGGGCCGCCTGGTTCTGGAAGGCGCGCTTCGGCGGCGAGGCACTGTTCCACCAGGCCGACTTCGGCGGACGGGTCCACCTCGTACAGCCCGCAGCCGACCTCACCGGCGCCAGACTCTCCGCCACCGCCCATGCCGAAGAACAGGTCTGGCCCCTCGGCTGGACCGCGACCACTACCGCGCTCGGAACCGATGACGGAAGCGACGCGCACCTGATCCCCGACGAGTCCGTCACGCCGTACGACGGTCAGCTCGCCGACCCCGACCCCGAGGTCCGCCTCACCGGGCTGCGTATCCTCGCCGAACTCGGGGACGGGAAGCCCGAGTTCAGGCAACGTGTGGTGGACACCGTCTGCGCGTATCTGCGCGCGCCGCTGGCGTTCGACATCTCTGCCGATGTCTTCGCGCTCACCCCCGCCCAGTTCGCCGAAGCACGAACGCGGCGGGAGGCCCAACGACTGCTCACCGACCGCACCCGCCCCTCCGCCGACCGCCCGACCTGGGAGGACATCCACCTGCGTCTCTCCGGAGCGACACTGATCGACTTCGACGCGAGCGGATGCCGCCTGTCCAACGGGGACTTCACCGGTACGCAGTTCCACGGGCGCACGACGTTCGTGGGCGCGTCGTTCGACGAGGTGTCGTTCAGCCTGCCCTACGCGCGCGAGGGCCGCGCCTCCTTCCACGGCCCCGCCGACTTCTCGGACGCCCGACTCCCCCGCTGGACGCTGCGTCACTGTGTCTTCCACACGGACGACGCCGTACGCGCGACCGGAACCACCCAGGACCTGGCCCGGATCCTGCTGGGAGCCAGGGCAACCTCGGCCCCCGCCCCCCTCCCCGCCCTCACCCCCCTCACCGCCGAGTTCCGGAAGACGCTGCTGACAGCCGCCTCGGAAACCCCCGACAACCTCGCCTGCGTCCAGCACCTGGAATACGGCACGGTCCCAGGACCCCCGTATGCCCCCGAGCGGGGACGGTCAGGGCTGAAGATCGCAGGCACCGACATCCTCGTCTCCGACCTGGCATGGCGCATCGAGGACACCCCCGTCCCGGCATCCGTCGCCGCCGGCCACCCCGAACTCACCCCAGAGCAGTGGTCCGCCGCGACCCGGGTCATCGCCCTCCTCCTGGGCGCACTCGAAGCGGACTGACCCACGATCGGGCGTATCCGTGGCTACCTTGGCGGCTACGCACGGAGGGCGCCCCGCGCCGGTGGGAATCCGGCGCGGATGCCGACCCGGTCCTGATCGGCGCCCACCGCAAGCCCCAGGGAGTCCTCCTGTCCGTCGAGGCCTTCGAAGCGCTGAGCGGCCGAGCGACGCGGCGGGCGGCCGTCGCCTCGGCCACCGGTTCCATCGAGGCCGAGGGCCTCCACCCCTCCGATGCCTCAGACCGCGACACCGAGGCGTACGTGAAGGGCGACCTCGACGCGGACACCCTTGTCACCCGCGCGATCGCCCGCCACCGACAGACTTCGGAGCGGCGAGCAGGGTGAACGATCCGTACGCCATGCCCAACGGCGTGCTGCGCAACAAGCTCGGCATCACGACCACCAGCTGCTCGCGCCAGCGGAGGCGGACCTCACCCGGGCGCGCCTCGTCATGCTCACCGTTCTGCCCGGCAAGGAACCTGGTGCCCTACGCCGGAGAGGTCTTCGGCCGTCTCGCCTCCTCCTGCCGGCTGCGGGATCTCCCCCGGCAGGAGTTCGTCATCCAACTCGCCGCCCTGTACGGCGACATGAACGTCCTCCACCCGTTCCGCGAGCGCGCCCTTGCGAGGCGAAGCCGGCGGTGGCGGCAGACAAGTCGGGCTGTACGCACCGTCATCCGCCGCCCCGTCCAATTCCGCTATCCGCTATCTGCTGTCAGCTCGTGAAAGCCGGGGTCAGACCGGCAAGTGGAACTGCTGGTTGGTGGTGCCGGTGCAGGACCAGATCTGCAGCCGGGCGTTGTTGGCGGTGGACATCTCGGTGACGTCCAGGCACTTGCCCGAGGCCGGGTTGACCAGGGTGTCCCCGTTGCCGCGCTGCCAGACCTGGGCGGCGGTGCCCTTGCAGTCGTACAACTGCACCTTGGTACCGTCCGCCGTGCCGGCGGCGGTGACGTCCATGCACTTGCCGAGCGCTCGGAGGGTACCGTCGCCGCCCACGGTCCACTGCTGGGCGGCGGTGCCGTTGCAGTCGTACATCTGGACGGCGGTGCTGTTGGTGCTGTTGGCTGCGGCGATGTCCACGCACTTGCCTCCGAGGCCGGTGATCGGTCCGCTGGGCAGCTGGGTGTTGGGCAGCACCGGGTTGTTCGCGTTGGTCAGCGTCTCCCAGGCCACGAACAGGTAGTTCGTGCCGGCGGGGCGCCTGCCTTCGGTCAGGGCCTGGGTGTTGGCCATGGCGATTCCCTGCCTCGTGTGCAGGGCGTTGAACCCGGTCTCGGTGACCGGGCCGAGACCGCGCTCAAGCGGTCCTTTGGTGCAAAGGTTCGCCGGTTCCGGAGCCGCGCGGAGTTCCTGGGTGGCGTGCCATCCGAGAGCCTGCCGGAGTCGCTCTCCCACCTGCGGATAGAGATCCGTGCCCTGCATGAGCGCCGTTTCGGCGATATGGGACATCGAGGCGATGCTGTAGCCGGTGTGTACGAAGTCCCGGCAGGTCTCCTGCGTCATCCCGGTGATGTACCGGGTCGCCGTCTCCCAGTTGAAGCTGCCGTCCGGGCTCGGGTGCGGCGTCGGCCCGTCGGATGCGAGGTAGACGAAGGCGGGAACGCGTGCCAGGTACTGGCTGACGGCCTTGTCGAAGGTGACTCCGTCATTGGTGAAGACGGCGATCCCGATCGAGGCCTCGGCCTGGATGAGGTCCCAGTTGCTGGTCCTGTCGTCGCCGTTCACCACGACGGGCAGGTAGACCGACCGCAGCATGTTCGCGAAGCGACCCGCGTTCGGCCAGTTCTGGTACTGGTACTTGATGAGCTCGGCCGCCTTGACCCACGAGGCGGCCGACCACCCCGTCTGAATGCCCGTGTTGGCGCCCGTGTGGCTCGTGATCGTGGACGACCAGGCGTCCATGATCTGGATCGACTTCTGGGCGTATCGTTCGTCGCCGCTGATGGCCCACGCCAGCGCGTCGGTGTACGCGGCGATGGCGTCCTGCCGTTCGTCGGTGCAGCCGTTGTTCGGATTGCTGCTCTGGCCGCAGTTGACGACAGGCCGGGGCGCCGGCACACGCGAGAGCGAGGCCAGCGGATCGCCGACCATGTCGTCGTAGGCGGCCTTCCAGGGAGCGGCACCCTGCTGGACCTTGGTCCGCACGAACTCCAGTTGCGTCGAGGTGATGTTCACCCCCGGGTGCGCGAAGGTCTGCGGAGCGAACTGCTGGGCGGCCAGGGCCGTCGGCGCGCTCGGTGCTGCCGACGCCGTGGTCGCCGACGTGGCTGAGAGACACAGAAGTCCTGACACTGCCGCCAAGGCACAGCGTCTCAGCATCGTGCTCATGTGGGGAAGTTCCCGTCTGTCGAGGTCGAGAAGAAGTCGCGAGGAAGTCGCGAGGAAGGCGCGAGGAAGGCGCGAGGAAGGCGCGAGGAAGGCGCAAGGAAGGCGCGAGGAAGGCGCAAGGAGATCGAGGTCCTGCCGTGCACGGGTCGGGCCTCAGCAGTAGAGGTTGTTGCCCGGGGCGACTCCGAGGATCCCGGTGAACTTCTGGTAGGCGCTCACCCTGCTCTGCACCAGCTCGGGCTTCTTGCCGTCGCACTCGATGGAGCCGTTGATGGCGCGGATGGTCTGGCCGAAGCCCGCCTGGTTGACCATCGCGTTGTGCGGGGTCATCGTGCCGGCGCCCGTCGAGGTGTTCCAGAACCACAGGCCGGTACGCCAGGCCACGGCGGCGTCGGTCTCGACCAGCCGGGGGTTGTGGAGCAGGTCGATCCCGAGCGCGTCGCCCGCCGCCTTGTAGTTGAAGTTCCAGCTGAGCTGGATGGGCCCGCGCCCGTAGTAGGCGGACTGACCGGCCGGGCAGCCGTACGACTGGCTGAGATCGCAGTAGTGCGAGTAGTTGGCCGTGTTCTGCTCCACCACATAGACCAGGCCGCCGGTCTCGTGATTGACGTTGGCGAGGAAGGCGGCGGCCTCCTGCTTCCTGACCGTGTCACTGCCGGTCTTCGCGAACGCCGGGTAGGAACTCAGCGCCTGCACCAGCCCGTTGTAGGTGTAGAAGCTGTTCCGGTTCGGGAACATCTGGTTGAACTGGGCCTCGCTGACCACGAAACCGGAAGGGGTGGTACCGCCCCCGCTCGCGGGCGCCGTCCACTTCTGGTTGGGGTTGCCGGTGCAGGTCCAGATCTGCAGCCGGGTGGCGTTGGCGGGGTCGTTCCCGCGGACGTCCAGGCACTTGTCGGCCGCGGGGTTGACGATGTCGCGCGCCGCGGTGACCACCCACTGCTGGTTGGCGCCGCCCGTGCAGTCCCACAGCTGGACGGACGCGCCGTCAGCCGTGCTGTGTTCGACGACGTCGAGACACTTGCCGAGGGCGCGGAGGGTGCCGTCGCCCGGGTTCGACCAGAGCTGGGCGCCGGTTCCGTTGCAGTCGTAGATCTGGACGGCGGTCCCGTTGGTGCTGCTCGCCCCGGCGACGTCGACACACTTGCCGGCCAGTCCCTTGATCTGGCCATCCGCTGCCGCGGCGGTCGGCGCAGCGACGAACAGCGCGGCGATCAGTGCGACAAGCACCGTGAGTGCTGTAAGCACCGTGGAGGTGCCAGAAGAAGCGCGTCTTTCTGGTGACTGGCGGACGAGGGATGTAAGCATGCGAATACCACTCCTTGGTCGGCTCGAGGCCGCGAATGTGTGAGAGACGGGGGATCTCCCCCGTAGGCGTCGGTGTTCACTGGCGTGAGTCCGTGCCGCTCCTGGGTGAGACGGCGCGAACCGCCGCCTGACCAAGACAACCGCCAGGGTGTCTACAGGGCGTCTATAGGTTGTTGACGGTCACTCCACGGACCGTTGACTTCCGATCGCCGCATCTCGTCGCACCACGTAAACCAAGATCACTGAGATCACCGATAAAGCCACAGTTAGACTTCGGGCGTGATCCGCGCGGTTGTCCCGAGAGCCTGGCCTCGCCTGCCGGCTTCGGACGCGCATTCCTGAAGGAGGGCGCTGGTTGAAAGAGCGATTACGGTTCTCGCTGCTGGGACCGGTCAGGGCGTGGAGAGGCCGGGACGAGATCGCGCTCGGCCCGCCCCAGCAGAGGGCGGTGCTGGCCGTGCTGTTGCTGGCCGAAGGCTCGCAGGTGTCGGTGGGCAGGCTCGTCGACGCGGTGTGGGGGACCGAAGCACCAGCCTCCGCGCGTGGCATTCTGCGTACCTACGTTCATCGGCTTCGTAAGGTGTTGGAGCCCGCCGGTGACACCGCGTCGTCCGTGATCCGTGCCGTGGGGGACGGCTATCAACTCACCTCGCCCGGCGAGCTGGATCTGAGCGTCTTCCGGGAACTGTTCGCACAGGCCGAGCGGTTGCGAGGTGAGGGAGACGCCCAAGGCGCGGCGAAGTACCTGGGTGATGCGCTCGGCCTGTGGCGGGGAACGGCGTTGGCCGGTGTCCGGGGCGAGTACGCGGACAGCCAGCGGCAGCGGCTGGACGAATTGCGTCTGTCGGCGGAGGCGGCCCGGCGGGCGGTCGAACTCGAACTGGGGGGCCATGAGCAGGCGGTCTCGGCGCTGACCGGTCTGGTCGCCGAGCATCCACTGGACGAGCGGTTCCGGGAGATGCTGATGCTCGCCCTGTACCGCTCGGGGCGGCAGGCGGCGGCCCTCGCCACCTACCGCGAGGTGCAGGCGCTACTCGCGGGCGAGCTGGGCGTCGATCCCGGACCGGCGCTCCAGGCGACGTACCAGCGGGTTCTGCAGGCCGACACCGGGCTCCTCGCTCCGCCGGTCCCGCCCGTGTCCGCCCCGGTCCCGGCCGACGCCGGGCGGGAGCCCGCCCCCGCGTCCGCCCCGGTCCTGGCCGAGCCGGCTCAACTGACCGCCGGTCCGGTGGTGTTGGTTGACCGGGACGCCTCAGGAGAGGAGACCGGAGGTCCGGATCCCCGTACCCGCCGGCTCCGCTGGATGCTGGCCGGCTCCGGCCTGGCGATGGCCCTGCTCGCGTGCATCCCCTACCTCGTAGCGGGCTCGGGTTCGGGCGCGGACTCCGACGAGGGCGGTTCGCCGACGGGCCCTTCCCCCTCCAAGCCTGCTTCAGGCGTGGCAATACAAAGTCACGCCTCCGACAGGTGCGTTGACGGCGGCGCCCTTGGGGACGCGCCGCTGCAGATCCGGGACTGCTCGAGCAGCGACAGTCAGTTCTGGCAGATCGTGTCGGAGGACAGGATCATCCGGATCTCGGGCAAGTGCCTGGACGTCGCGGGCGGTTCGACAGACAACGGCGCGGCCATCCAACTGGCCGACTGCAACGGCAGTGGCTCCCAGCGATTCCGCCTCAACCCCGCCCACGACCTGGTCAACCTTCAGGCTCACAAATGCGTGGAGGCCACGGACCCACGCGGGAGCGACCGCACTCCGCTCCGGCTCTGGACCTGCACGGGCGCCCAGAACCAGAAGTGGACGGCGGTCATCTGATCCACCGGTCGTTCAGATCGCGCGTACGGGTCGCGTATTGAGCAAGTGGCGCCCGACGGGGCAAGGCGGCGTACCTGCCGCTGCTCAAGTCCCTCAGCGTGGCGTGGCTACGCCCGAAAGGGCGAGACCCCGCCCGCTAAGGGCTCTGTTCCTGTCAGAGTGCCGCGAACCCGACGAACGCGGTCCACGCCGTGGGTTGTACGGCCAGTGCGGTACGGGTTGTGTCCTTTGAATCCCGGACGTGGACGGCGCCTGCTCCAGCCGCTATCTCAACACACTGGCCCCCGTCGCCTGCGCTGTAACTGCTCTTGAACCATGCCAGGGCGCCGGTGTCCCGCCCCGTCTTTTCCCCGCTCATCTCTCTCCCAGCAACTTCTCGATCAACGCCAGCGATTCTGTCGGAGTATGGGCCTGCGCGCGAAGGATCCCGTACGTACGCTCAAGCTGCCGCACCCTGTGCCGCTCTGTGTGTACGCGGCTGTCGCCTTGTACCTCTGTGTACGCGATCCTGCGCCCATCCCTCGCTTCCATCAAGGTGAACGGTCCAGCAAGTCCCGCGTGTTCCTGGCGGGACAACGGCATTACCTGGATCACCACATTGCGCTTCTCCGCCACCAGCATGAGGTGCTCCAACTGGCCTCGCCAGACAGCTTCTCCCCCGAGCGTCCGGAGCAGGACAGCCTCCTCGATCACGAAGCTCAGATGCCGAGTCGGGCGTCGGGAGAAGATCTCCTGCCGTGCGAGTCGTGCGGCCACTCGCTGCTCGGTGACCGCTTCGTCCAGCTGTGGCTGCCACATGGCAAAAACCGCTCGCGCGTACTCCTCCGTCTGCAACAGTCCGTTGACCAACTGAGTGTCGTACACATGAAGCTCAATCGCCTCGGCCTCCAATTTGGCCGCATCCCGAAAGAACGCCGGATACTGGGCCCGAGCCACCTCCTCCTTGCTCGCGCTCAACACCCCACCCGCGTCCAGCACTTCATCGGCGCGGTCGATGAACTTCGGTGGCGGAACCCTTCTCCCCTGCTCGAACGACGCGATCGTCGAGGCCGAGTACCCGGTCAGCGCCCCGAGCTGCGCGCGGTCCATCCCCGCCCGCTCCCGGAACAGCTTCAACTGCCGCCCGAACACGCACAGAATGCCCGTCCCGACCTCGTACTCCGGCTGCTGAACCTCGTCGTCCACGCCGCGCCTCCTCCCGTACGACGACACCACGTACAAGCGCACCACTCACGTGTACAGCCCGTACTCGTCAGCGCATCGCTCCTGGCCAACGCTACGCAGAGTCCGCGACCGTTGACCGCATGAAGTCAGCAACTCCCCCGAACGGGCATATGCCACAGCACCTCGCGCCCGAACGCGAGTTCACGATGCGCTTCACCTCAACGCCACGGGGAGCCCGCCTCGCCCGCCGACTCGTCTCGCACCGCCTGAACGACTGGGGCCACCCCTACACCACCCCGACCAACGAAACACTCACCCTCATCACGGCAGAACTCACCGCCAACGCCGTACGCCACGGCCACGTCCCCGGCCGGGACTTCCACCTCCAACTCACCCTGGCCGAAGGCCTGTTCCGCATCGAGGTGACCGACACCCGCGCCGAGAAACAGCCCCCGCCCACTCCCCCGACCCCCGACCCCGCATCCGAGTCCGGCCGTGGCCTGCTCCTCATCGCCGCCCTCGCGGACGACTGGGGCGTCACCCCTCGCCCGGCCGCCCCGGGCAAGACGGTCTGGGCGCAGCTGCGCGTGCCCTTCCGGCAGTCGGACGACCGACGGCATCCGCAACCTCCCGGGGAGCGACGACACAACTCGCCACCACTCCCACCGATTCACCGGCCCTGTACCTGACCAGCGAAACATCACGTTCAGATGCGGAACGACAACGGCTGCTCACACGTACCCGTAGCAGGGGTGCCGACGGAGCCGGATGCGGTTGTACTCGACCTCGACGTAGCGGAAGACGTCGGCCCGGGCCGCCTCGGCGACGTCCCCACCCCACCGGCAGTCGGCCGACACCGGCACCCGCTCACGCATCGCACTCTCCAGTCCGTCGCATCACGGCACAGCCCGCCACCCCGGAACGCGGGAAGCGGCGGCGAGGCCACGGACCGGCCCTGTCCCGGGCGTCCTGGCGGAGATCATTACCGAATGCACGGGGTACGAGGTCGCGGGCCTGCCGTTCCTCGCGCCGCACGGCGGAAGACAAGCAGCTCAGCGTGATCATGGCTTCTGCTTGTGTGCGGGACTCCGGGACCGCTGCGTTGCTCATGGCCGTTTGGCGTGCTCGGCGAGGACCCCGTCGGCCAACCGGTCGGTCGTCACCCGCGCGATTGACCGTCATGCATGAAATGCGCGTGGGCACGCTGGCCATGACTGCTCCATCAGGGCCATAACTTGTACCAGAATCGAGTACCAGCATGGTACCGTTTTCTCGTACCAACATGAGAGAGGCGTCGCACATGACGATAAGTGCCAGCGAGGCCCGCAAGGACCTCTTCCCACTCATCAAGCGCGTCAACGACGACCACATCCCCGTGCGCATCAGCTCCAAGGCCGGCGACGCGGTACTGATGTCCTCCGAGGACTACGACTCCTGGCAGGAGACCGTCTACCTGCTGCGCTCCCCCGCCAACGCGCGAAGCCTCATGGAAGCCGTCGCACGGGACAGGGCAGGCGACGCCGTGGTCACCAGGACCATGGCGGAGCTGGAAGAGCTGGCGGGCGACGGGTGAGGAGCATCCACTTCGACCCGGCCGCATGGGAGGACTTCCTGTTCTGGCTCGGCTCCGACCGCGGCATGGCCCGCAGGATCACACGGCTGATCGCGGAGATCCAGCACACCCCCTTCACAGGTATCGGCAAGCCGGAGCCCCTGAAGGGTGACCTGTCCGGCTACTGGTCACGTCGGATCGACGACGAACACCGGCTCGTTTACCGGGTGGACGAGAAGGAAGTCAAGATCCTCAAGGCCCGCTTCCACTACTGAAGCCCTGAGCGGCAGACGAGTCGGGCTGTACGCCGGGTATTCCTGACGCACCTTTCTGACCTGCGGCTTCGTGGGTCGTATCGGTTGTGACCTGCTAGGTCGGGTTGCAGAGGCGATCGGAGGCAGTCAGAGGAAACCGCTCTGATTCGACCCCGATTCGAACCGAGCTGCTCGGAGCCAGGTCAGAGGCACTCGCCCTCTGACCTGGCTCCGAGTCGGCCCAGGTCGGACGGCGTTGATCAGGCTGTGAACCCGCTGACGGCACTCGGAATCGACCTCGGTCGAGCCGCGATGGGGACGCCTGCCTCCAGCACCGGAGCCAGGCATACGAATGCCTCCAGGATGGCCATCCTGGAGGCTTCGCTGGCACCGATTGGAGGTCGGTACCGGACACCACCCGTGGTTTTAGCGGGCCTGGGTGGCGTCTCTGTCCTTGCGGGACGGCTCCACAGTGCCACACAGCACCTACCAGACAGGTTCTCTCCGACGGCCATTTCACCCAGGCGAGCGACTGGGTCTTCACCAGCTGCCTACGGTTGCAGCCGATCTCATTCTGCTCGGGGATCTCACCGGCCGCTATGCGGCGGGCAGTTACAGCAGGCTCGCCTCCGGCGGCCGGACCGTGTCCCTGCGCGATACCCGTCAGGGCGTGGCCGAACACGGGCACCGGATCACTGAACCGCTCCGGGATCGGTGGAGGCTCTATGCGTTGACTCCAGCCGCCGGTTGGGGCTGGTGTTGAGCGTAGTAGTTGGTCTCGTGCTCGTAGG
>NZ_JBEYVP010000019.1:0-219073 GCF_040644035.1 Streptomyces sp. NPDC047042 | reverse complement strand
ACGCGTGTCGAGCAGCGCACCGACTTCGACAAGCTGATCGTCGACGTCGAGACCAAGCAGGCGATGCGTCCCCGTGACGCCATGGCCTCCGCCGGTAAGACGCTCGTCGAGCTGTTCGGGCTCGCCCGTGAGCTCAACGTCGACGCCGAGGGCATCGACATGGGCCCGTCCCCGACCGACGCCGCGCTGGCCGCTGATCTGGCGCTGCCGATCGAGGAGCTCGAGCTCACCGTCCGGTCGTACAACTGCCTCAAGCGCGAGGGCATCCACTCCGTGGGTGAGCTCGTGGCTCGTTCCGAGGCCGATCTGCTCGACATCCGCAACTTCGGTGCGAAGTCGATCGACGAGGTCAAGGCCAAGCTCGCGACGATGGGGCTTGCGCTCAAGGACTCGCCTCCCGGGTTCGACCCGACCGCCGCGGCGGACGCCTTTGGCGCCGACGATGATGTTGACGCCGGGTTCGTGGAGACCGAGCAGTACTAAGCATTTTTGAGTTTGGGTGCGGGTGCGCTGTGGCTTGTCGCGCAGTTCCCCGCGCCCCTTCCGGGAGCGCCCCTTCGGGGCTTTTCCCGGATCTCCGACGGGTGATCGCCCGCTCGGACACTGACTCTGGTACCTGATACGGCCGGGGCAGACAACAAGGAGAAAGATCATGCCGAAGCCCGCCAAGGGTGCCCGTCTGGGCGGCAGTGCCGCGCACGAGAAGCTGCTTCTCGCGAACCTCGCGAAGTCGCTCTTCGAGCACGGCAAGATCACGACCACCGAGGCGAAGGCGCGCCGGCTTCGTCCGTACGCCGAGCGTCTGGTCACCAAGGCGAAGAAGGGCGACCTTCACAACCGCCGTCAGGTGCTCCAGGTCATCACGGACAAGAGCGTCGTCCACACGCTCTTCACCGAGATCGGCCCGCGCTACGAGAACCGCCCGGGTGGTTACACCCGTATCACCAAGATCGGTAACCGTCGTGGCGACAACGCGCCCATGGCTGTCATCGAGCTGGTGGAGGCCCTGACCGTGGCCCAGCAGGCCACCGGTGAGGCCGAGGCGGCCACCAAGCGTGCCGTCAAGGAGGACACCCTCAAGAAGGACGCCCCGGTCGAGACCGAGGCTGCCGATGAGGTTGTCGAGGACGCCAAGCCGGCCGACGAGGCCGCCGAAGAGTCCAAGGACGCGTAAGCGTCCACGAAAAGCGGGTCCGTTCCTTTTCAGGTGCGGGCCCGCTTTTGTGTTGTTGAGAGGATCTCCCTGTGAGTGATGACGTAGAGCCCGGGTTCGTGCGGGTGCGGCTGGACCTTTCCTATGACGGCACCGCGTTCTCCGGGTGGGCCAAGCAGGCCGGGGGGCGGCGGACCGTGCAGGGGGAGATCGAGGACGCCCTGCGGACGGTGACGCGGTCCGGGGAGACCAGGTACGAGCTGACCGTGGCCGGGCGTACCGATGCCGGGGTGCACGCCCGGGGGCAGGTCGCCCATGTCGATCTGCCCGTCGGGGTGTGGGCGGAGCACCAGGAGAAGCTGCTCAAGCGGCTTGCCGGGCGGCTCAGCAAGGACGTGCGGGTGTGGCGGGTCGCCGAGGCGCCTGTCGGGTTCAACGCCCGGTTCGCCGCCCTGTGGCGGCGCTATGTGTACCGGGTCGGTGATCGGCCCGGTGGGGTGGATCCGCTGCTGCGCAACCATGTGCTCTGGCACGACTGGGAGTTGGACGTCGCCGCGATGGACGCCGCCGCCAAGTCCCTGGTCGGGGAGCACGACTTCGCCGCGTACGCGAAGAAGCGCGAGGGTGCTTCGACGGTTCGGGAGATTTTCGACTTCGGGGTGCGCCGCCGGCTGGACGGCATCGTCGAGATCGAGGTCCGCGCCGATGCCTTCTGCCACAACCAGGTGCGGTCCATGGTCGGCGCGCTGCTGTTCGTGGGGGACGGGCACCGGGGCGTGGAGTGGCCGAGGAAGGTGCTCGACGCCCGGGTGCGCGACAGCGCCGTGCATGTCGTACGGCCGTACGGGCTGACCTTGGAGGAGGTCGCCTATCCGGCGGACGAGTTGCTGGCCGACCGGCAGCTGCAGGCTCGGCGCGTGCGGGGCGAGGTGCACTGACGGGGGAAACCGGGGATGCGCGTATCAGTGGACGGTCGGGCAGGCGGCGGCCGTGGCGGTGATGCGTACGGCCCTGGCGGGGATGCGCAGGCCGCACGACAGCCGTAGCTGGGCGGGCAGTTCGTTCTGGGCGCCGATGTGGGTGTGGCAGCCGACCACGACCTCGCGCAGGGTCGATTCGCCGCCGATGGTGGAGTCGTGGTCCACCACGGAGCCGTGGATCCGGGCGCCGGCGCCCACGGAGACGTTCCCGCCGATGATGGAGTGGTCGACGACGGCGTGCGCGCCGATGACGGCGTGCGGGCCGATCGTAGAACCCCCGGTGACCAGGGCGGTGGGGTCGACCTCGGCCGTGGGGTGGATCAGGGCCTCGGCCGGCCGGTCCACCAGGGGAGAGGTGGCCCTGCCGGTGACCAGGTCGGCGGAGCCGCGGACGAAGGCCAGCGGGGTGCCGAGGTCACGCCAGTAGTCGGTGGTCGTACGGCCGAACACGCGCCGCCCCGCTGCGACGAGCTGCGGGAACGTCTCCTGTTCGACGGAGACCTCACGGTCGGCCGGGATGGCGTCGAGGACCGACCTGCGGAAGACGTAGCAGCCGGCGTTGATCTGGTCGGTGACGCACTCCTCGGCCGTCTTCGGCTTCTCCAGGAAGGACAGCACCCTGCCCGCGTCGTCGGTGGGGACCAGACCGAAGGCGCGCGGATCGGCGACCCGGGTGAGGTGCAGCGTCACGTCCGCCGCCCGGGACTCGTGGTGCGCCAGGAGGTCGCGCAGGTCGACGCCGGACAGGATGTCGCCGTTGAGGACGAGGACCGGTGCGTCCGGCGCGTCGCCGCGCAGCAGGCGCCCGGCGTTGCGGATCGCCCCGCCGGTGCCGAGCGGCACGTCCTCCACGGCGTAGGAGATCTCCAGGTCCTGGGAGAAGTCCTTGAACTCCGCCTCGAAGAGGCCGGCGAGATACGAGGTGGCGAACACGACGTGTTCCACACCGGCGTGCATCAGCTTGGCGATCTGGTGCCGGATGAAGGAGGAGCCCGCGACGCCCAGCAGCGGCTTCGGGGTGTGGTTGGTGAGCGGGCGCAGACGTGTTCCCTTGCCGCCCACGAGGATGATGGCTTCCTGCATGACTGCCTCGCTCGGTCAGCTCGGGGCGGTGGGCCGGTCGCTGATGCGAACTCGGCTGTGGATGGGCGTGGTTGTCGATGACATGCCGTGGGAAGCTCCCCGTGAGATCGGTAGTGCGTCGAGGCGGTACGGATCTCCGCCGGGCACGCCGAAGAGTGCCCTGTCAGGGGCGGTCCGGGTTCCTTGTTTCCCCAACGCCGTCTTTGGCTGCTTCGGCTGCGGCAAGGTTCAGAAGCCCCCGGGCATCCGGAACCGCAAGTCGAAGGAACGTGATCCTTGCATATGCGAAGGAATCAGGGAACGGTTGTGAGGGTCATGTGCCTAAAATTTAACCGATTCACCCCTTGGGGTTCACCGACGCCGAAATGGCCGACGATCAGTGATCGTCGGCCATTTCGGAGGGTTTGTGCCGCTACTGGCTGGCGGCCGAGGCCTGGGCCTCGCCGCGGCGCCTGATCTGGCGGAAGGCGAACTCGGCCAGGTCGTCGCCCGTGGTGAAGACCGCCGTGCTCTTCGTCGTCACGTCCTTGCCGTTGGTGAAACCGGCGATCGTGAAGTAGGCGTAGCGGCCGTAGGAGTTGGTCGTCGAGCGGCAGATCGCCGCGCGGCAGAAGGTGGGGACACCGCCGCCGGACAGGGACTCGACGATGCTCTTCTTGTCCACCGTGGCCTTGACCTTCGTGGCCTGCGCCTCGGTGTCGAAGACGGCCACGCCGACCGTCACCGCGACGCCGTCCTTGCTGTAGGTGACGCGCAGGAAGCGCGTGCACCTGTTGTCCTTGAGGATCTTCGAAAGGCTGTTCTTCGCGGCCGACGCACAGTTCGTCGTGTCCGCGGTGGGGCCCTTCTTGTAGAGGCGATCGCCCATCGTCAGCTGCGTACCCGGGAAGAGGTCGTCCGGGGCCAGGGGCGCCGTGTCCTTCTTCACATCGGATATGAAGTCCTTGGGGTCCAGCGGCGGCGGCGCGCTGGTCGGCGCGAACGACGGCGCCGCCGAGGAGGTGTCGCTGGGGATGTCCGCGGTGGCGGGCAGGCCGGAGGTCGGCCGGTTGGTGGCCTTGTCGCCGCCGTCCGCGTTGACCATGGCCATGGCCACTGCCGTGCCGACGCCGACGGTGGCCACTGCGGCCCCGACGATCAGCAGGAGTCTGCGGCGTCTGTTACGGGTCTCGGACGCCTCGGCGAGCGCGGCCCAGTCGGGAGCCTGGCCGCCGACCTGACCGCCCCACGGCTGCTGCGGAGCCCGGCCGGCCTGGTCGTCCCACGGCTGCTGCGGGGTATTCGGTTTCCAGGGATCCCACTGAGGTCCCCCCTGCCCAAAGCTCATGGGCGCATCTTAGACGCCGTGCAACCCGTGTGCCGATGCCTCTCAGGCCCGTATCACCGGCCCCGGGAGCAACAGGGTCGGGGTTCAGGGTGGTTTCTCACACGCCGGCCCGGACTGTCCTCCGCGTTCCCGCGCCCGGCGTTCCCCGGACTCGTTTTGACCCGTCCGGTGCGGCGCGGGTAGCCTGGACCCTTGTTATGCGTATCGGCTTGGTCGTTCTCACGCGAGAGGCCCTTACGTAGGTTCCCTGGAGCAGTTACCAGTGGGCGGCATACGGGCATCGGTCCCGGCGACTGTCGTCCCCAGCTGCACGATCGCTTCAGTGATGCCATGTGTCAGGACCATTCCACTGAAGAAGCGAAGGCTACGAAGTGCGTACGTTCAGCCCTAAGCCCGGCGACATCACTCGCCAGTGGTACGTCATCGACGCCCAGGATGTCGTCCTGGGCCGTCTGGCCACCACTGCCGCGAACATCCTGCGGGGCAAGCACAAGCCGATTTTCGCGCCTCACGTCGATGCCGGTGACTTCGTCATCATCATCAACGCCGACAAGGTGCACCTCTCCGGCAACAAGAAGACCCAGAAGATGGCGTACCGCCACTCCGGCTACCCGGGTGGTCTGCGTTCCGTCCGCTACGACGAGCTTCTGGCGAAGAACCCCGAGAAGGCCGTCGAGAAGGCCATCAAGGGCATGATCCCCAAGAACACCCTGGGCCGTCAGGTGCTCTCCAAGCTGAAGGTCTACTCGGGCGACCAGCACCCCCACGCTGCGCAGCAGCCGGTGCCGTTCGAGATCACCCAGGTCGCGCAGTAGTTCCGGCCACCCCCTAAGACGTAGAGAATTCTGAGGAGAATCGTGGCCGAGACCACTGTCGAGCAGCCGCTCGACGAGAACGCCGATGTCGAGTTCGAGAACGCCGACATCGAGAGCTACACCACCGAGTCCGAGGTGCCCGTCGAGGGCGAGTACACCTCCGAGTCGCTCGCGGGCCGCTTCGGCGACCCGCAGCCGGCGGCCGGCCTGGGCCGTCGCAAGAACGCCATCGCCCGCGTCCGGATCGTCCCGGGCACCGGCAAGTGGAAGATCAACGGTCGCACCCTTGAGGACTACTTCCCCAACAAGGTGCACCAGCAGGAAGTCAACGAGCCCTTCAAGGTGCTCGAGCTCGAGGGCCGCTACGACGTCCTCGCCCGCATCGCGGGTGGCGGTGTCTCCGGCCAGGCCGGCGCCCTGCGCCTCGGTGTGGCCCGCGCGCTGAACGAGGCCGACGTGGACAACAACCGCGGCGCCCTCAAGAAGGCCGGCTTCCTCCGTCGTGACGACCGTGCGGTCGAGCGCAAGAAGGCCGGTCTCAAGAAGGCCCGCAAGGCTCCGCAGTACAGCAAGCGTTAATCGCTCGGCTGTTCCCGGACGTTTCGCACGTCTTGTACGTATCGCCCCGGCGGCACTTCAGTGCCGCCGGGGCGGTTCGTTTACCGGGGACAATTGCGTAGCACAGCCTTACGGCACATGTTTGAGGAACGCTTCCCTACAGCCTGGAAACAGGCACAGGGGATATACGTAGCCAGGTCCGGCATGGACACTCGGCACGAGCCGCACAACCCCAGCACCTTCGGAGGACACCAGTGGGACGACTCTTCGGCACGGACGGCGTGCGCGGTGTCGCCAACGCGGACCTGACAGCCGAAATGGCTCTCGGCCTGTCCGTCGCGGCGGCCCACGTACTCGCCGAGGCGGGTTCGTTCGAGGGCCACCGGCCGGTCGCCGTGGTCGGACGAGACCCACGTGCGTCGGGAGAGTTCCTGGAGGCCGCCGTGGTCGCGGGCCTCGCCAGTGCGGGCGTCGACGTCCTGCTGGTCGGCGTGCTGCCCACCCCGGCCGTCGCCTTCCTCACCGCGGAACTGGGCGCCGACCTCGGCGTGATGCTCTCCGCCAGCCACAACGCTATGCCCGACAACGGCGTCAAGTTCCTGGCCCGCGGCGGCCACAAACTCGACGACGAGCTGGAGGACCGGATCGAGTCCGTCTACGAGGAGCACCGCACCGGCGCTCCCTGGGACCGTCCGACCGGCCGGGGCGTGGGCCGCGTCCGCTCGTACGACGAGGGCTTCGAGCAGTACGTCGCCCATCTCGTCGGTGTCCTGCCGAACCGGCTGGACGGGCTGAAGGTGGTCCTCGACGAGGCGCACGGCGCAGCCAGCCTGGTCTCGCCCGAGGTGTTCACCCGGGCCGGCGCCGAGATCGTCACCATCGGCGCGGAGCCGGACGGCCTCAACATCAACGACGGCTACGGGTCCACCCACCTCGGCAAGCTCCAGGCCGCCGTCATCGAGCACGGCGCCGACCTCGGTATCGCCCACGACGGCGACGCCGACCGCTGCCTCGCCGTCGACCACACCGGTGCGGAGGTGGACGGCGACCAGATCATGGCCGTACTCGCGCTGGCGATGCGGGAACGGGGCGTGCTGCGCGCCGACACCGTCGTGGCGACGGTGATGTCCAACCTGGGCTTCAAGCTGGCGATGGAGCGGGAGGGGCTGTCCCTGGTCCAGACGGCGGTCGGGGACCGGTACGTCCTGGAGGAGATGAAGGAGCACGGGTACGCGCTCGGCGGCGAGCAGTCCGGGCACGTGATCATCTGGGACCACGCGACGACGGGCGACGGGACGCTGACGGGGTTGTTGTTGGCGGCCCGGGTTGCGCAGACGGGTCGTACGCTGCGGGAGCTTGCGGGGGTGATGGAGCGGTTGCCGCAGGTGCTGGTGAATGTGCCTGATGTCGATCGGACGCGGGTGGGGTCGTCTGCTGAGCTGGCGGCGGCTGTTGCCGAGGCCGAGCGGGAACTTGGGGTTACTGGGCGGGTGTTGTTGCGGCCTTCCGGGACCGAGCCGTTGGTTCGGGTGATGGTGGAGGCGGCGGATATTGATCAGGCTCGGTCTGTGGCTGGGCGGTTGGCGGATGTTGTGAAGTCCGCGTTGGGGTAGTTGCGGGGCCGGGTTGGGGGTGGGGGTGCTGTGCGTGGCGGGGTGCGGGTGCGTTGTGGCTTGTCGCGCCCACGCGGCGGAGCCGCAAATGTCAGAGCCCCGCGCCCCTATAGGGGCGCGGATTTCCTCTGGGTGCTCCACAGCCATTTCTGGGCCAGTAGTGTCAGGGTGGCGGCCAGGAGGATGCCTGCCAGGTTCAGGAGTAGTTGGACTGTGGAGCCCCAGGTCTGGGTGGTGTCGCCGTAGCTCAGGGCCACTGCCGCGTTCGCGGCGGCCGGGACCGTCGTGACCGAGATGGCCACGCCCACCAGGGCGCCCGACTTCGACGACGTCAGGGAGAGGGTGCCCGCGGCGCCCGCCAGGACCGCCACGACGAACGAGAACCAGTCGTAGGCGTACACGAAACCGGTGTTGGGGCGGTCCGCTTCCAACTGGGCCTTGGTGAACAGGCCGACGGCGTCCATGAAGAAGCTGAAGCCGACCGTCACCAGCATCGCCACCGCGAAGCCCACCAGCAGGGCGATCAGCGAGCGGGCCGCCAGTCTTCGGTGGCGTTGGACCAGGGCTGTGCTGAGGCCCGCCAGGGGGCCGAACTCCGGGCCTACCGCCATCGCGCCCACGATCAGGATCGCGTTGTCGAGGACCACACCGCAGGCCGCGATCATCGTGGCGAGCGTGAGGAAGGCGACGTAGGTGATCGACAGCGTCGACTCCTCGTGCGTCGACTCGGCCAGGTGCTCCCACAGGACCGCGTCCGCGCCCTCGCCGGGTGCCTCCTCCTCCGCCTTGTCGGCGCGCTTGGAGAGTGACAGGTCGATGTTCTCCACGGCGATCGAACCGGTCGCGTCCAGGCCCAACCGCCGCAGCCCGGCGATGAGTTCGTCGCCGGCCTCGCGGGCCACGTCGCACATCACCACGTCCCCGACGGGGTTGCGGGCGGCGCCGGGCAGGACGACGAGGTGGGTGGTGCCGACCGTCTTCTCGATCAGCTGGACCACGGCGTTCGTCGTGGCGGCCGGGGTGATGAGGCGTAGGTGGAGCATGGGAGCAGCGTACGACTACAGCTTGCGCAGGCTGAGTCGCTGCACCTTGTGATCGGGACCCTTGCGGATGATCAGGGTCGCGCGGCCCCGGGTGGGGGCCACGTTCTCCAGGAGGTTCACCTTGTTGATGGTGCGCCAGGTGGTGCGGGCGTAGTCGAGGGCCTCGTCCTCCGAGACCTGCGTGTACTTGCGGAAGTACGAGGACGGGTTCTGGAACGCCGTCTCGCGCAGCCGGCGGAACCGGTTGAGGTACCAGCGCTCGATGTCCTCGGGGCGGGCATCGACGTACACGCTGAAGTCGAAGTAGTCGGCGAGGCCGACGCGGGTGCGGCCGTCGCTGCCGGGGAGGGCGGGCTGCAGGACGTTCAGGCCCTCGACGATGAGGATGTCGGGGCGGCGGACCGTCAGCTTCTCGCCGGGGACGATGTCGTAGATGAGGTGGGAGTAGACGGGGGCCGTGACCTCGTCCTTGCCCGCCTTGATGTCCGCCACGAAGCGGGTGAGGGCCCGGCGGTCGTACGACTCGGGGAAACCTTTCCGCGACATCAGGCCACGGGACGTCAGCTCCGCGGTGGGGAGCAGGAAGCCGTCGGTGGTCACCAGTTCCACGCGTGGGTGTTCGGGCCAGCGGGAGAGCAGAGCCTGGAGGAGACGGGCGACCGTCGACTTGCCTACGGCGACGGAGCCCGCGACTCCTATGACGAACGGTGTGCCGGTCTGGGCGGCCTGCTCGCCGAGGAAGGTGTTGAGGGCTCCTCTCAGCCCGTCCGTGGCGCCGATGTAGAGGTTGAGGAGGCGGGAGAGCGGAAGGTAGATGTCCCGCACCTCGTCCAGGTCGATGACATCGCCCAGGCCGCGCAGCTTCTCGACCTCCTCGGCGGTGAGGGGCAGCGGCGTCTTGTCGCGCAGCGCACTCCACTCGGAACGGGTGAGGTCGACGTAGGGAGTCGCCTCCGGCCGCTGCCGGTGGGCGCTCCGGGGCATCGAGGAGACCGGAGAGATCACAGTCCATTGTTACGGGAGTGTGGACGGGGTGGGGGGTGGAGTGCGTCACGCCGGGGCGAGCTACGTCATGTCACGAGTGGGTGTCGAATGCGGGTTCGAAGATTTTTCTGTGAGGTGCCTACGTAAAGTGCGTGCAAAGCAGGCATCGCGAAGATCCAAAACGCCCTGAAGAGAAAGAGCTTTCCCCCTTGAGGAACACCGTCGTCCGCCGTACCGCCCTCGCCGCATCCGTCGCAGCGCTCGCCCTTCTGGGCACTGCCTGCGGCAGCTCCCCCGAACCCGCCCCGGCCGCCGGCGACGGTGGTGACAAGTCCGGCAAGGCCGGTGAGCAGACGACCGCCGGCAAGGCGCTCGGCGCCGCCGAGCTGGCGAAGGTCGCCCTCACCCAGGCGGACGTCAAGAGCGGGACTCTCAACGAGAAGGTGCCGGCGAAGGACAACCTCGCGCAGGACAAGGTGACCTCGGACAAGGCGGAGTGCGCGCCGCTCGCCCACCTCCAGTCCGGAACCTACGCCGGCAAGCCCGCGGCCACCGTGAAGCGCCTGTGGAAGGGCGACGCCGCGAAGCCCGCCGCCGGGGCGAGCGACGAGGAGCAGTTCCTCGCCACGATGAACGTGCCGCAGGCCATTCTCACGCTGGCCAGCTACGAGGACGGCGGCGCCGAGCAGGTCATGAAGGACCTGAACAACGCCGTCGACAAGTGCGCCGCCGGCTTCGCCTTCAACGTGACCGGGGAAAAGAACAACGCCCTGAAGGTGACGAAGACCGCGGCACCCGAGGGCGCGGACGAGGCGCTGGCCGTGACGCTGATCGTGGACGCGGGCCGGAAGGTGCCGATGAAGTCCGTCGTCGTCCGCAAGGGCTCCACCGTCCTCTTCGCCCCGGTCATCAACATCGCCTCGCTCTCCACCGGCAAGGAATACGCCTACCCCACCGAGATAGTCGCAGCGCAGCTCGCCAAGCTCGGCTGAGCGGGTCCCGCCGCCGGCGGGAATTTCCGATATCGGGCACGCGCTGCCGGGGTGCGGCGCGTGTTCGATCGTAGGCTGCGCGGTATGTGCGGAATCGTGGGTTACGTGGGGTCGCAGTCGGCTCTGGATGTCGTGATGGCCGGGCTGAAGCGGCTGGAGTACCGGGGGTACGACTCCGCCGGTGTGGCTGTGCTGGCGGACGGTGGGCTGGCCGGCGCCAAGAAGGCCGGGAAGCTCGTCAACCTGGAGAAGGAGCTCGTGGAGCGGCCGTTGCCCACCGGCGGTACGGGCATCGGGCACACCCGCTGGGCCACGCACGGCGCGCCGACCGACGCCAACGCCCACCCGCATCTCGACAACGCCGGGCGCGTGGCCGTGGTCCACAACGGGATCATCGAGAACTTCGCCTGTCTGCGGGCGGAGTTGGCCGAGCGCGGGCATGAACTCGCCTCCGAGACCGACACCGAGGTCGTCGCCCATCTGCTCGCCGAGGAGTTCTCCTCCTGCGCCGACCTGGCCGAGGCCATGCGGCTGGTGTGCCGGCGGCTGGAGGGCGCGTTCACGCTGGTCGCGGTGCACGCCGACGAGCCGGACGTGGTGGTCGGGGCGCGGCGGAACTCGCCGCTGGTGGTGGGCGTTGGAGAGGGCGAGGCCTTTCTCGCCTCGGACGTCGCCGCGTTCATCGCCCACACGCGGTCGGCGATCGAGCTGGGTCAGGACCAGGTGGTGGAGCTGCGCCGGGACGGGGTCACGGTGACGGGCTTCGACGGCAGTGCGGGGGACGCGCGGGCGTATCACGTCGACTGGGATGTGTCGGCCGCGGAAAAGGGGGGCTATGACTACTTCATGCTCAAGGAGATCGCCGAGCAGCCCAAGGCTGTCGCCGATACCCTGCTGGGGCGAATCGACGCGGCCGGCTCACTGACGCTGGACGAGGTGCGGATCCCCGCGAGCGCGTTGCGGGAGGTCGAGAAGGTCGTCGTCGTTGCCTGCGGTACGGCCTTCCATGCCGGGCTGATCGCCAAGTACGCCATCGAGCACTGGACTCGCATTCCGTGCGAGGTGGAGTTGGCGAGCGAGTTCCGGTACCGGGATCCGATCCTTGACGCTCGTACTCTCGTCATCGCCATCTCCCAGTCCGGCGAGACCATGGACACCCTGATGGCGCTGCGGCACGCCCGCGAGCAGGGGGCCAAGGTGCTGGCCGTCTGCAACACCAACGGTTCGACGATCCCGCGCGAGTCGGACGCGGTGCTGTACACGCATGCGGGGCCCGAGGTCGCCGTCGCCTCGACCAAGGCCTTTCTCACGCAGTTGGTGGCCTGTTATCTGGTCGCGCTGTATCTGGGGCAGGTGCGCGGTACGAAGTGGGGAGACGAGATCCGGGCCGTCGTGCGGGACCTGGCGGAGATCTCCGGTGAGGTCGAACGGGTGCTGGAGACCATGGAGCCCGTGCGTGAGCTGGCACGGTCGCTCGCCGACAAGAACACGGTGCTGTTCCTGGGGCGGCACGTGGGGTATCCGGTGGCGCTGGAGGGTGCGCTCAAGCTGAAGGAACTTGCTTACATGCACGCCGAGGGCTTTGCCGCCGGTGAGCTGAAGCACGGGCCGATCGCGTTGATCGAGGACGATGTGCCGGTGGTCGTCGTGGTGCCTTCGGCTCGGTCGCGGTCTGTCCTCCACGACAAGATCGTGTCCAACATTCAGGAGATCCGGGCGAGGGGGGCGCGGACGATCGTTGTCGCGGAGGAGGGGGATGAGGCGGTGGTGCCGTACGCGGATCATCTGATCCGCATTCCTGCCACGCCGACGTTGCTGCAGCCGCTCGTTGCCACTGTGCCTTTGCAGGTGTTCGCCTGTGAGTTGGCTACGGCGCGGGGTAATGAGGTGGATCAGCCTCGGAATTTGGCGAAGTCGGTGACAGTGGAGTAGGCGGGGGCGGTGGTCTTGCGGGTGCGGGTCCGTGGGGGCTGGTCGCGCAGTTCCCCGCGCCCCTGGGGGTGGGTTGGGGTGCGGGGAGTTGGTAAGTGACCGGATTCCACGGTTCATGGTGCCGCTCGTGCCATTGTGCTCGCCCGTTCTGTCAGGCGGGGGGACAGTAGCGTCGACTCCGGGGTGGGGCCGGTGTTGTTCAGTTTTCTCATCAGTAGGTCCACTGCCCGGGTTCCCACCTCCGCCGATGGGATGGCGACCGACGTGACCGGGACGGGCAGGTTCTCGGCCACGTCGTCCGGGCAGATCGCGGCGATGGAGAGGTCGCCGGGGACGCGTAGGCCGAGTTGTTCGAAGGCGTCGATCAGCGGTTCGAGGATCGCCTCGTTGTGGACGACCACCCCAGTCAACGCCGGATGCTCGCGCAGGAGTTGCTCCGCCACCACCCTGGCTGCCGCCGGGGTCGCCTCGCACGGGTGGACCGAGGACGACAGGCCGCCCCGGTCCGCCGCCGCTGTGAACCCCTGGACCACGCGCTGGGCGAACGCGGTCCGGCGTACGTAGACCTCGGGCGGGGAGCCGACCAGGGCGATCACCCGGTGGCCCAGGCCCGCTAGCCGTTCCACGCACAGCTCGCCCGCCGCCTTGAAGTCCAGGTCGATACAGGTCAGGCCGGCCGGGTCCGAGGGGAAGCCGATCAGGACCGACGGCAGGTCCAGTGAGCGCAGCAACGGCAGCCGCGGGTCGTCGAGTTGGACGTCCATCACGATCAGCGCGTCCACGAGAGCGGTGTCCGCCACGCGGTGCAGGCTGGCCTCGCCCTCCTCCTGGGTGAGGAGCAGGACGTCGTGGTCGTGCCTGCGCGCGGCCGTCACCACCGACACCGCGAACTGCATCGCGACCGGGACATGGATGCCGGTCCGCAACGGGATGACCAGTGCCAGTACGTTGGCTCTGTGGCTGGCCAGGGCCCTCGCGCCCGCGTGCGGGCGGTAGCCGAGTTCCTTGATGGAGCGTTCGATGCGCTGCCTGGTCTCTTCGGAGATCGGGCGCTTGCCGCTGAGGGCGTACGAGACCGTGCTCGGGGAGACCCCGGCATGCCGTGCCACATCGGTGATCTTCACCATCACTCGCCTCCCGAACCGAGCGATCCTGCCTCCGTTGATCCAAGTTCCAGGGTCAGGAACCCGGTGCCCGCCTTCGCGCGGACCTCGCGGTTGCCCGCGGCCAGTCCCCACGGCGCCGACGGGTCGCTGCACGACGCCCGCAGTGTGTCGCCCTCGCGGACGACCGTGAACGTCAAGTCACCTACGGGTACCGTCACTTGGGCGCCGCGCTCCAGGCCGTACGCGTGCAGGGTGACGTCGTCGGCGTACGCGTAGTCGGGGCGGTCGTCCACCGCGCCCACCGGGATCACCGACCCGGGGCGCACCAGCAGCGGCACGCTGTCGAAGCCGTGGCGCTCGCGTGTCCAGCGCGGGCCGGTGACCGTGCGGCCGGTCAGGAAGTGGGTCCACTCGCCCTCGGGGACGTAGTAGGAGACCTCGCCCTCGTCGCTGAACACGGGCGCGACCAGCAGGTCCGGGCCGAGCATGAACTGCCGTTCCAGATGGGCGCATCCGGGGTCGTCCGGGAACTCCAGGACCATCGCGCGCATCATCGGGACGCCCTCGGTGTGGGCCGTGCGGGCAGCCTCGTAGAGGTAGGGCATGAGGCGCAGCTTCAGGCGGGTGAACAGCCGCAGTACGTCCACGGACTCCTCGTCGAACAGCCACGGCACCCGGTAGCTGGAACTGCCGTGCAGACGGCTGTGGGAGGAGAGGAGGCCGAAGGCGATCCACCGTTTGAAGAGGGCCGGGCTCGGGGTGCCCTCGAAGCCGCCGATGTCGTGGCTCCAGTAGCCGAAGCCGGAGAGCCCGAGGGAGAGTCCGCCGCGCAGCGACTCCGCCATCGACTCGTAGGTGGCCTCGCAGTCGCCGCCCCAGTGGACCGGGAACTGCTGGCTGCCGGCCGTCGCCGACCGGGCGAACACGACCGCCTCGCCTTCGCCGCGGTGCTTGCGCAGCACGTCGAAGACGGTCTTGTTGTAGAGGTAGGTGTAGTAGTTGTGCATCCGCTCCGGGTCCGAGCCGTCGGCGTACTCGACGTCCAGTGGGACCCGTTCACCGAAGTCGGTCTTGAAACAGTCCACGCCCTGCGCGAGCAGCGCTTCCAGTTTCGAGGCGTACCAGTCGCGGGCGGCCGGGCTGGTGAAGTCGACCAGGGCCATGCCCGGCTGCCACAGGTCCCACTGCCAGACGCTGCCGTCCGGCCTGCGCAGCAGATGGCCGAGTGCCTTGCCCTCTGCGAAGAGCGGCGAGCGCTGGGCGATGTACGGGTTGATCCAGACGCTGATGTGCAGGCCCTTCGCCTTCAGCCGCTGGAGCATGCCCTCGGGGTCGGGGAACACCCTCGGGTCCCACTGGAAGTCGCACCAGTTGAACTCGCGCATCCAGAAACAGTCGAAGTGGAAGACGGACAGCGGCAGTTGGCGCTCTCGCATGCCCTCGATGAACGACGTCACCGTCTCCTCGTCGTAGGAGGTGGTGAAGGACGTCGACAGCCACAGGCCGAACGACCACGGCGGCGGGAGTGCCGGGCGGCCGGTCAGGGCCGTGTACTTGCGGAGGATGTCCTTGGGGGTCGGGCCGTGGATGACGTAGTACGTCAACTGCTGTGTCTCGGCGCTGAACTGGACCCGGGACACCGCCTCCGAGCCGACCTCGAAGGACACCCGGCCGGGGTGGTCGACGAAGACCCCGTAGCCCGCGTCCGTGAGGTAGAACGGGACGTTCTTGTAGGCCTGTTCGGTGGCCGTGCCGCCGTCGGCGTTCCACATGTCGACGACCTGGCCGTTCTTGACGAGCGGCCCGAAGCGCTCGCCGAGGCCGTACACGCTCGTCCCCACGCCCAGACCGAGCTGCTCGCGCAGATAGTGGGCGCCGGTCGTCGCGTCCCGCATGATGCCCATGCCCTTGGGGCCGCTGCTGGTGAGGACGCGGCCGTTCGCGAGGAAGTCGACGTGCCAGGGGCTGGTGCGGCCGAACCGGACGGAGAGGGTGCCGGAGGTGAGGGTGGCGTACTCCTCGTCGTACTCGGTGTGGGCCGTCAGGTCCTCCTTGCGCACCTCGAACTGGGGGCTCTGCGGCTGCTCGCCCTGGAAGTGCGTGAACGTGACGCCGATGACGTCGGGCATCGGGGCGTGGGCGCTGATCGTCACGACCGGTCCCTTCAGCAGGTCGCCGCGGTGGCGGATGGGCTGGGTCGGCGCGTGGATGTCCAACGTGCCGTCGGCGTCCGTCACATCGAGGGCCGCGACCGGGTGGGCGGCGGTGACGCCCTCGCGCAGCAGCCAGTAGCCGTCGGTGAACTTCACGTGGGGGTCCTTACTTGACGGCACCCACGGCGATGCCGCGAGTGAGAGTTCGCTGGAAGACGAGGAAGAAGACGAGGGCGGGCAACACACCGAGCAGGGCGGCCGCGTTGGTCATCGTGGCGTCCATCAGTCGCTGGCCCTGGAGGACACCGAGGGCCACCGACACCGTCTGGTTGTCGTTGGAGATCAGCATCACCAGCGGGAGCAGGAACTCGTTCCAGGTCCAGATGAAGAAGAAGACGAGGAGCACGCCGAGGGTGGGGCGGCTGACCGGGACGACGATCCGCCACAGCACCTGCCACTTGTTCGCGCCGTCGATGCGGGCGGCCTCGATGATCTCCCGGGGGAACTGGCCGAGCACGGAGGAGAGGAGATACGTGCCGAAGGCCGCCTGGATCACCGTGAAGACGATGATCACGCTCAACCGGGTGTCGTACAGGCCGACTTCCTTGCTCAGGTAGTACACCGGGTAGACCAGCGCCTCCTGCGGCAGCATGTTCGCGAGGACGAAGAAGGCCAGCACCCAGGTGCGGCCCCTGATCCGGCCGATGCCGATCGCGTACGCGTTCAGTACGGACAGGACGGCCGCGAGGACCGCCACCGACCCGCTGATCAGCAGGGAGTTGACGAGTTTCCGCCCGAAGTCGACCCGCTCCCAGAAGTCCTTGACGCCGTCGAGGTAGAGGCCTTCGGGGAGGCTGAGCGGGCCGTTCGCGGAGTACTCGCCGGGCGACTTCACCGCGTTGACGGCGACGATCAGGAACGGCACGACCATGAACAGGGCCGCGAGGACGAGAGCGATGAGCACCGGGTAGCGGCGCAGGGCGGTCGTCATGCCCGTACCCCCTTCGGAGAGTCCTCGGCGTCCTCGGCCCGGGTCTGGAGCTTCAGGCCGACGAGCGAGACGGCGAGGATGACCACCGTGAGGACGGTGGAGACGGCGGCGCCGTAGCCGACCTGGGTCTTCTCGAAGAACGTGGTGAAGGAGAAGTAGGAGGGCACGTTGGTCGCGCCGCCGGGGCCGCCCTTCGTCAGGACGTACACCGCGCCGAACACCTTCAGCGCGGCGATCGTGCACCAGGTCAGGACCACATAGGTCTCGGGGCGGATCTGCGGGAGCGTGATGTGCCGGAAGCGGCGCCACCAGCCGGCGCCGTCCAGTTCGGCGGCCTCGTAGAGCTGCGGGTCGACGCGTTGCAGGCCCGCCATGAAGACGACCAGCGGGAAGCCGAGCTGCACCCAGACCATCACGCCCATCACGCTGTAGAGCGCGATGTCCGGGTCGCCGAGCCAGTCCTGCTGCCAGGAGCCGAGACCGACGGCCTTCAGCAGCTCGTTGAGCGAGCCGTTGTCGGGCGCGAGGATCCAGCTCCAGACAATGCCCGCGACCGCGATCGGCAGCACCTGGGGAAGGTAGAAGCAGGCGCGCAGTACGGCTGCCCAGCGACTGCCGAAGTGCTTGCCGACGAAGTCGAACAGGGCGGCGGCCAGGACGAGTCCGAGCACGGTGGGTACGGCCGCCATCGCCACCACCATGAACAGGCTGTGCCGGAACGACGCCCAGAACTCCGAATCGTCCAGCAGATCACGGTAGTTGGCGAGCCCCGCCCACTCCGGGGAGCCCACACCCCGCCAGTCGGTGAAGGACACCCCGGTGTTCATCAGGAACGGCACGACGATCACCGCGAGAAAGGCGAGCGCCCCGGGGAGGAGGAAGAGGGCGTACGAGTCCTTGCGCCGACGCCCCGAACCCCCCTCATTGCGTGCTGAGTTGGCGACCCGGCCCTGCCTTCCGGCTCGCTCGGCGGTGGCCGTCATGTCTTCGGTACGCCCTTGTCGTAGGCCTCCTGCAACGCGTCGAGGACCGCGTCCGGCTTCTCGCTGCCCGTGATCAGCTTCTGGACCTCGGAGACGAGGACGTCGTAGAAGCCGGGGGCCGGCCAGTCGGGGTAGAAGGCGAGCCCATCCCTGCCGGAGAGGGTGTTGAAGTCGGCGATCAGCGACTTGGCCTGGGGGTCGGTGATGGCGGCCGGGTCGGCGGCCACCGGGACCCCGCCCTTGTTGCCGAGGATGTTCTGGATCTTCTCCGACATGGTGATGTCGATGAAGTCGTAGGCGAGTTCCTTGTTCCTGGCGCCCTTGGGCACGACCCACAGGTTGCCGCCCGAGCCGAGCGTGAGGCCGCTGTCGCGCCACAGGAACGTGCCCCAGTCGAACTTCGCCTCGCTCTTGAAGCGGCCGTACCACCAGCTGCCGGAGAACAGGATCGGGCTCTTGCCCTGGATGAAGGAGACCCCCGCGTCCTCCGCCTTCAGACCGCTGGAGTTCTTGCCGAAGTACCCCTTCTTCACCCAGTCGGCGAAGGTCTCGGCACCATAGGTCCAGGCGGTGTCGTGGAAGTCCGTCTTCCCCTTGTACAGCTCGTACTTGTCGACCCAGGCGCGGTCCGCCTTCGACAGGGCGAGCTGGTACAGGTACTGCTGGGCCGGGTACTCGGCGCCCGCGCTGGCCAGCGGGGTGATGCCCTCGCCGACGAACTTGTCCATCGCGGCGGTGAGTTCGGCGAACGAGGTCGGCTCGGCGATCCCGTGCTTCTTGAAGAGGTCCTTGTTGTAGAACACCATCGTGTACTCGGCGTAGTTGGGCACCCCGTACCAACTGCCGGAACCCATCACGCCGTTGGTGTCGTACTGGCTGGTGGTGCGGACACCGGCGCCGACCTTCTTGTCCCAGCCCCGCTTCGTCACCTCGGCGGTCAGGTCGGTGAGCAGGCCCTGGGTGGAGAGCAGTCCGGCCGTCGCGTTGCCCTTGTTGTACTCCATCAGGTCGGGCGCGTCGGAGGAGTTGAGGACCATCGGGGCGGTCTTCTGGATCTGTTCGAAGCCCTTCTCCTCGAACTCCACCGTGACGCCCGGATGCGTCGCCTTGAACTCCTCGACAGCCGCCTTCCAGGCCAGCCCCATCGCGCTGTCGGGGCCCTCGTAGTGCCACAGGCGCAGGGTCTTCCCGTCGGACGTCCCGCTGTCCGAGCCCCCGCAGGAGGCCACGAGCAGGGCCCCGGTCAGGGCTCCCACCAGGGCTGTCGCCGTCTTCGTCCTACGCCTGCCGTACCTTCTTGCCGTCAACATCCAGTGCCTCCGGGGGAGTCGGATGGATCTCGGTCACCGGTCGCGCGCCGGGGTCGTCGAACGGTTCGACGCGGGTCGTCGAAGCGCTTCGACGGGCGAAGGTATGTGTGGTGTGTGAACGAGTCAATGGGGTGCGCGTGAATTGACCCGCCGGGCGGCGGTGAGCGACAGCAGCAGCGCGCTCGTCGCCGCCGCGACCGGGACGCCGTACCCCGCCGTGGCCGACACCCGTTCCGCCACCCAGCCGCCGGCCGCCGAACCGGCCGCTATGCCGCCGAGGAGGCCGGTCACCGCGAGGGTCATGCCCTCGTTCAGGCGGCCCTCAGGAGTCCGCTGCTGGACCAGGGTCATGTTCGTGATCATCGTGGGTGCGGTGGCCGTCCCGGCGATCAGCAGGGCGCCCGCGAGAACGAGGAGTGAGCCGGTCAGGGCGGCGGCGAGCAGGGGCAGCGTCATCAGGGCCGTCATCGCGGCCAGGCACCAGGGGTGGCGCCGCTCGGCGGACCCGGCCGGGCGCAGCGACCCGTACAGCAGACCGGCCGCGCAGGATCCGGCCGCCTGGAGGGCCAGTACGGCACCGGCGGCGGCCCGGTGCCCCCGCTCGTCGGCGAAGGCGATCGTGACGACCTCCATCGACCCGAACACGGCGCCGGTGGCCAGACATACGGCGAGCAGTGGACGCATGCCGGGGGTGCGCGGCAACGAGGTGCTCCGCATGGGGACACCTTGCGTGTGAAGCCCTTCGACGCGGTGGGGTCGGGCGGGCGGCTCGGTCGAGCGCTGGGCGGTGAAGAGGAGAACGCCGGTCATCAGCAGGACGACCCCGACCAGTGTGCCCGCCTCCGGGAACAACGCCCCGCACAGGAAGGCCGCCAGGACCGGGCCCAGCATGAAACAGAGCTCGTCGGCGGCCTGTTCGAAGGAGTTGGCGGTGTGCAGCGCCTTCTCGTCGCCGTCCAGGAGATGGGCCCAGCGGGCGCGTGACATACCGCCCGTGTTGGGGGTCGTGGCGGTGGCGGCGTACGCGGCGAAGAGGGTCCAGTCGGGGGCGCCGAAGTGCGCGCAGAGCAGCAGGGCGAGGGAGCCGAGGGCGGCAAGTGCCGTGGCCGGTACGGCGATTCGGGCCTGGCCGTGCCGGTCCACGAGCCGTGCGGTCCAGGGCGCGACCACGGCTGTCGCGGCGAGGCCGGTCGCGGTGACGGCACCGGCCAGGGCGTACGAGCCGCGCGACCCGGCGATCATGATGACCGCGCTCACGCTGAACATGCCCATGGGGAGCCGGGCGATCAGGTTCCCGACGGTGAAGGCGCGGGCGCCGGGGTGGGCGAAGAGGCGGCGGTAGGGGCCGGGTGGGTGTTGGCTGGCGGGGGTGTGCCTGCGGGGTCGGGGGAGGGTGAAGCGGCGGCGGCTGGAGCCGGGTGCGTGACGGTCGGTTGGGGTGTGCCTGCGGGCGCGGGTACGGGGGCTGAAGTCGGCGATGACCAGGGTGTCCTGGGTGACGGCGAACAATGGCTGGGAGCCCGCTCGGAGTGGTGGCTGCGGCATGCGTCCACCGTCGTCCGGAGTCGATCACCAGGTCCAACACCTGTTCCGTGCCGATTGACGCATCCCGGTTGTAAGTTCGCCGGATGTCTGCCCCGAAACACCTCGACCCCCGTCTGCTGCGCGCCTTCGTCGCCGTCGCCGAGGAGCTGCACTTCACCCGGGCCGCCGCCCGTCTCTATGTGGCCCAGCAGGCGCTGAGCCGCGATATCCGGCGGCTGGAACGGGAGTTGGGCGCCGACCTCTTCGTACGGTCGACCCGGCAGGTGGCCCTGTCGGCCGAAGGTGAGCGCCTGCTGCCGTACGCCTGGCGGGTGTTGGCGGCCCACGACGAGTTGCTTGCCGCGTTCGGGGAGGCCCGGCCCCTGCTGGTGGACCTCAACTCGCCGGGGCTCGCGACCGGGCGGCGGGTGCTGCATCGGGCACGTGAACTCGCCCCCGAGTACGAGCTGATGGCCCGGTTCGAGAGCGGACTCACCTACGCGGCGGGCGAGTTGCTCGCGGGCCGGCTCGACGCGTCGTTCGGACGGTTCGCGGGCCTGGACCCGGTGCTACGGGCACAGCTCGACCAACAGCCCGTGCGCTACGAGCCGATGGCGGTCGTCCTGCCCGAGGACCACCGCTTGGCCGCGCTGACCGAGGTGCCGTTGGCCGGCCTCGCGGGGGAGACAGTCTACGCGGGGGCCGGAAACCCTCGTACCCCGGAGTGGACCGATCTCGCGCGCCGGCTTTTCGACGGGCGGGGGATCGAGATCGCGCCACCCGCGCCGCTCGCTGTCGGCGACGAGGAGTTCCAAAGGATCATGGCCAGGACGCGGACCCCGGTCCTCGCTGTCGTGGACTTCCCCGCCCTGCCCGGAACGGTGGTTCGACCGCTGGTGGACCCGGTTCCGCTGTCCCTCGTGTCGTTGGTGTGGCGGAAGGGTCTGGTCCACCCGGGATTCGACGCTCTTCGACGGGCGGCAGCCCAACTCGCGGACGAGGAGGGGTGGCTGCGGAGGCCTGTCGAGGGGTGGATTTCAGCCGTCGAGCACAACATCATTCAAGCTCACAAGTAACACATGGCAAACACTCGACCTTCACGTGCGCTACATTCGACTTCCCGGGTGCAGTGTGACAAATGGGGGCGCTCGGATCGGATGGGGGTCCGGTTCGAACATAAGTAGTACGAAAATCCCGGAATCGTACGCGCGCCCGAAAGGTTCCCGTGGGGGGATGTGCGTGCGAGTGAAAAAGTGGCGAGAAGACGCCCAGTCGGAGTGGTCCGACAGTGGTAACGGTGTCGGTTCCGAAGTCGGGGCCGTGTCCGGAACCCAGCAGCTTCCAGGAGTAACCCCGGGTAGCACCGGACCGGTGCCCCGGCAGCGTCATGCCGGAGCACCGGCACGCCCCGGAGGCAGAGGCGCCCACGCCCAGCCGCGCTCGAGCAGAGGCGGAGCCCTGCCGTCACCCAGTGCCCCTTGGGAGAACGAGGCGGAGGCCGGTCACACCCACGACCCGCACGAGGTGACGGTCCAGCTCGACGGAGTGGGCAGGCAGTTGGACGATCTCCTCGTCCGGCAGGCCAAGGAGGGCCAGGACGCCGACGGCATGGGTGCCGGTGACGGCCCCGTCTTCGTCGACGAGACCGGCCGCCGCAGCCGCCGATACCGCAGGATCGGCATCGTCGTGGGCATCTCCTGCGCCGTGTACGCCGTCGTCATCGTCGCCACCCTCCTCTCCGGCAACTCGGACGCGCCCTGGCTGCCCGTCCCCGGCCAGCAGGACGAACAGCCCGCCGGCCAGGTCGAGACGAGCCCGCTGCCCTCCGAGTCGGCCGAGCCGACGGACACGGCCGAGGCCACGCCGGGGGCCCCGGAGGCCTCGGTGAGCGCGGGGGTCACTCCTTCGTCGAAGGGGACTCCTGCCGCCGGCGCCGCCGCCACGCCGGGTGCGTCGCCCAGCGCGTCGAAGCCGGGTACGTCCGCCGAGCCCCAGCCCTCGGTCAGCGCCAGCAAGCCGGAACCGGGGACCACCACGCCCGAGCCGGAACCCGAGCCGTCCGTGTCGGTGTCCTCTTCGCCGGAGCCGAGCCCCACGGAGAGCAGCGCTCCCTCGTCCGAGCCGTCTCCCTCGGTGTCCCCGGCCGGGGACGGCGGCACGGTCGCCGGCGGTCCCAGCGACCCGACCCCGATCGCCGAGGGCCCGGCCGAACCGAGCGCCACGCTCGCGAGCGGCGACGGCTACGGCGACGGAGGCGGCGACCCGGCCACCTCACCGACGTCGGCGACTTCGCCAACGACGACGACCGCGACGGCGTAGCGGGCGCCCGACGAGCGCAGGCCGAGGCCGACCCGCTCGCTGCGCCCAGCAGGGGCCCAGCGGAAACCACATCCAGCAGGACCACATCCAGCCGAACCACATCCAGCAGAACGCCGAGCAGATCACCGTCTGCCTCTGTCGACTCCCGACTCGACTCTCGGCCCTCGACCGTCGACTCTCGACTGTCGAGCGCCGGCTGTCGACTGTCGACCCCGTTCTGATCTCCTCGTCTCCGGAGAACAACCTCTGATGGCATCCCGCTCCCGCCGCCACGGCGCCTCGAACGGCGCCGGGGGCGCCGTCCGGCGCCGACGGCTGCCCATGCGTCTGCTGCTCCCCTCGCTCATCCTGCTCGCCCTGATGGCGATGCTGATGCTGCGCGGGTACGTGCACAGCGAAATCCTCGCCGACCACCGCATCCAGCCCGAGGCCTCCGCCGACCGGGTACCGGAGAAGATCCTGGAGGGCGGTCCGGTCATCGACACCAGAAGCGGCCGGACCACCAGCCTGAACGTCCCCGACCACCGGCTCGTCCTCACGTTCGACGACGGCCCGGACCCCGAGTGGACCCCCAAGGTCCTCGACGTCCTCAAGAAGCACCACGCGCACGCGGTCTTCTTCGTCACCGGGACCATGGCCTCGCGCTACCCGGATCTCGTACAGCGCATGGTCGAAGAGGGCCACGAGGTGGGGCTGCACACCTTCAACCACCCCGATCTCTCCTTCCAGTCGAAGAAACGAATCGACTGGGAGCTGTCCCAGAACCAGCTGGCGCTCGCCGGTGCGGCGGGCATCCGTACCTCGCTGTTCCGGCCGCCGTACTCCTCCTTCGCCGACGCCATGGACGACAAGTCGTGGCCGGTCACGGAGTACATCGGCAAGCGCGGCTACATCACCGTCGTCAACAACACGGACAGCGAGGACTGGCGCAAGCCCGGCGTCGACGCGATCATCCGCCAGGCCACCCCCAAGGGCGGCAAGGGCGCGATCGTCCTCATGCACGACTCCGGCGGCGACCGCCATCAGACGGTCGAGGCCCTCGACCGCTTCCTGCCCGACATGAAGAAGAAGGGGTACGCGTTCCGCAACCTCACCGAGGCCCTCGACGCGCCCAGCGCGCACACGCCGGTCGCCGGCGTCGAGCTGGCCAAGGGCAAGGCGTGGACGTTCCTGGTGCAGGCCTCCGACGAGATCACCGGCGCGCTGGTCGTCGGCCTCGCGATCATCGGCGTGCTGGTGTTCACCCGGTTCGGCCTGATGCTGCTGCTGTCGGTCCTGCACGCCCGCCGCACCCGCCGCGCCGACTTCAGCTGGGGCCCGCCGATCACCGAGCCGGTGTCGGTGCTGGTGCCGGCGTACAACGAGGCCAAGTGCATCGAGGCCACCGTGCGTTCACTGATGCGGAGCGAGCATCCCATCGAGGTGATCGTCATCGACGACGGGTCCAGCGACGGCACGGCCCGCATCGTGGAGAACATGGCCCTGCCGAACGTACGCGTCGTGCGCCAGCTCAACGCGGGCAAGCCCGCCGCCCTCAACAGGGGTGTGGCGAACGCCCGTTACAACCTGATCGTGATGATGGACGGCGACACGGTCTTCGAGCCCGGTACCGTCCGCGAACTCGTCCAGCCCTTCGGCGACCCGCGCGTGGGCGCCGTCGCCGGCAACGCCAAGGTCGGCAACAAGGACTCCCTGATCGGCGCCTGGCAGCACATCGAGTACGTGATGGGCTTCAACCTGGACCGCCGGATGTACGACGTCCTGGGCTGCATGCCCACCATCCCCGGCGCGGTCGGCGCGTTCCGGCGCTCCGCCCTGAAGCGGGTCGGCGGGATGAGCGACGACACGCTCGCCGAGGACACCGACATCACGATGGCCCTGCACCGCGACGGCTGGCGGGTCGTGTACGCGGAGAACGCGCGCGCCTGGACCGAGGCCCCGGAGTCCGTCCAGCAGCTGTGGTCCCAGCGCTACCGCTGGTCGTACGGCACCATGCAGGCGATCTGGAAGCACCGCCGCGCAGTCGTCGAACGGGGCCCGTCGGGCCGCTTCGGCCGCGTCGGCCTCCCCTTCGTGTCCCTGTTCATGGTCGTCGCGCCGCTCCTCGCGCCCCTGATCGACGTGTTCCTGCTCTACGGGCTGGTGTTCGGCCCGACCGGGAAGACCGTCCTCGCCTGGCTGGGCGTACTCGCCATCCAACTGATCTGCGCGGCCTACGCGTTCCGCCTCGACCGGGAAAAGATGACCCACCTGATCTCGCTGCCCCTGCAACAGATCCTCTACCGCCAGCTCATGTACGTCGTGCTGCTGCAGTCCTGGATCACCGCGCTCACCGGCGGCCGGCTGCGCTGGCAGAAGCTCCGGCGCACCGGGGTCGTCGGTTCGGCGCCGGACGCCGTACCGGCCGCCCGGCGGAGCGGCGACAGGAGGCCGGTGGCATGACCCAGCGCCCCACGTCGGCCACGACGCCGACCGACGACCCGACGACCACGCCGGCGTACGGCGTTCCGCGGCAACCGGCAGCCGACGAGCCGCCTGCCGTGCTCGAGACGCCCACCGAGCCCGTCGAGCCCGTCGCGCCCGAGGCGTCCAAGGGCGCGAAGCCGGGCCGCGACCGCTACCTCGACCTGCTCCGCAGCATCGCCCTGGTCAGGGTCGTGGTGTATCACCTGTTCGGGTGGGCATGGCTGACGGTCGTGTTCCCGTCCATGGGCGTGATGTTCGCGCTCGCGGGCTCGCTGATGGCCCGCTCCCTGAAACGCCCGGCACTCGGGGTGATCCGGGGCCGGATCCGGCGCCTGCTGCCCCCGCTGTGGGTGTTCAGCGTGGTGGCGTTGACGCTGATGTTCCTCGGCGGCTGGGATCCGGCCAAGGATCCCGACCACGGCGGCACGTTCGGTCTGGTCGAACTCCTCAACTACGTGATCCCGATCGGCGCCCCGCCGTACCCGTGGAGCATCGGCTCCAAGTCGGGGGTGCTGGAGAACACATGGGCGGTGCAGGCGGCGGGCCCGCTCTGGTATCTGCGGGCCTATCTGTGGTTCGTGATCGCCTCGCCGCTGCTGCTGTGGGCGTTCCGCCGGGTTCCGTGGGTGACGCTGCTGGCGCCGCTGGCCCTGACGGCGGTCGTCGGTACGGGAGTTGTCACCATCCCCGGTGAGACGGGCAACGCGGTGACCGACTTCGCGGTGTACGGGGGCTGCTGGGTGCTGGGGTTCGCCCACCACGAGGGTCTGCTGAAGAAGATCCCGCGCTATGTCTCCGTGTCCTGCGCGGCCATGCTCATGGCCTTCGGCATCTGGTGGGCCTCGGGCCACAAGGGCCCCGACGGCTGGGACCTGAACGACATCCCGCTGGCCCAGGCGGCCTGGTCGTTCGGCTTCGTGGTGATCCTGCTCCAGTACTCCCCGTCGTGGCAGGAACTCCCGGGACGCCTGGCGAAGTGGGACAGGCTGGTCACGCTCTCCAACAACAGGGCGGTCACGATCTATCTCTGGCACAACCTGCTGATCATGGCGACGGTGCCACTGATCGACCGCCTGTACGAACTCCCGTTCATGACCGAGGGAATGGTGTCCGCGCTGGACACGACGTACAACGTGTGGATGTTTGTCCTGGTCTGGCCCCTGATCGGCCTGATGATCCTGACCGTGGGGTGGGTCGAGGATGTCGCGGCGAAGAGGGGGGCTCGGTTTTGGCCGGACGGGGCGGGGTCGGGGGGCGGACGCCGGAAGGGGTGAGGGGGCCCTCCGGGCGGGGCGGGTGGGGGCGGCGGGGCTGGGTTGGGGGTAGTTGGGGTGAGTTGGGGTGACTTGGGCTGGGCGGGGTTTGGGGTGAGTTGGGGTGACTTGGGCTGGGCGGGGTTTGGGGTGAGTTGGGCTGGGCTGGCCCGGCGGGTCGGGAGTCGGCGAGGCCGGGACTGCGAGGCGGGCCGGGAGGCCGCGAGTCGGGTGGGCTGCGGGGCCATGGGTCTGTGGGGCCGCGGGTTCGTGAGGCCGCAGGGCCAAGGCGGGCCGCATGGGCGCTGAACCTCAGCCCAGGACCAGCAGCACCGCCAGTGCGATGAGCAGCGAGTCGATCCGGTCCAGTAGGCCGCCGGAGCCCGGCAGCCAGTTGCCGGCGTCCTTTGCCTGGGCGCCCCGCTTGACCATGGACTCCAGGAGGTCTCCGGCCGGGCCGCCTACCGCCACCGCGATCGCCATCGGCCAGCTCAGCGCCGACAGTACGGCGAGCACGCCGACGCCGGCCGTCGCCCCGGCCAGCGTCCCGCTCCACCGCTTGGCCGGTGACAGTGGCGACAGACGCGGGCCGCCCAGCCTCCGGCCGGCGAAGTACGCGACGATGTCGGCGATCGAGACGGCCACGAACAACGCGAGCGCACTCGCCCCCAGCGGCACCAGCGCGGCCAGCACACTCAGCCAGGCCAGCCCGAGCAGGCCGGCGCCGAGCCGACGGAGTCCATGGTCGGCGTCACCGGTCAGGAGAGGCGGTGCGGCCACCGCGAGCGCCCCGACCGCGACAACTCGTAGCACCTGCCCGGGCGCCAGCCACGCGGCCAGCACCACGCCCGACACCGTCGCGGCCAGCACCAGCCGGTCCACCAGGCCCAGCTGCATCAGCCCGCCGAACTCCATCACCGCGACCACCCCGACCACGACGGCCAGGGCCGCGGTGCCCGGGTGGCCCCACCAGAACGCACCGGTGACCAGCGGCACCCCGACCGCCCAGGCGCACCACCTGACCATCAGCTCACGGCGCCGCGAAGCCACCACCGCGACACCGCCGAGCGCCAGCGCCCCACCGAGGTAGGGCGCCAGCGAGGCAACAGTGATCACCGGGCGGATCCGGCGGCAGGAACAGGCTCAGGCAGGGAAGCGGGTGGCGAGGCCGACGCACGCGGCCTCAGTACGTCCAGGGCGGCCCGGAACGCGGCCACGATGCGCGCGTTCTCGGCGGTGTCCCGCACCGCGACGCGCACGGTGCGTCCCTCGTACTCCGGCGACAACGGCGACAGATCGCGCAGATAGACGTCAAGCGTGCGGCACTCGTTCACCACCTGCGCGGCGCTCGGCCCGCCGGGCGGCAGGGTCACGGAGAGGAAGTTCGCCACGCCCTCCTCGACGACCAGGGTCCCGTCCACCCCGGCCAGGTCGGCGGCCAGTCGCCGGCGCAGCTCGTGGGTGCGCAGCCAGCGGTCGCTGTAGTACGCCGGGTCGCGCAGGGCGGCCACGGCGGCCAGCTGCGCGGGGAGGCTGACGGGCCAGGGCGGCGTCCATCGGCGCAGCTGCGCCGCGGTGACCGGCTCGGCCACCAGGTACGCGGCCCGCATGCCGGAGAGCGCGTACATCTTGGAGAGCGAGGTGCAGACCACCACCCGCGGGTCCGTGGCGGCGAGGCCGGCGAGCGACTCGCCCAGGTCCACATAACCGAGGTAGGCCTCGTCGATCCACCAGCGGGTCCGGGCCGGAGCGGCGGCGATCACCGCACGCAGCTCGGCGGCCGGCGCGTGACGTCCGGTCGGGTTGTTGGGGTTGACCACCACCACGAGGTCGTAGTGCTCGGCCCCGACGACAGCTGCCAGCCGGGCCGGATCGATCCGCCAGCCGTCCTCCCGACGCAACCGGAACCGGTCCACCCGGCAGCCGATCACCCGCTCGGTGACGTGGGCGTACTCGCCGTAGCCCGGGTCCATCAGCAGCACCCTGCTCTCCGGGGTCAGCCACCGCCCGAACGCCCGGAAGATCAGGTCGGACGATCCGGCGCCGACCGCGAGGGTCTCCTCCGGCAGCCCCCGGGACGCGGCGATCTCCGCCAGCAGACCCTCGGCACCGGTCGGCGGCGAGGTACGGGCCGCCCAGCCCGGATCCTCCGTGAGCGCCGCCCGTACCCCGGGGGCAGGCGGGAACCAGGCGTCCAGCACATCGGCCGCGACCACCTCCCGACGCCGCCCCAGGCTGCGGAAGTCCGTACCGATGGCGGTGAACGAGGCACCGCCGTGCTCGCAGCCGTCCGGCCGGGGCGCGAACGGCATATCCAGCCGCCAGTCCACGGCGGACCGCAACCGCTCCAGCGTGGTCCGGTAACGCTCCATCGTGGCCCTGGTCAGCTCGGCCACGCTCCCGGTCAGCACCTCGAACGTCACCGCCCCACTGCGGACGGTACGGCCGACCGGACGCAGGCCGGCGGCCAGATACATGTCGAGCAACTCGGTACGCCCCATGGCCACCACCTGCCGACCACCCCGGGAGGCGATCCAGCGCAGCGCCGCGTACATCAGCAGCGGAGCCGCCGCGGAGGCCCGCCAGCGCGGCTCGACGGTGAGGATCCGCACCTCGAACAGACCGCTGTCGTTCAGCAGGGGCAACTCGTCGCGGGTCAGGTACTTGTCCAGCCCGTACCGCCCCAGCCAGGGCGGAGTCAGACTGACGAAGCCGACACGATCCGCCCCGCGCGCCGCGACCAGATAGACGTTGTCCCCGTCCAGCCCGTCCCGAAGACGCCCGCTCGGATCCGGCCCATGCTGGCCCAACTCCCGCGCGTACACCCGGTGACGCAGCTCGTGGACCCACTCAAGATCCTCCGGTGTGGCAACGCGCACCTGCAGATCACGACGCATGAGCACCTCTCTCGACACGAACAGGACGCCCCATCGTCCGCAACCCGGCCCGGGCCCGTCAGGGCCGAGCGACTCAGGGGGTCTGAGTACGCGTACTCATGAGAGGCGCCCCGCCCGAGGTGACCCAGGGCACCCCCTTGTCGTCCGGGCCGTGCCCTCCCCGTGACCTTCGTCTGCGTAACCTCTCATCCCATCTCCTCGCGGGGTGAGAGCAAAGTTCCCTTCCGGTCACCCACAGCCACAGGGCGGAAACGCGCTCTATCTACCTTCGGGACTCATCACCGCTCAGCACTGCTCAGCACCGCAAAAAGAACCACCCGAGCCCCGGACCACCGTGGAGGCGTCATGACAGCCCCTAGTTCAGCCCCCGCACCCGGCAGGGGAGGCCGCTGGATCGAGCACTGGGATCCCGAGGACGAGGCCTTCTGGAACGCGACCGGGGAGAAGGTTGCCCGTCGCAACCTGTTCTTCTCCGTCCTCTCCGAGCACATCGGTTTCTCCATCTGGACGCTGTGGTCCGTGATGGTGCTGTTCATGGGGCCGGAGTACGGGCTCACCCCGGCGGACAAGTTCTTCATCGTGTCGATGGCCACGGCCGTCGGCGCCGTCGTCCGCGTCCCCTACACCTTCGCCGTCGCCCTCTTCGGTGGCCGTAACTGGACGATCGTCTCCGCGTCGCTGCTGCTCATCCCCACGATCGCGGCGTTCATCGTCATGAAGCCGGGGACGTCGTTCAACACCTTCCTGGTGTGCGCCATGCTCGCCGGCATCGGCGGCGGCAACTTCGCCTCCAGCATGACCAACATCAACGCCTTCTTCCCGCTCAGGAAGAAGGGGTGGGCTCTCGGGCTCAACGCCGGTGGCGGCAACATCGGTGTCCCGGTCGTGCAGCTCGTCGGCCTCGCCGTCATCGGTGCGAGCGGCGGACCGCGTGTGCTCCTGGGGATCTACATCCCGCTCATCCTCATCGCCGCCATCCTCGCCGCCGTCTACATGGACAACATCTCGTCCCTGAAGAACGACACCGGCGCCGCCAAGGAGGCGGTCAAGGACGCGCACACCTGGATCATGTCCTTCCTCTACATCGGAACGTTCGGCTCGTTCATCGGCTACGGCTTCGCGTTCGGTCTGGTCCTGCAGACCCAGTTCGGCCGTACGCCCCTGCAGGCCGCGTACGTCACCTTCATCGGCCCGCTGCTGGGCTCGCTGATCCGGCCCGTGGGCGGCGCGCTCGCCGACCGCTTCGGCGGAGCGAAGATCTCGCTGTGGAACTACGTCGCCATGGCCGCCGCCACCGCCTTCATCGTCGTCGCGTCGATGCAGAAGTCGCTGCCGCTGTTCACCACGGCCTTCATCGTCCTGTTCATCCTCAGCGGCCTCGGCAACGGCTCGACGTTCAAGATGATCCCCGGCATCTTCCAGGCCAAGGCCTTCGCCAAGGGACTCGAGGGTGAGGAGGCCGCCGCGTACGGCCGCAGGCTCTCCGGCGCCTCCATGGGAATCATCGGTGCGGTGGGCGCCCTCGGCGGCCTCGGCATCAACCTCGCCCTGCGCCAGTCCTTCCTCTCGGTGGGCTCCGGCACCGGTGCCTTCGTCGCCTTCCTCGCCTTCTACGGGGTCTGCTTCCTGGTCACCTGGGCCGTATACCTTCGCCGCCCGGCGACCGCACAGGCGCCCGAAGCCACCGCCTCCGAAGCGAAGCCGCAGCTCAACTACGCCGAGGTGTGACCCTCGCCCGAAAGGGCTTATGTAACACCAGCGACATGAAGCCGAACCGAGCCTGTCACGCGCCGTTGACAGGCTCGTTCGGCACGCTTGTACAAGAAGATGTGACCCGACTGCGGGACGAGAGCCATGTACGACGAACAGCAGCGACCGGAACGACCGGAGCACGGCCCACCGGACCACGGCCCCCTCGCGGGGTTCACCGTGGGCGTCACGGCCGCGCGTCGGGCCGACGAACTCGGGACCCTCCTCCAGCGGCGGGGCGCCTCCGTCATACACGCCCCCGCCCTGCGGATCGTGCAGCTCGCCGACGACAGCGAGCTCCTCGCGGCCACCAAGCAGCTGATCTCACAGGCGCCGGACATCGTCGTCGCCACCACCGCCATCGGCTTCCGGGGCTGGATCGAGGCCGCCGACGGCTGGGGGCTCGGCTCCGACCTGCTCGCCTGCCTCGGCGGCGTGGAACTGCTGGCCCGCGGGCCCAAGGTCAAGGGCTCCGTCCGGGCCGCCGGGCTCACGGAGGACTGGTCACCGTCCTCCGAGTCGATGGCCGAGGTGCTCGACCGGCTTCTCGAGGAGGGTGTCGAGGGGCGCCGTATCGCCATCCAGCTGCACGGGGAGCCGCTGCCCGGCTTCGTGGAGTCGCTGCGGGCCGCGGGCGCGGAGGTCGTCGGTGTGCCCGTCTACCGGTGGATGCCGCCGGAGGACATCGGTCCCGTCGACCGGCTCCTCGACGCCACCGTCTCGCGCGGTCTGGACGCGCTCACCTTCACCAGCGCCCCCGCCGCCGCGTCCCTGCTCTCCCGCGCCGAGGAACGCGGCCAGCTGCCCGAACTGCTCGCCGCCCTCAACCACGACGTCCTGCCCGCGTGCGTCGGCCCGGTCACCGCGCTGCCGCTGCAGGCCCACGGCGTCGACACGGTGTCCCCGGAACGCTTCCGGCTCGGCCCCCTCGTACAGCTCCTCTGCCAGGAACTCCCGGCCCGCGCGCGGGCGTTGCCCATCGCGGGGCACCGGGTCGAGATCCGTGGGCACGCCGTCCTGGTCGACGGCGTCCTGCGTCCCGTACCGCCCGCCGGCATGTCCCTGCTGCGGGCACTGTCCCGACAGCCGGGCTGGGTCGTCGCCCGCGCCGAACTGCTGCGCGCACTGCCCGGAGCCGGCCGTGACGAACACGCGGTGGAAACAGCGATGGCCCGCCTGCGTACAGCCCTGGGCGCCCCCAAACTGATCCAGACGGTCGTCAAACGCGGCTACCGCCTGGCCCTGGACCCGGCAGCCGACGCCAAGTACTCCGACGCGTAGGCCTCCGGCGGTTCGGGCGGGTCGAACAACTCGGGGTCGGGCTGTCGCTGACGGCGCGCCCGAGCCGACGGGGATGGTCGTCGGACGTGGCCATCTGCCGGCCCCGGGCCCGTCGCCCGACCGCCGGCGCGAGTCGTCCGGCACCGCCCTGACCGTAGGCGCGACAGCGCCACGGTCAGGGGCGCGGGGAACTGCGCGCCCAGCCACAACGAACCGGCAGCCGGTCCGCCGGGAACGAGCCGTGTCTCTCGGGGCTCGGGGCTCGGGGCTCGCGCCTCGCGCCTCGCGGCTCGCGCCTCGCGGCACAGGGCGCCCGGGACAGCGCCCTGCACGCGCACGCGTGCGTGTACCCGGCCCCCGTTCACTCGGACCCCGTGAACAACCGGCGCGGAGCGTGTTCGACCCTGCGCGAGGGGTTCCGGCTGTGCCTGTGGGCGGGCACTGTAGAGGGAACGGTTCCCTCGGCTAGGCGGTGACAGGCGCATGGCATCGCAGACGACCGTGGCCACAGCCTCGTACTCGTACGAACTGCGTTTCGACGCCGGGCGGATCTGCCTGGACCTGCTGGCGACCGCCCATCCCGACGAGCGGCTCGGCGCCGTCGAGCCGCTTCGGGCGTGGATCGCCGCGTCAGGGCTCGTCCCCGGGGGGACGGCGCTGCGTCATGTCGACGGTTCCTGGGTTCCGCGCTTCCGTGAACTGCGGGCGCTGACCGGCCGGTTGACCGGACAGCTGGTGCACAACCCGCCGGCCGCCGACCCCCGTTCCCTGGACCAGGCCCTGACCCGCCTCAACGAACTCGCCCGCCCCGCGCCCCCGGCGACCCGCGCCGTACGCGCCCCGGACGGCACGCTCGTACGGGAGTTGCACGGCCCGCCCGAGTGCGCGGCGCTGCTCGGCGCGGTCGCCCGGGACGCCGTGGAGCTGCTCACCGACCCCGACGCGCGCGCGTGCCTGCGTCAGTGCGAGGGTGACAACTGCCCGATCGTCTATCTCGACACCTCCCGGGGCAGGCGGCGCAGATGGTGTTCGAGCGAGATCTGCGGCAACCGGGAGCGGGTCGCGAGGCACCGGCGGCGGGCCGCACTGGCCCGCGCGTAGCGGTCGATGACCGTTCGCAGAGCGCGCATAGCGGGCCTGTGCGGCGGAATCGGGCGTATCAAGTGCCGTGGGTTCCAGTGACGTTGGTTACACGTGTGTTTCCCGTTTAATGGTTTCGGGCATCGGGCCGAACTTGCCAATGTGGCGGAAATGTAAAGCACTTGCGGCAGGAATGTGCTCTCTTGTCCCTCGCGTCGCGTCAAGCTAAAGAAAGTTGTGGTCGCGCCGTTGAACATCCCGCACACCGCTTCCGTACCTCGGGGGGAGCGACCGGCCGGGGGAACCCGGGACAGCGGAGGTGGGCGTGCGCAAGTATTCCGTCGTGGCCAATGAACAAGCACCGAGGGCCCGACATCGCATGTCCCAGCCCTCGGAACCCGACGAGGACCTGATGCGTGCGCTGTACCGAGAGCACGCGGGGCCCCTTCTGGCATACGTCCTCAGGCTGGTCGCGGGAGACCGGCAACGCGCCGAGGACGTCGTGCAGGAGACACTCATCCGTGCCTGGAAGAACGCCGGTCAGCTCAATCGAGCAACCGGTTCGGTACGCCCCTGGCTGGTGACGGTCGCCCGGCGCATCGTCATCGACGGTCACCGCAGCCGGCAGGCCCGGCCGCAGGAGGTGGACCCGTCGCCGCTGGAGGTCATCCCCGCGGAGGACGAGATCGACAAGGCGTTGTGGCTGATGACGTTGTCGGACGCGCTCGACGACCTGACCCCCGCCCACCGGGAGGTCCTGGTCGAGACCTACTTCAAGGGGCGTACCGTGAACGAAGCGGCCGAGACGCTGGGCATACCCAGCGGCACGGTGCGCTCACGGGTCTTCTATGCCCTGCGTTCGATGAAGCTCGCACTGGAGGAGCGGGGGGTGACGGCATGAGCATTTACGGGGGTTTCGGAGCGGGTAGTCCTGGTTCCATGCGAGGAATGCAGGGTTCCCAGGGTCCGAACGAACACGAAACCGTAGGCGCCTACGCCCTCGGCATCCTCGACGACGCGGAGGCCACGGCCTTCGAGGCACACCTCGCCGGCTGCGAGTGGTGCGCCCAGCAGCTCGACGAGCTGGCCGGGATGGAACCGATGCTGGCCGCCCTCGCGGACCTGCCCGGTGCCCAGGGAACTCCCGCCATCGGCGAGTCGCTGTCCGCCCGCCCGAGCCCACAGCTCGCGACGCGGCTGGTCGACGAGGTCGCGGAAAAGCGCGCGAGCAGGCGCCGGCGCAGCTTCTACATGGTGGCCGCCGCGGCAGCCCTCATCATCGGCGGCCCGACCGCGGTGTTCGCCACGACGGGCGGCGACACCACCAGCGAGGCCAAGCCCTCGCCGGCGGTGACGGTCAAGTCCGCGGGCAACGCCAAGGACGACTTCGCCACCATGACCGACCGGGTCTCCGCCACCGACCCCACCACCAAGGTCACCGCGACCGTGGCGATGGCGCCGAAGGCGTGGGGTGTCAGCGCGGTCCTGGAGCTGGGCGGCGTCAAGGGCCCGCTCAAGTGCTCCCTGATCGTCGTCGGCAAGGACGGCTCGCGCGAGACCATGTCCAACTGGTCCGTCCCGACGGCCGGTTACGGCATCAAGGACGCCGCGACCGAAGCGGCCCGCAACCCGCTCTACATCCACGGCGGGACGGCCTTCAACGCCGACCAGATCGACCACTACGAGGTGGTCGACTCCACCGGCAAGCGGCTCGTCGAGGTCGACGCCTGACCGACCCGCACCATCGCTCCACGACAACTCTGCGACCGCTCTGCGACAGCTCTGCGACCGCTCCAGAATCGTTCCTCCGCCGCTCCGTGACCGCCCCGGGACGCCTTGTACGAAGACTCGTACGGTGTCCCGGGGCGGACTCGTAGCATCACGGCCTCCTTTTCGCGTACGGTTGACGGCTGCCCAGCACGTCAGAAGGGGGCCCGGTGGCCGCTCAGGCTCAGCAGGAAACGGCGCTCGTTCCGGTCGAGGACTCCTCAGTTCAGGACTCCGTCCGCGACCGCGAGATCAGCGTCGAACAGGAACACCTGGACCGGGTGTACCGGCGTCTCGAGGAGAAGATCGACGAGGCCGAGTTCCTCATGCAGGACGCGGCCAAGCGCGGCCAGGTCGGCACCCCCGGCGCGCTCGCCGAACGGGACGCCCAGGTGTTCCGGGCCGGCATCCACCTCAACAGGCTGAACAACGAGTTCGAGGACTTCCTCTTCGGCCGTATCGACCTGCTGCGGGGCAAGGACGGCAAGAAGGGCCCCGACGGCGCCTACACGGCCGTGGAGGCCGCGGAGGGCGCCGTACGCCCGGACGGCACAGCCGAGATCGCGGAGACCCTCCACATCGGCCGTATCGGCGTCCTCGACGCGGACTACGCGCCCCTCGTCATCGACTGGCGCGCCCCGGCCGCCGCGCCCTTCTACCGCTCGACCCCGGTCGACCCCGGCCGGGTGGTCCGGCGGCGCGTCATCCGCTCCAAGGGCCGGCGGGTCCTCGGCGTCGAGGACGACCTGATGCGCCCCGAGCTGACGGCGTCCCTCGACGGGCGCGAGCTCGCCGTGATCGGCGACGGCGCCCTGATGGCGGCCCTCGGCCAGGCCCGCAGCCACACCATGCGGGACATCGTGTCGTCCATCCAGGCCGAACAGGACCTGGTCATCCGCGCCCCCGCCGCCTCCGTGACGTACGTCGAGGGCGGCCCGGGGACAGGAAAGACGGCTGTCGCGCTGCACCGCGCCGCCTACCTCCTCTATCAGGACCGGCGCCGGTACGCGGGCGGCATCCTGATCGTCTCCCCGACCCCGCTGCTGGTCGCCTACACCGAGGGCGTCCTGCCGTCCCTCGGTGAGGAGGGCCAGGTCGCCATCCGCGCGATCGGCTCCCTCGTCGACGGCGCCGAGGCCACCCTGTACGACGCCCCGGCCGTGGCCCGCGCCAAGGGCTCGTACCGCATGCTCAAGGTGCTGCGGAAGGCCGCGCGAGGCGCCCTGGAGCAGTACGACTCGCCGACGGTGACCAGCCGGCTGAGGGTCGTCGCCTTCGGCCGCCGGATCGAACTCGAGGCGCCCGAGCTGGCCCGCATCCGTGAGTCGGCGCTCAGCGGCACGGCCCCGGTCAACCTGCTGCGCCCGCGCGCCCGCCGGCTCCTCCTGGACGCCCTGTGGGCCCGCTCGGGCGCCCAGGGCCGCCACACGGACCCGGAACTCGCCGCCGAGCTGCGCTCCTCCTTCGACGAGGACGTCACCACCGAGGACGACTTCATCGCGTTCCTCGACGCCTGGTGGCCGGAACTGACCCCCGCGTCGGTCCTCGCCGCCATGTCCGACGAGCGTCGCCTGGGCCGCTGGGCCCGCCGCATCCTCAACCCCGGCGAGGTCCGCCGGGTCGCCCGCGCCCTCAAGCGCGACGGCCTCTCGGTCCACGACGTGGCCATGCTGGACGAGCTGAACGCGATCCTCGGCACCCCGGCCCGCCCCCGCAAGCGGCGCGACCTGGACCCCCTGGACCAGCTCAGCGGCCTGGAGGAGCTGATGCCGGTACGGGAGGAGTCGCAGCGCGAACGGGCCGAGCGGCTCGCCCAGGAGCGCACCGAGTACGCCCACGTCATCGTCGACGAGGCGCAGGACCTCACGCCGATGCAGTGGCGCATGGTCGGCCGCCGCGGCCGGCACGCCACCTGGACGGTCGTCGGCGACCCGGCCCAGTCCTCCTGGTCCGACCCCGACGAGGCCGCCGAGGCCCGCGACGAGGCCCTGGGCACCCGCCCGCGCCGCCGCTTCACCCTCACCGTCAACTACCGCAACCCGGCCGAGATCGCCGAACTGGCCGCCAAGGTCCTGGCCCTCGCGATGCCGGGCTCGGAGTCCCCGAGGGCGGTCCGCTCGACCGGCGTGGAGCCCCGATTCGTCGCCGTACGGGGCTCCCTGGCCCAGTCGGTCCGCGAGGAGGCCGCCCGCCTCCTCGACCTCGTGGACGGCACGGTCGGCGTCGTCGTGGCGATGAACCGCCGCGAGGAGGCGGCCCGCTGGCTGGCTGGCCTGGGCGACCGCGTGGTGGCCCTGGGCAGCCTGGAGGCCAAGGGCCTGGAGTACGACGCCACCGTGGTCGTCTCCCCGGCGGAGATCGCCGACGAGAGCCCCGCCGGCCTGCGGGTCCTGTACGTCGCCCTGACCCGCGCCACCCAGCAGCTCACGGTCGTCTCGGCGGACCGCGACGAGCCCGACGCACGAGGGGTGCCCGACCTTCTCCGGGACTGAGGAAAAGACAGTGGCCGATGGGAATTGCCTTACGGGGATCGTTTGTTACCGTTGACGTGGCACCGGCTCGATCCAAGCCCCCGGGCCCAACCTTCGTCGCTACGAGCGACCACTTGCCGCGAGGCGAGCATGGCGGGTCGGTGCCACTGAACGTCGAGAGGTCCACGCCACCTGGTGGCGTGGACCTCTCTGTGTTGCCCCTGTTGTGAACAAAACGTTCTCAATCGAGCCCCCGCTACCAGCTACTCAACGGTAGGTGCGACGATCGGACGGCAAACCAAGCATCAGGGTGAAATCCAGAAGGAAGTCGGCCATGGCAACGGCGCCCAGCGTCTCCTACTCGATCACGGTCCGGTTGGAGGTGCCCGCGAGCGGAACCGCGGTCTCCCAGATCACCACCGCCGTGGAGTCCTCCGGAGGCTCGGTGACCGGCCTCGACGTCACCGCTTCCGGCCACGAACTGCTCCGGATCGACGTCACGATCGCGGCGACCTCGACCGCGCACGCCGACGAGATCGTGCAGAAGCTCCGCGGCATCGAGGGCGTCAGCCTCGGCAAGGTCTCGGACCGTACGTTCCTCATGCACCTCGGCGGCAAGATCGAGATGGCGTCCAAGCACCCCATCCGCAACCGTGACGACCTCTCCATGATCTACACCCCGGGCGTGGCCCGCGTGTGCATGGCGATCGCCGAGAACCCCGAGGACGCCCGCCGCCTCACCATCAAGCGCAACACCGTCGCGGTCGTGACGGACGGCTCGGCCGTCCTGGGCCTCGGCAACATCGGCCCGATGGCCGCCATGCCGGTCATGGAGGGCAAGGCGGCCCTCTTCAAGCGCTTCGCCGACATCGACGCCTGGCCGCTGTGCCTGGACACCCAGGACACCGACGAGATCGTCGCCATCGTCAAGGCGATCGCCCCCGGCTTCGCCGGCATCAACCTCGAGGACATCTCGGCCCCGCGCTGCTTCGAGATCGAGGCCCGTCTGCGCGAGGCCCTCGACATCCCCGTCTTCCACGACGACCAGCACGGCACCGCGATCGTCGTCCTCGCCGCCCTCACCAACGCCCTGCGTGTCACGGGCAAGTCGATCGGTGAGATCCGCGTCGTCATGTCGGGCGCCGGCGCGGCCGGTACGGCCATCCTCAAGCTGCTCATCGCCGCCGGCGTCAAGACCGCCGTCGTCGCCGACATCCAGGGCGTCGTCCACGCGGACCGCGCGGACCTGGTGAACGCGGCCCCCGACTCCCCGCTGCGCTGGATCGCCGACAACACCAACCTCGAGGGCCTCACCGGCACCCTCAAGGAGGCCGTGCGCGGCGCCGACGTCTTCATCGGCGTCTCCGCCCCGGACGTCCTCGACGGCGACGACGTGGCCGCGATGGCGGACGGCGCGATCGTCTTCGCGCTCGCGAATCCCGACCCCGAGGTCGACCCGACGATCGCCCGCCAGACGGCCGCGGTCGTGGCCACCGGCCGCTCGGACTTCCCGAACCAGATCAACAACGTGCTGGTCTTCCCGGGTGTCTTCCGCGGCCTGCTGGACGCGCAGTCCCGCACGGTCAACACCGAGATGATGCTCGCGGCGGCCACCGCACTCGCGAACGTCGTCACCGAGGACGAGCTCAACCCGAACTACATCGTGCCGAGCGTCTTCAACGACAAGGTCGCCGGCGCGGTGGCGGGTGCGGTGCGGGAAGCGGCGAAGGCGGCGGGCGCCGCCGAATAGGCGTCCGCACCGGCCGGGCACACCCCGCGTGTGACGGTTGCCACGGGCCCCCGTACCGGCGCGTCGGGGGCGCCGCGCCCCCGGGCGCCTCTAGGGTGGCGGCCAGGTTCAGCCTGTCGGCCCCGGCCGGTGACGCTTTCCGGGTGACTTCCAAGGGTGTTCGTCTGACTCCCCAGGGGTGCCGGATTGGCTTTCCCGCCGCAGGTGGGGGCAGGATGCGTCTTCGGGCGTGAGGGTCCGACGGCGGACCCGGGTCCGGGGACCCACCGAGGACCCTGGCAGCATCGGCTTCGCTGTGCCCCCCATGCGGCTCCGCCGTGGGGCACGCCTCAACAGCAAGAAGAACACGGGAGTAACAACATGAACCGCAGTGAGCTGGTGGCCGCCCTGGCCGACCGCGCCGAGGTCACCCGCAAGGACGCCGACGCCGTTCTGGCCGCGTTCGCCGAGACCGTCGGTGAGATCGTCGCCAAGGGCGACGAGAAGGTCACCATCCCCGGCTTCCTGACCTTCGAGCGCACCCACCGTGCCGCTCGCACCGCGCGGAACCCGCAGACCGGCGACCCGATCGACATCCCCGCCGGGTTCAGCGTCAAGGTCTCCGCGGGCTCCAAGCTCAAGGAAGCGGCCAAGGGTAAGTAGGGGCGCCTATTCGCCGTTGCGGCTTTGCGCCGTGGGCGACTGCGGGGCCGCTGTGGCTGGTCGCGCAGTTCCCCGCGCCCCTTCAGGGCGCTGCGGCTGACGCCGATGGGGCGGTCACCCGGATTCGGGTGACCGCCCCATCGGCGTTCGTACGACTGCCTTGTCAGCGGTGAGGCGGAGCGGTTATCCGAGCGCCTTGCCCGGGAGTTCGACCTTCGCGCCAAGCTCGACGAGCTTCTCCATGAAGTTTTCGTAGCCGCGGTTGATCAGGTCGATGCCGTGGACCCTGGACGTGCCCTGGGCGGCCAGGGCAGCGATGAGGTACGAGAAGCCGCCCCGGAGGTCCGGGATGACCAGGTCGGCGCCCTGGAGGCGTGTGGGGCCCGACACGACCGCCGAGTGGAGGAAGTTGCGCTGCCCGAAGCGGCAGTGGGAGCCGCCGAGGCACTCGCGGTAGAGCTGGATGTGCGCGCCCATCTGGTTGAGCGCGGAGGTGAAGCCGAGGCGGGACTCGTACACCGTCTCGTGGACGATGGACAGGCCGGTGGCCTGGGTCAGGGCGACCACCAGGGGCTGCTGCCAGTCCGTCTGGAAGCCCGGGTGCACGTCCGTCTCCAGCGCGATCGACTTCAGCTGGCCGCCGGGGTGCCAGAAGCGGATGCCCTCGTCGTCGATCTCGAAGGCACCGCCCACCTTCCGGTAGGTGTTCAGGAACGTCATCATCGACCGCTGCTGGGCGCCGCGGACATAGATGTTGCCCTCGGTCGCCAGCGCCGCCGACGCCCATGACGCGGCCTCCAGGCGGTCCGGGAGGGCCGCGTGGGTGTAACCGCCGAGCGAGTCGACACCGGTGACACGGATGGTGCGGTCGGTGTCCATGGCGATGATCGCGCCCATCTTCTGCAGTACGCAGATGAGGTCCTCGATCTCGGGCTCCACGGCCGCGTTGGACAGCTCCGTGACGCCCTCCGCCAGCACCGCCGTCAACAGGACCTGCTCGGTCGCGCCCACGGACGGGTAGGGCAGCTTGATCTTCGTGCCGCGCAGCCGCTGCGGAGCCTCCAGGTACTGCCCGTCGGCGCGCTTCTCGATCGTCGCGCCGAACTGCCGCAGCACCTCGAAGTGGAAGTCGATGGGCCGGCCGCCGATGTCGCAGCCGCCGAGACCCGGGATGAACGCGTGCCCGAGGCGGTGCAGCAGCGGCCCGCAGAGGAGGATCGGGATACGGCTCGAACCCGCGTGCGCGTCGATGTCGGCGACGTTGGCGCTCTCCACGTGCGACGGGTCCATGATCAGCTCGCCGGGCTCCTCGCCCGGACGGACCGTCACCCCGTGCAGCTGGAGCAGCCCGCGCACAACACGGACGTCACGGATGTCGGGGACATTGCGCAGTCGACTTGGCGCACTGCCCAGCAGGGCCGCGACCATGGCCTTCGGTACGAGGTTCTTCGCACCGCGGACACGGATCTCGCCCTCCAGCGGGGTGCCGCCGTGGACAATCAGTACGTCGTCTGTGCCGTTGACCGTCATGTATCTCGCGTTCCGATGAGTGGGCGGGTGTTGGCGGGCCCGTCGTGCAGGACGCGGTCGAACAGGCCGCGGTCGTCAAGGCACGCGCAGGAGCCGAAGAGCAAGGGTAATCGCCGAACACCCCCCTTCTGTAAGCCCAGGCACGGCCCAGCCGTGTCATAGCTTTGCCACAACACGAACCGTTCGCCGCCGGGCACATGCGGTCACCGGCGCGCTCGCGCGCCCGTCCCGCTCCGGTACGCCCTGACCTGCCTTCACCCCGGTACTCCGATTGGCTCCCCGCACAGGGGGAAGATGCGGGATCATGTCTGGCATGACCGAGGTGTCCTCGCTCACAGGGCGGCTGCTCGTGGCCACGCCCGCCCTGGCGGACCCCAACTTCGACCGCGCGGTGGTGCTTCTTCTCGACCACGACGAGAAGGGCTCCCTCGGTGTCGTCCTCAACCGGCCGACCCCGGTGGACGTCGGGGACATCCTGGAGGGCTGGGCCGAACTCGCCGGCGACCCGGGGGTCGTCTTCCAGGGCGGCCCGGTCGCCCTCGACTCGGCGCTCGGCGTCGCGGTCATCCCCGGCGGCGGTACGGGGTCCGGTGAGCGCGCACCACTCGGCTGGCGGCGCGTGCACGGCGCGATCGGCGTCGTCGACCTGGAGGCGCCGCCGGAGCTGCTGGCCAAGGCGCTCGGGTCGCTGCGCATCTTCGCCGGGTACGCGGGGTGGGGCCCGGGGCAACTGGAGGACGAGCTGACGGACGGCGCCTGGTACGTCGTCGAGTCGGAGCCGGGAGACGTCTCCTCGCCGTCCCCGGAGCGCCTGTGGCGCGAGGTTCTCCGGCGCCAGCGCAGCGAGCTGGCGATGGTCGCGACGTACGCGGACGACCCTTCGCTGAACTGACCGCTGTGACCTTCAGTACCCTTGCCGTTATGAGCACTCTTGAGCCTGAGACCCAGCCCCAGCGCGGGACTGGTACGGGGACCCTCGTCGAACCGGCGCCGCAGACCTCGCACGGCGACGGCGACCACGAGCGCTTCGCCCACTACGTCCAGAAGGACAAGATCATGGCGAGCGCCCTCGACGGGACTCCCGTCGTCGCGCTCTGCGGCAAGGTCTGGGTGCCGGGCCGCGACCCGAAGAAGTACCCCGTCTGTCCCATGTGCAAGGAGATCTACGAGTCCATGGGCTCCGGCGGCGACGAGGGCAAGGGCGACGGCAAGAAGTAGGCCGCCCCGGCCGGTCGTCCGGTATCGGTAGCGGTCCCCAGAGGTTTCCGGAGCTCCCCAGAGGTCCCCAGGTGCGTTTTGCGCGCCCTGGGGACCTTTGTGCTGTCTGTCGTTGCACGGGATGCGGCGGCCGGTCACAGAGTGGTGGAGAGGTGGTCAAGACCTCTTGTCGCCGTGTCCCCGCAGTCCCTAGCCTCCGTGATGTTGTGCAGAGCGAAACATCCATTGCGTATGTTGCAACGCTTTCACCGGAGGAAACGCCAGATGAAGCTCTCTGTCCCAGCTGCCCGACTGGTCGCCTCCGTGGCCGCCCTGACCCTAGCCGGGCTCACTGCCACCGCTTGTGCCCCCGAAACTTCGGACAACTCCTCCTCCGGCAAGGACGAGCAGACCGGCACGCTGCGCGTGTGGCTCTTCCAGGAGGTCGGCAACGCCCCGAAGGAGAAGGTCGTCACCTCGGTCGTCGACGCCTTCGAGAAGGCCCACAAGGGCGCCGACGTCAAGGTCGAGTACATCCCCGTCGAGACCCGCGCCCAGCGCATCAAGGCCGCCTTCAACGACCCGAAGAGCGCCCCCGACGTCATCGAGTACGGCAACACGGACACCGCCGGATACGTCCACGACGGCGGACTCCTCGACATCACCAAGGAGTTCGCGGCCTGGGACGAGGCGAAGGACACCGACCCCACGGCCCGCCAGTCCGTCACCGTCGACAACAAGGTCTACGGCGCCCCCTTCTTCGTGGGCGTCCGCGCCCTCTACTACCGCACCGACATCTTCAAGGAACTCGGCCTCGAAGTGCCGAAGACCATGGCCGAGTTGGCCTCGACCGCGCACGCGATCCGCGCGGCCAGGCCCGACCTCTACGGCATCGCGGTCGGCGGCGCCTTCACCTATGGCGCGATGCCGTTCATCTGGGCCAACGGCGGCGAACTCGCCACCGGCCGAGGCGGTTCGTACGCCTCCGCCATCGACAGCGCCGCCGCCCAGAAGGGCATCAAGGCCTACACCTCCCTCTTCGGCGACGACAACTGTCCCGCCGCCAAGTGCGCGGGCATGGGCGGCAACGACACCATCACCGCCTTCGCCGCGGGCAAGGCCGGCATGGCGATCGGCGGCGACTTCAACCACGCTGCCGTCGAGGCCGGCAAGGTCAAGGGTGACTACGCCGTCGTACCGCTGCCCGGTGTCGAGCCTGGCTCGGTGGCACCCGCGTTCGCGGGCGGGAACAACCTCGGTGTGCTGAACAGCACTTCGCACCGGACGCTCGCCGTCCAGCTGATGGAACAGCTCGCCTCCAAGCGGACGCAGACCGAACTCTTCGCTGCCATGGGCTTCTTGCCCACGTTCGCGGACACGCGTGCGGTCGTCGCCAAGAAGCAGGCGTATGTCGCGCCCTTCGTGAAGACGCTCGAGGCGGGGACGAAGTTCGTGCCGGCTTCGCCCGCGTGGTCCCAGATCGACTCCTCGCTGGTGCTGCCGACGATGTTCCAGTCGATCGTCAGTGGCAAGAAGGGGGTTGCGGCGGCCTCGGAGGAGGCGGCGCAGAAGATGGACGACGCGTTTGGCTCCGCCGGGTGAGGGGGGCTACCGGGGTGGGGGGTGCGGAGCGTCGGCGGGTGCGGGTGCGTTGGGGCTTGTCGCGCAGTTCCCCGCGCCCCTACATAGCTGCCCCCTGGATATATCTCGCCCCTGCTCTCCTTGTTCTTGGGGGGTTGCTGCTTTATCCCATCTATCAGCTTGGGTTGATTTCGGTTTTTCATTACACCCAGGCTCAGGTCAGTGGTGGGGAGCCCGTCACCTTTGAAGGGCTTGGCAACTATCGGGAGATCTTTTCCGATGCGGAGTTCTGGCGGGTGTTGCTGGCGACCGTCGTCTTCGCGGCTGCCTGTGTGGGGTCCACGCTTTCCGTCGGGTGTGCTCTTGCCGTGCTGCTGACCCGGGTGCGGGCCCTGCCCCGGCTGGCGTTGATGCTGGCGGCGCTCGGGGCGTGGGCGACCCCGGCGGTCACCGGGTCCACGGTCTGGCTGTTCCTCTTCGACCCCGACTTCGGGCCGGTCAACCGGGTCCTTGGCCTCGGCGACCACTCATGGACTTACGGCCGGTTCAGCGCCTTCTTCCTCGTTCTGCTCGAAGTGGTGTGGTGCTCCTTCCCGTTCGTGATGGTCACGGTGTACGCGGGTATCCGTGCCGTCCCCGCCGAGGTACTGGAGGCGGCGGCCCTGGACGGGGCCTCCCAGCTGCGGATCTGGCGGTCGGTGCTGGCGCCGATGCTCCGCCCGATCCTGGTGGTCGTCACCATCCAGTCGGTCATCTGGGACTTCAAGGTCTTCACCCAGATCTATGTGATGACGAACGGAGGCGGCATCGCCGGCCAGAACCTCACCCTCAACGTCTACGCCTACCAGCAGGCCTTCGCCTCCTCCCAGTACAGCCTCGGCTCGGCGATCGGAATCGTGATGCTGCTGATCCTGCTCGCCGTGACCCTCGGGTACCTGCGGCTGCTGCGTAGACAGGGGGAGGAGCTGTGACGTACGGCAACGTTGTCCGAGGGCGGCGGTTCGTGCGGCGGCCCTGGCGGCTGGCCGCCGAGGTGTCGGCGCTGCTGATCGCGGCCGTCGTCGCCTTCCCCCTCTACTGGATGGTGCTCAGCGCCTTCAAACCGGCCGGTGAGATCGAGTCGACCGAGCCGCGTCCCTGGACGACGGCCCCTTCCCTTGACTCCTTCCGGCGGGTCTTCGGGCAGCAGGAATTCGGCCGGTACTTTCTCAACAGCCTGGTGGTCGCCTGCTCCGTGGTCGTCGTCTCGGCGCTGATCGCCTTTCTCGCGGCGACCGCCGTGACACGATTCCGGTTCCGATTCCGGACCACACTGCTGATCATGTTCCTGGTGGCCCAGATGGTGCCCGTGGAGGCGCTCACGATCCCGCTGTTCTTCCTCATGCGGGACTTCGGGCAGCTGAACACCCTGGGTTCCCTGATCCTGCCGCACATCGCCTTCTCGCTGCCCTTCGCGATCTGGATGCTGCGGGGGTTCGTGAAGGCCGTTCCCGAGGCGCTGGAGGAGGCCGCGTACATCGACGGGGCCAGCCGTTCGAGATTCCTGTGGCAGATCCTTTTCCCGCTGGTCTTCCCGGGGCTGGTGGCCACCAGCGTGTTCTCCTTCATCTCGGCCTGGAACGACTTCCTGTTCGCCAAGTCGTTCATCATCAGCGACACCTCCCAGTCGACACTGCCGATGGCCCTGCTGGTCTTCTACAAACCCGACGACCCGGACTGGGGAGGCGTGATGGCCGCCTCCACGGTGATGACGATTCCGGTGCTGGTGTTCTTCGTACTCGTGCAGCGCCGACTCGTGTCGGGGCTCGGTGGAGCGGTTAAGGACTGAACCGACATGACTGAACTGATTCCGGCGCCCCGCAGCGCCGTCGCCGATTCCGGCGAGGTACGGCTGACGGCGCACTCCCGGTTCTACGCCGGCCCCGGAGTGGAGCGCGTCGGCAACTGGCTGCGCACAGCCCTCTGGCAGGCCACTGGCCTGCCGCTGCACGAGGGGCAGGAACTCGACGACACCGACGAGGACGGCATCGGCCTCCAACTCGACCCCGAGCTGGGCCCCGAGGAGTACCGCCTCGTCAGCGACTCGTCCGGCGTCCTCATCGAGGGCGGCAGCGCGGCCGGTGTCTTCTGGGGTGCCCAGACACTGCGGCAGCTGCTCGGCCCCGACGCGTACCGGCGGGCCCCGCTCGGTCGCGACCGGGTCTGGGCCGTGCCGCACGTCACCGTAGAGGACTCGCCTCGCTTCGGCTGGCGCGGCCTCATGCTCGACGTCTCCCGGCACTTCATGCCCAAGGACGGTGTCCTGCGCTACCTGGATCTCATGGCGGCGCACAAACTCAACGTCTTCCACTTCCACCTGACGGACGACCAGGGCTGGCGCATCGAGATCAAGCGGTACCCGAGGCTGACGGAGGTCGGCTCCTGGCGGGCCCGGACGAAATTCGGCCACCGAGCCTCACCGCTGTGGGAGGAGAAACCGCACGGGGGCTTCTACACCCAGGACGACATCCGCGAGATCGTCGCCTACGCCGCCGAGCGGCATATCCGGGTGGTCCCCGAAATCGACGTACCGGGGCACTCGCAGGCCGCCATCGCCGCGTATCCGGAACTCGGCAACACAGATGTCATCGACACGACCTCCCTCTCCGTCTGGGACAACTGGGGCGTCAGTCACAACGTACTCGCCCCCACTGACAACACCCTGCGCTTCTACGAGGGCGTCTTCGAGGAACTCCTCGACCTGTTTCCGGGTGAGTTCGTTCATGTCGGCGGTGACGAGTGCGCGAAGGAGCAGTGGCGGGAGTCACCCACCGCGCAGGCCCGTATCGAGGAACTCGGGGCCGGGGACGAGGACGGGCTGCAGTCCTGGTTCATCGCGCACTTCGACAAGTGGCTCTCCGCGCGCGGGCGCCGGCTCATCGGCTGGGACGAGATCCTGGAGGGCGGTCTCGCACCGGGCGCCGCGGTCTCCTCCTGGCGCGGTTACGCGGGCGGCATCACCGCCGCGCGCGCGGGACACGACGTCGTCATGTGCCCCGAGCAGTACGTCTACTTGGACCACCGTCAGCACGGCGGCACCGATGAACCCTTCCCCATCGGGTACGTCCGCACCCTTGAGGATGTCTTCCGTTTCGAGCCCATTCCCCCGGAGTTGGGCCCCGAGGAGGCGCGGCACGTCCTCGGCACCCAGGCCAATCTGTGGACCGAGGTGATGGAGGACGCCGGGCGCGTGGACTACCAGGCCTTCCCGCGACTGGCGGCCTTCGCCGAGGTCGCCTGGAGCGACCTGCCCGCGCCCGCCGAACGGGACTTCGTCGACTTCGAGCGCCGGATGACCGCCCATTACGGGCGACTTGATGCCCTCGGGGTCGGTTACCGGCCGCCCTCGGGGCCACGTCCGTGGCAGCGGCGGCCGGCCCCGGACGGCATGAAGGGCAGTCTCGGGCGGCCGATCGAGGGGGCGCCCCCGAACGCGTGACGCCTCACGCGTCCCCACGAACAAAAGTCCCCCAACGGTCTCCGATCGGTTCGAATCAGAGCTGATCGGAGATGTCGTACGAAAACGGACCATGCCGCCGGTGAGAGGGGCGAATGCCTCCTGGCGGACCCCCGCGTTCGGGTCTCGCGAGAATGTGCCAGAGTTGCCACGTCCGCCCTGTCAGCACGTACCGTACGGCAACACAGGTGGGACCAGGTGGGGCAGCGGGAAGGGGCAGCCGGTTTGACCACGCACGCACCGCAGGCGGCGCAGGCCGTGACGCTGCCCGCCTCGCTGGACGAGGCCGTCGCGGCACTCGCCGCCATGCCGACCGCCGTTCCCGTGGCGGGCGGCACCGACCTCATGGCCACCGTCAACTCGGGGCAGCTCAGGCCCGCCGCGCTCGTCGGCCTCGGCCGGATCAGCGAGATCCGCGGCTGGCAGTACCAGGACGGCCACGCCCTGCTCGGCGCGGGCCTCACCCACGCGCGGATGGGCCGCCCCGACTTCGCCGCCCTGATCCCGGCCCTGGCCGCCAGCGCGCGTGCCGCCGGCCCGCCGCAGATCCGCAACGCGGGCACCCTGGGCGGCAACATCGCGACGGCCGCCCCCACGGGGGACGCGCTGCCGGTGCTGGCCGCCCTGGAGGCGACGCTCATCATCGCGGGCCCCGGCGGCGCCCGCCGTGAGATCCCCGTGTCGCACCTGCTGGCCGGAGTGGAGATGCTGCGCGCCGGTGAACTCATCGGCTTCGTGCGCGTGCCCCTGCTGCACGCCCCGCAGGTCTTCCTGAAGGCGACCGGCCGGACCGGCCCCGGGCGCGCCCTCGCGTCCGTCGCGCTCGTCCTCGACCCTGCCCGGCGCGGAGTCAGGTGCGCCGTCGGCGCCATAGCGCCGATGCCGCTGCGCCCCCTGGACGCCGAGCAGTGGGTCGCCCGGCTCATCGACTGGGACAACAACCGCACGATCGTCCCGGAGGCACTGGGTGCCTTCGGCGAGTACGTCGCCGCGGCCTGCATTCCCGACCCGGCCCCGGCCGAGGACGGCTCCGTACCACCGCTTCCGCCCGCTGTGATGCATCTGCGGCGCACTGTCGCCGCGCTGGCCCGGCGAGCACTGGGGAGGGCACTGTCGTGACCGACGACCCGTACGGCGACGACCGGTACGAGGACCCGCGCGCAGGCCGGCAGCCGGAGCGGCGCGAAGACGGCGTGCCCCCTGGCGCGGGCCGCTGGGACCCGCTGCCCCAGGGCGACTACGACGACGGCGCCACCGCGTTCGTGAAGCTCCCCGAAGGCGGCATCGACGCGCTGCTGACCTCCGTGGACAGCCCGCTGGCCGCGCCCGGCCACGGGTACGTGCCCCCGCGCATAGAGGCGGCGCCGGGCGCGCAACCCGAGGACGGCTCCACCGGTGCGCCGGGTGCGCCGGGCGCGTGGGGGGCTCCGCCCGCGCCCCCCGGCGGCGCCCAGTGGCCGGACCCGAACGCCGTGCCCCAGGAGGCCGCGCGGCACGACGGGTTCGGCTACGACCAGAGCTCCACGGGGCAGTGGGCCTTCGAGCAGGGCACCGGCGGGCCCGAGGGCGCCGCTCCCGGCGTCCCCGGCCGCGAGGTGACCGGGGAGTGGCGGATCCCTGTCGCCGGTGGTGACCTTCCGGACGAATCCGGCGAGTTCAGTGCCTCGGCGCTGGTCGAGCAGTGGGGCGGCACCCCGCCCGCCACGCTCCCCGGCGGCGCGCCCGCGCCCTGGGCGACGGAGGGTGCGGGCCAGTCCTGGGCGCCCGCGCCCGAGCCGGAGCAGCAGCCGGAGTCGCGGCCGGAATCGGAGACTTCCGATCGGACGACGGGCGCCGGAACGACGTACGCGCCCGAAACCGCGCACGAAACGGGCGGCGCCGGTCGCGCGGCTGACGAGATCGGTCACCCGGCGGACACCTCAGGTCGCACCGCCGCCGAGGCCGGTCACCCGGTCGCCGACGAGGATCAAGGCCCCGCCGCGGTCGTCCACGACCCCGCCGAAGCCCCTGACGGCCCCGCAGAGGCCGCCGTGGAGCCCGACCCGCCCGCCAGGCCGGGAGCCTCGCCGGAGGCCGCTGAGGAGCCCGCGACGGGCGAGCCGGACGCGGACTCGGAGGCATCGGGTGCCACCGCGACCGCCGAGCAGCCCGCCGCCGAGCCCGAAGCGGCCGAGGACGCCCCCGGCCCGCCCGGCGAGGAACACCCCCTCGCCTCCTACGTGCTGCGCGTCAACGGCTCCGACCGGCCCGTCACCGACGCCTGGATCGGCGAGTCGCTGCTCTACGTACTGCGCGAGCGCCTCGGCCTCGCCGGCGCCAAGGACGGCTGCTCCCAGGGCGAGTGCGGGGCCTGCAACGTCCAGGTCGACGGACGCCTCGTCGCGTCCTGCCTGGTGCCCGCGGTCACCGCCGCGGGCAGCGAGGTGCGCACCGTCGAGGGCCTCGCCGACGGCGGACAGCCCTCGGACGTCCAGCGGGCGCTCGCCAAGTGCGGTGCCGTGCAGTGCGGTTTCTGCATCCCCGGGATGGCGATGACCGTGCACGACCTCCTTGAGGGCAACCCCGCCCCGACCGAACTGGAGACGCGCCAGGCCCTGTGCGGCAACCTGTGCCGCTGCTCCGGCTACCGGGGCGTCCTGGAAGCGGTCCGCGAGGTCGTCGCCGGACGCGAGGCGCAGGCCGCCGAGGCCGACGGCGAGGACGGCGAGGCCCGCATCCCGCACCAGGCCGGACCGGGCGGCGGCGGCGTCAACCCGTCCGCGTTCGACGCCCCCGGCTTCGAGCCCGCCCGGAACCACGACTCGCACGCGTATGACCAGACTCACGGCCAGGACGGAGGCCAGACGTGAGCAACGAAGCCGCCACCGCGACCACGGCCGCGGAGGCAGCCCCCGACGCGGAGGCACTCCCGCACGGCCTCGGCGTGTCGCTGCCCGCCGCCGACGCGCGCGCGAAGACGGAGGGCACGTTCCCCTATGCGGCCGATCTGTGGGCCGAGGGCCTGCTGTGGGCCGCCGTACTGCGCTCACCGCACCCGCACGCGCGCATCGTCTCCATCGACACCGCCCACGCGCGCGAGATGCCCGGCGTACGGGCCGTCGTGACGCACGAGGACGTGCCCGGCGTGGAACTGCACGGGCGTGGCCGGGCCGACCGCCCGATGTTCGCCTCCGAGGTCGTACGCCACCACGGGGAGCCCATCGCCGCGGTCGCCGCCGACCACCCGGACACCGCGCGCATGGCGGCGGCGGCGATCTTCGTCGAGTACGAAGTACTCGACCCGGTGACCGACCCCGAACAGGCCTTCGAGGCCGAACCGCTGCACCCCGACGGCAACCTGATCCGGCACATCCCGCTGCGCCACGGCGACCCCGAGGCGGCCGGCGAGATCGTCGTGGAGGGCCTCTACCGGATCGGCCGCCAGGACCCGGCGCCCATCGGCGCCGAGGCGGGCCTCGCCGTACCGCGCCCCGACGGCGGCGTGGAGCTCTACCTCGCCTCCACCGACCCGCACGCCGACCGCGACGCCGCCGCCGCCTGCTACGGCCTGGAGCCGGAACGGGTGAAAGTGGTCGTCACCGGGGTCCCCGGCGCCACCGCCGACCGCGAGGACCAGGGCTTCCAGCTCCCTCTGGGCCTGCTGGCCCTCAAGACCGGCTGCCCGGTGAAACTGACGGCGACCCGCGAAGAGTCCTTCCTGGGCCACGTCCACAGACACCCCACCCTCCTGCGCTACCGCCACCACGCGGACGCCGACGGCAAGCTGGTGAAGGTCGAGGCGCAGATCCTGCTCGACGCGGGCGCGTACGCGGACACCTCCGCCGAGGCCCTCGCGGCGGCCGTGTCCTTCGCCTGCGGCCCCTACGTCGTCCCCAACGCCTTCATCGAGGGCTGGGCCGTACGCACCAACAACCCCCCCTCCGGCCATGTGCGCGGCGAGGGCGCGATGCAGGTCTGCGCGGCCTACGAGGCCCAGATGGACAAGCTCGCGAAGAGACTCGGCGTCGACCCGGCCGAGCTGCGGCTGCGCAACGTGATGGCCACCGGCGACGTACTCCCCACCGGCCAGTCCGTCACCTGCCCGGCCCCCGTCGCCGAACTCCTCCAGGCCGTACGGGACTTCCCGCTCCCCCCGCTCCCCAAGGACACCCCCGAGGACGAGTGGCTGCTGCCGGGCGGCCCCGAGGGCGCAGGCGAACCGGGCGCCGTCCGCCGGGGCGTCGGCTACGGCCTCGGCATGGTCCACATGCTCGGCGCCGAGGGCGCGGACGAGGTCTCGACGGCCACCGTCAAGGTCCACGACGGCATCGCCACAGTCCTGTGCGCGGCCGTGGAGACAGGACAGGGCTTCACCACCCTGGCCCGCCAGATCGTCCAGGAGACCCTGGGTATCGAGGAGGTCCACGTGGCCCCCGTCGACACCGACCAGCCCCCGGCCGGCCCGGGCGCCAGGGGCCGCCACACCTGGGTGTCGGGCGGCGCGGTGGAACGGGCCGCGAAGATGGTCCGCACCCAGCTCCTCCAGCCCCTGGCACACAAGTTCGGCATGTCCACGGAGCTGCTCCAGATCACCGACGGCAAGATCACCTCGTACGACGGTGTCCTGTCGACCACGGTGACCGAGGCGATGGACGGCAAGGAACTGTGGGCCACCGCCCAGTGCCGCCCCCACCCCACGGAACCCCTCGACGAGGCCGGCCAGGGCGACGCCTTCGTGGGCCTCGCGTTCTGCGCGATCCGCGCGGTGGTGGACGTCGACATCGAACTGGGGTCGGTACGCGTGGTGGAGCTGGCGCTCGCCCAGGACGTCGGCCGGGTCCTCAACCCGGCCCAGCTCGCGGCCAGGATCGAGGCGGGCGTCACCCAGGGCGTGGGCATCGCGCTCACGGAGAACCTGCGCTCCGCGCGCGGGCTGATCCGCCACCCCGACCTCACCGGCTACGCCCTCCCGACCGCCCTGGACGCCCCGGACATCCGGATCGTCAAGCTGGTCGAGGAACGGGACGTGGTCGCCCCCTTCGGCGCGAAGGCGGCGAGCGCGGTGCCGGTGGTGACGTCCCCGGCTGCCATCGCCTCGGCGGTACGCGCGGCGACGGGCCGCCCGGTGAACCGCCTCCCGATCCGCCCGCAGGCGGCGGTGGTGACGACACCATGACGACTCCGGCTCCCGGTACGACTCCCGGTCCGGCTCCCGAGGAGCAGCCGCGGTACGAGCCCGGACCGACGCCCGGCAAGGTGCTGGCGTGGGTGCTGCTGTTCGTGGTGGCGGCGGTCGTGGTCGTCGTGGGTGGCGTGTACTTCGGCTGAGAGTCGTTGGCCGAGAGCCGTCGACGGGGGCTCCGTCGCAGGTCAGGGGCCGTTGTCAGTGGTGGCGCGTAATGTTCTGGGCAGTGGGAGGGCCTGCCGGGCCGCGGACGTTTTCGCGTCTCGCCCGGGGCACTGCGAACAACCATGCGCGGGGGAAACCATGAGCACGACGATCACGCCGACCAGGGGCGAACTGCCGACGCGCGTGGGACTGCCGTCCGCCAGGGGTGAGTTGCGGTTCGGCGCACTGCGTACCCGGGCCGCGCGGACAGGGGCGGTGCGCGCCGGGGCCGTCCGGACCGGTGCCGTGCGGACCGGTGCTGTGCGGACGGTGGTGAACCGGCCGACCCCGCAGACCCCGCCGAACTCCCCGAACTCCCCGAACTCCCCGAACTCGACGGGCGAGACCGCTACGAGGCCCTTCTCGCCCTCCGGCTCCGCCCATACGGACCGGCGCCGGTCGCCCTCCCCGCTGGAGACGCTGGTGCGGTTCGCGGCGGCGACGGAGGAACTGGCGGTCGCGCGAGCCCAACTCGCCCTGTCCGCAGGCGGATTCACCGCGCTCACGGCGGCGGAGACGTCCAGGCGTCTGCTGACGGTGTTCGCGCAGGGCACCAGCGGTGATGTCCTGCCGTACTGGAAGATGGCCGCCCTGATCCGCCCGCTGGCCAGGTTCGCCCTCCCCGGTGCGGAGTCGGGCCTCGCCCTCGACCTGCCCGCGCGGCTTCTGGAGCAGGAGTTCGGCCACGCCAAGGTGGCCCGCTTCGAGGACGTCGACTTCCCGGCACCGCTCACCCATGAGCCGACGCGCCGCTTCCTGGCCGGTACGGGACTCCCGGAGGACGGTCTCCACTTCCACCTGGACAGCGACATACCGCTGCCGACACTCGCGGAGTACTGCGCGGACGAGGACACGGCGACCGAACTCCCCGAAGGCGCGGCCGACTTGATCCGTCTGGGCCGCCTGACCGGGGGCAACAGCCTGGTCCTGGACGGCAGAACGGGCACGATCCTCACCTGGAACGAGCCCGGGGCCACCCTGCGCCGGCTGAACACGGACCTCTCGACGCTCGCCTTCACCCTGTGGCTGCTGCGCCGGGCGCGGACGATCGACTTCGACGGCGAGGCGGGCAGGGTGCTCTGACGCCGCGACGGCAACGCCGACACGGCCGACCGCACAAGGCGGTCGGCCGGGCCGAACGGTATGGAGGCCGTGGCGGGAATCGAACCCGCGTAATTCGCTTTGCAGGCGAATCCCTGAACCACTCGGGCACACGGCCGGGTTGGGAGCGGAGGGTGTCCGTTCCGAACTTCGTGACTCGACCGTAGGGGCGGAGAGCGTGGGGGAACAAGGGAACCGGGCTGGCTGCAACGGGACTGCCACACGCCGTTCATGAAGGGGGGGCGTGAACCAGGGGGGCGTACGACCAAGGTCCCGGACGGGCCCCTACCTCCGACAGGGGTCAAGGTCGGGGTTGGCCCTTACGCTGGCTTGCATGACCTCCCTGGAACCGGGCGACACAGGCGTCGCCGTCGAAACGGACACCCCGTCGGCTGCCGTATCCGGTGAGGGGGTGCTCGGGCGTTCCTATCGGGCGCTCAGCGTCGGGATCGTCTCCGTCGTGCTGCTGATCGCCTTCGAGGCGACGGCCGTGGGGACGGCCATGCCCGTGGCGGCGCGGGAGCTGGACGGGGTGTCGCTGTACGCGTTCGCGTTCTCCGGGTACTTCACGACCAGCCTCTTCGGGATGGTGCTGTCCGGTCGGTGGTCGGACCGCAGGGGACCCCTGGGGCCGCTGACCACCGGGATTGCCGCCTTCGCCGCCGGGTTGCTGTTGTCCGGGACCGCCGGGGTCATGTGGCTGTTCATCGCCGGGCGAGCCGTGCAGGGGCTGGGCGGCGGGCTGGTGATCGTCGCCCTGTACGTCGTGGTCGGGCGGGCCTATCCCGAGCGGTTGCGGGCCTCCATCATGGCCGCGTTCGCCGCGAGCTGGGTGGTGCCCTCCGTGGTCGGGCCCCTCGCCGCCGGCGCGGTCACCGAACAGCTGGGCTGGCGGTGGGTGTTCGTCGGGATACCGGTGCTGGTCGTCTTCCCGCTGGCCCTCGCGCTGCCCCAGATACGTCGGCTGGCCGGCGGGGCCGTGAAGGATCAGGCAGGACAGGGGGGTGCGGAGGAGGGGCGGCGTCGTATCCGGCTCGCGCTGGGGATCTCCTTCGGTGCCGGGCTGCTTCAGTACGCCGCCCAGGATCTGCGGTGGGTCTCGGTCGTTCCCGGGGTCCTCGGCCTCTCGCTGCTGGTGCCCGCCGCGCTCGGACTGCTTCCCCGGGGGACCTACCGGGCCGCGCGCGGGCTGCCGTCCGTCGTGTTGCTGCGCGGGGTCGCCGCGGGCTCGTTCATCGCGGCCGAGTCCTTCGTACCGCTGATGCTCGTCACGCAGCGGGGGCTGTCGCCGACGATGGCCGGGTTCTCGCTCGCGGCGGGCGGGGTGACCTGGGCGCTGGGGTCGTCCGTACAGGCGCGGGCGCGGATGGAGCCGTACCGGGAGCGGATGATGACGTTCGGGATGGTGGTGGTCGCCCTCTCCATCGCCGCGGCGCCCGCCGTGCTGATCGACGCGGTGCCGGTGTGGACGCTGGCGGTGGTGTGGGCGTTCGGGTGCTTCGGGATGGGGCTGGTGATCTCTAGCACCAGCGTCCTGCTGCTGCAGCTGTCCGCCCCCGAGGAGGCCGGCACCAACTCAGCGGCCCTGCAGATCTCCGACGGGCTCTCCAACGTGCTGCTGCTGGCCGGCGGGGGCGCGGCGTTCGCCGCGCTGGGCGGGGGGACGCTGAGCCACACGGCGACCGAGGCGTCCGCTTCCCACCCGGCCGCCTTCGCCGTCGTGTTCCTGCCGATGGCGGGGGTGGCGTTGGTGGGGGCTTGGGTGACTACGCGGTTGCGGGTCGCTTCTTCCTGAGTGGTACAGGTATGGCCTCTTTGGGTCGATAGGCTGGGGCTTATGGCTATGAACCTGCGCCTCCGTGATGACCAGACGCAAGCTCTGAAGCTGCGTGCCATGGAGGAGGGCGTGAGTATGCACGCCATCGTGCTGAGGGCTGTGGACGTCTACTTGTCCAGAACGGTTCACGAGACACGGGTCCGTCAGGCCGCCAAGGAACAGACCGTCAAGTGGGCCGAACTGCTGGAGCGGCTCAAGTGACGTACGTCTACCTCTCGGCCGAGGATGTCGTGGACATCGCCGGATTCGCTGTCGAGGGCCGACGCGCGGTTGTGCGCGACGCGGGCCTGGTGGCCGCAGCGGCACATCGCCCCTCGGCCACACCGCTCGGGCAGGAGGCGTACCCCGACGTGTTCGACAAGGCGGCCGCGTTGCTGCAGTCGCTGGCGGTCGACCGACCGTTCGGTGGCGGCAACAAACGCACCGCCTGGACGTCCTGCGTCGTCTTCCTGGCGCTGAACGACGTGCAGCTGCGGCCGGACATCGATGCCGCCGAACGTCTGGTGATCGCGGTGGCCTCCGGCAGCGTGGAGGAGGTCAAGGTCATCTCCGAGGCGCTGCGAGACCTGGCCGAGTCGTCGGTGTGAGCTGAGTCCCATCCCTGGGGGACCCCGCGTCGTACGCGCGTTGGCAGTCCCGGGCCGCCGGTAGGGTGGCCCGGTTGTCATACGTAGCCCGAGCCCTCGGCTCCCGTTCGACCACCCCGGAGACCGTGACTACCACCGCCGCCAGCGCTTCCCCCGGCACCGCCGCGAATCATCACCTCTCGCCCGCCTTCCCCGGCCGCGCCCCCTGGGGCACCGCCAGCAAGCTGCGTGCCTGGCAGCAGGGGGCGATGGAGAGGTATCTCAAGGAGCAGCCGCGTGACTTCCTCGCCGTCGCCACCCCCGGCGCCGGCAAGACGACGTTCGCGCTGACGCTCGCCTCCTGGCTGCTGCACCACCATGTCGTGCAGCAGGTGACCGTGGTCGCGCCCACCGAGCACCTGAAGAAGCAGTGGGCCGAGGCGGCGGCGCGGATAGGGATCAAGCTCGATCCCGAGTACAGCGCCGGACCGCTCAGCAAGGAGTACCAGGGCGTCGCCGTGACGTACGCGGGTGTCGGTGTGCGGCCCATGCTGCACCGCAACCGCTGCGAACAGCGCAAGACCCTCGTCATCCTCGACGAGATCCACCACGCCGGTGACTCCAAGTCCTGGGGCGAGGCCTGTCTCGAGGCGTTCGAGCCCGCCACGCGGCGGCTCGCGCTCACCGGGACACCGTTCCGCTCCGACACCAACCCGATCCCCTTCGTCACGTACGAGGAGGGCAACGACGGGATCCGGCGCTCCTCCGCCGACTACACCTACGGCTACGGCAACGCGCTCGCCGACCACGTCGTGCGGCCCGTCATCTTCCTCTCCTACAGCGGGCAGATGCGCTGGCGGACGAAGGCCGGTGATGAGATCGCCGCCCGGCTCGGCGAGCCGATGACCAAGGACGCCGTGTCGCAGGCCTGGCGTACGGCCCTCGATCCGCGCGGCGAGTGGATGCCGAGCGTGCTGCGCGCCGCCGACAAGCGGCTGACCGAGGTGCGGAAGGCGATTCCCGACGCGGGGGCGCTCGTCATCGCCTCCGACCAGGAGTCCGCCCGCGCCTACGCCAAGCTGATCCGCGACATCACCGGGACCCGGGCGACCCTCGTCCTCTCCGACGACACCGGCGCCTCCGCCCGCATCGACGAGTTCAGCCAGAGCAACGACCGGTGGATGGTCGCCGTACGCATGGTGTCCGAGGGCGTCGACGTGCCCCGGCTGGCGGTCGGGGTCTACGCCACGACCATCTCCACGCCCCTCTTCTTCGCGCAGGCCGTCGGACGCTTCGTGCGTTCCCGGCGGCGCGGCGAGACGGCCTCCGTGTTCCTGCCGACCGTCCCCGACCTCCTCACCTTCGCCAACGAGATGGAGGTCGAGCGCGACCACGCCCTCGACAAGCCCAAGAAGGCCGGCGAGGAGGACCCGTACGCCGAGTCCGAGAAGGAGATGGAGGAGGCGAACCGGGAGGAGGACGAGGACACCGGCGAGCAGGAGCAGTTCTCCTTCGAGGCGCTGGAGTCCGACGCCGTCTTCGACCGGGTCCTGTACGACGGCGCCGAGTTCGGGATGCAGGCGCACCCGGGGAGCGAGGAGGAGCAGGACTACCTCGGCATCCCGGGGCTGCTCGAACCCGACCAGGTGCAGATGCTGCTGCAGAAGCGGCAGGCCCGGCAGATCGCGCACAGCCGTAAGAAGCCCGACGACGAGGCCGACCTCCTCGAACTGCCCGCCGAGCGGCGGCCCGTGGTCTCCCACAAGGAGATGCTGGAGCTGAGGAAACAGCTCAACACCATGGTCGGGGCGTACGTCCATCAGAGCGGCAAGCCGCACGGGGTGATCCACACCGAGCTGCGCCGCGTGTGCGGCGGGCCGCCGAGCGCGGAGGCGACGGCGGGACAGTTGCGACAGCGCATCGCCAAAGTGCAGGAATGGGCGACCCGGATGCGGTGATCGCCGCACCGCCCTTGGGAGTGTCCGGTGAGGGGGCGTACGCGGTCGCTCACACGCCGTGCATTTCGGGAGGAAGCGCAGTAGTCCGTACCGCGGAGTGACCGGATTCTGGACGGAGCCTTCCGCTGAGCGAACCCCCTTCGCTACTGTCCCCGCAACGCACACGCCCCGTGGCAGCGACGCCGCGGAGCGCAGTCGTGAAGCGAGCGTGTCCGGGAGAGCCCCGGCCGCCGCCGATCGGCCGCCTCTGACGCGCGTCGCCAACGGGACCGGCGACGCATCCGCCGCCAGGGAGTTGCCGACCTCACCACGTGAAGGAGTGGGCGTCGTGACCGCGGAGACCTCCCAGACGCTCGACCGGGGACTGCGCGTCCTCAAGCTGCTCGCCGACACCGACCACGGTCTGACCGTGACCGAGCTGTCGACCAGGCTCGGCGTGAACCGGACCGTCGTGTACCGCCTGCTGGCCACCCTGGAACAGCACGCGCTCGTACGCCGTGACCTGGGCGGCCGGGCCCGCGTCGGGCTGGGGGTGCTGCGGCTCGGCCGGCAGGTGCATCCCCTCGTACGCGAGGCCGCGCTGCCCGCGCTCAGATCGCTGGCCGAGGACATAGGCGCGACCGCCCATCTGACCCTGGTCGACGGGACGGAGGCGCTCGCCGTGGCCGTCGTCGAGCCGACCTGGACCGACTACCACGTGGCCTACCGGGCCGGTTTCCGCCACCCCCTGGAGCGCGGCGCGGCCGGCAAGGCCATCCTCTCCGCCCGGCAGCAGCCGCCCACCGACCCCGGCTACACCCTCACCCACGGCGAGCTGGAGGCCGGCGCGAGCGGGGCGGCCGCGCCGCTCATCGGGGTGACGGGGGTCGAGGGGAGCGTCGGGGTGGTGATGCTCGCCGACGCGGTGCCGGAGCGGGTGGGGCCGCGTGTCATGGACGCGGCCCGAGAGGTGTCCGAGGCGCTGCGCTGAACGGCCCGCCGGGCGGGCCTTCGGGGACTGCGGACCCGGGGGCTCCTTGAGGGTGAGGCGTGAGGGCGGGCGGCGCCTGCGTCCGTAGGTAGGGTGCGCTGCCGCCATTCCCGCGGCGGCCTGGTGCGGTCCGCGGCAAGCCCTCGAGGGTCAGGGCCAGGGCGGCCGACTCCGGCCGATCCCGGCGGACCCCGGCCGATCCCGGCCGATCCCGGCGGACCCCGGCGGACCCCGGCCGATCCCGGCCGATCCCGGCGGACCCCGGCCGATCCCGGCGGACCCCGGCGGACCCCGGCCGATCCCGGCCGATCCCGGCCGATCCCGGCGGACCCCGGCCGATCCCGGCCGATCCCGGCCGACTCCGGCCGACTCCGGCTGATCCCAGCCGACTCTGGCTGATCCCGGCCGACTCCGGCGGACCCCGGCCGATCCCGGCGGACCCCGGCCGATCCCGGCGGACCCCGGCCGATCCCGGCGGACCCCGGCCGATCCCGGCGGACCCCGGCCGATCCCGGCCGATTCCGGCGGACCCCGGCGGACCCCGGCCGATCCCGGCCCGAAAGTGGCCCCGCGTTAGATTGACCTCGTGCTCTCTCGCCTCACGCGCCCCCGGGCCGTCGCCGTCTGTGCCCTGCCCGTCGTGGCCCTCCTCGCCACGGCGGCCCTCGCGCCGCTGCCGTTCTCCGTGGCGCAGCCCGGCATGACGGCGAACGTGCTCGGCGCCAACGCGGGCGACCCGGTCATCACCATCACCGGCGCGACCACCCGCAAGACCACCGGCGAGCTGCGGATGACGACGATCGAGGCGACCGGCCCCGACACCCACGTGCGCCTCGGGGACGTACTCGACGGCTGGTTCCGCAGCGACCAGGCCGTGATGCCGCGTGACTCGGTCTACCCGAGCGGCGACAGCACCAAGGAGATCGAGGAGCACAACGCGGCCGAGATGAAGAAGTCGCAGGACGCGGCGGCCGAGGCCGCCCTGAATTACCTGGACGAGGACTCCGGCAAGATCAAGGTCAGCCTCAAGCTCGCCGACGTCGGCGGGCCCAGTGCCGGGCTGCTCTTCTCCCTCGGTGTCATCGACAAGCTCGACGGCGACGGGAAGGGCGGTGACCTGACCGGGGGGCGCACCATCGCCGGTACGGGGACGATCGACGCGGACGGCACGGTCGGGGCGGTGGGTGGGGTGGGGCTGAAGACGCAGGCCGCGCGGCGGGACGGGGCGACCGTTTTTCTGGTGCCGAAGGCTGAGTGCTCGGATGCGGAGTCGGAGTTGCCGGAGGGGTTGCGGTTGATTCCGGTTACGTCGCTCAAGGGGGCTGTGGGGGCGTTGGTGGCGTTGGAGACGGGGCGGGGGGTTGTGCCGGGGTGTTAGCGACTGGCTCCGCCGGGTGCGTGGGTTTTCGGCTGCGGGCCGGTGGGGGCTTGTCGCGCAGTTCCCCGCGCCCCTGAAAGACCTCACCAGCCCCCGCCCGTCTCCGACCTCAGCTCACTGGACCAGTTTCCAGTCCTGTGAGCCGTCCGTCGTCGCGGTCTGCAACGTCAGCGGGGATCCGGCCGACGCGCCCGTCAGGTACAGGGTCGTGTTCTTGAGCGACTGGAATCTGTAGTAGCCGTCCGCCGTCTCCACCAGGTTCCAGCTGCCCGTCGCGCTGTTGTCGACCCACTGGCCGATCCGCTGGCCGACCGTCGCGCTGCCGGTCCAGATCGCCGCCGCGCGGCCGCCCGACCTGTTCAGCAGCGTCGTACCGCCGTTCGGTTCGGTCACCACGTGCCAGGACTGGGTGTCGGGGTTCGCCGCCGCCCCGGCGTCCTCGAGGGTCACGTCGGGCACGTTCGCATTGCCGAGGTTGGCGTCGTTGGTCTTGTTGCCGGTGCCGATCACCTGGCCGGTCTTCCGGTTCCGCAGCTGGTAGTAGGTACCGGCCGACTCGCCCAGGTCGACCTCGGCGTACGCGATCGTGGAGGTGCCCTGGTTGTTGAGGATCGCGACGCGGCCCGTCCTGTCGACGTACTGGAGATTGCGGCTGTAGCCGGCCGGCGAGTTCGTCTGGTACTCCGTCCACACCCCGTCGCTGCGCCCGGTCTCGTTGACCCAGACGTCACCGCTGTTCGAGGCGTTGTACACCAGCCGCCCGTCGGGAATCCGGATGAGGACCGGGCTGCCGCCCTGCGAGAGCGGCTTGGAGCCGGAGACGACCGGGAGGGAACCGACGGACATCCCGGTCGGGCTGCCCCGGAAGAACTTCAGCGGGCTGTCGGCGATCACATACCGGGTGTTGGCCCCGCCGCCCCAGTACTCGAACGTCAGCAGCCACCGGCCGTCCGACGTGGCGACCACGTTGGTCATGCCCGGTCGGCCGCCGCCGATCTCCGTCTTTCCGCCGCCCATGTCCTGCTTGGACCCGGCGACGTCGACGACCGGGGCGCTCCACGCGGTGCTGCTGCCGTCCCACGTCCTGTGGGCGAGGATCTGGCCGTGCGAGTCGGTCGCCGTGTCGTTGGCGGGGTCGAGGGCCGGCACGCCGGTCACCGGGTCGAAGCCGGTGTAGTCGTTCTCGTCGGAGTAGAAACAGACCAGCTTGCCGTCGTAGACCATCAGGTACGGCTCCCAGAGGGGGTCCACCTGCCGGTTCGTGTTCGCCGCCGCGATGTTCTGGCCGACCGCGCCCGCACTGCCGCCCTGCCAGCCGGCGGTCGCGATGACGTTGACCACCTTCCAGCTCCTGCCCTCGTCGACGCTCGAGTACAGGGCGATCGCCAGATCCTTGCGGTCACCGTCGTTGTTCGGCGTCCAGTCGGGGTCGGCCGCCTTGTGCTCCTTGTAGTAGTAGTCGTCCCCCGACACGACGCTCGCCAGCAGCAGGGTGCCCTTCTTGAGCGCACCGACCGTCTGCGGGAGGACGTAGAGATACGGGTTGGTCCAGTTGCTCGTGTACTTGGCGTACCTGGGGTCCGTGGAGAGGTACGCCGGGGCCTTGACCTCGGACAGGGGCTGCCAGCTCGAGCCGTCGTCGTCGCTCTTGTAGACCGGGAGGGTCTGACCGTCGGCGCTGCCCGACTTCGTCACGACGGTGGACTTCTCGAACGACGCGACCAGCCGCCCGCCGGGCAGCTCCGCCGACTTCGGATAGATCGCGCAGTTGCCCCGCCCCTTCAGACACGGCTCGCTGCCGAGTTGGTAGAGGATCCCGCCGGTCGGGTTGTAGGCCTGCGCACTGGCCATGGGCACCGCCAGCAGCGCGCCTGCCGCGACGACACTCCCCAGCGCCCTCGTCAGCCTTCGTCTACTCTGCCTTCTCCGCATCACCGCTCCGATCACTGTGCAACGACTGCACGCATGACTGCGTAGTCAGGCCGGAGTCTGTGGCTCGGATCGAGTCGGCGTCAATACTCGTGTCACAGCTGTTTCATGCGAGTTAAGGTTTCGATTGACGATTTCGAGGGTCGAACCGCACACTGATCACGGCATATTTCTGACAGCGCAGTCTTGAGAGTTCGGAAGAAGGCGGGGAGTTTCCGTGGCCGGTACCCAGGCTCGTGACGGCGTCTCACGGCCACCGGCGACGAGCACCGATGTCGCGCGCCTCGCCGGTGTCTCCCAGAAGACCGTGTCGCGGGTCATGAACAACGAGCCGTACGTCCGTGAGGAGCTCCGGGAGCGGGTGCTGCGGGCGGCCCAGCAGCTCGGGTACCGCCCCAACGGCGCGGCGCGCAGCCTCACCTCGGGCCGGAGCCGCAGGCTGGGCGTGATCTCACTCGGCGCCCGCCTCTACGGGCCCACGACCATGCTCGTCGCGATAGAGCGCTCGGCGCGCCGGCTCGGCTACTCGGTGAGCGTCGCCCACACCACTGAGGACGACGAGCACAGCACCGCCGAGGCCATCGACAGCCTCCTCGAACAAGGCGTCGACGGCATCGTGCTGTCGGAGGCGATCGACGAGGGCAGCCCGGTCAAGGTCTGGCTGGACGTGCCCATCCTCACCATCGGGCGCTTTCCCGGTCTGGTCGCCGCGCGGCGGATCCGCTCGGCGGAGAAGTCGGACCGCAGCGGGTATGTGGCGACCCGGCACCTCATCGACCTCGGGCACACCGAGATCCGGCATGTCTCGGGGCCGGGTCAGTGGTGGGCGTCCCGTGACCGCGCCGATGGCTGGCGCTCGGCGCTGACCGAGGCGGGCCTGCCGGTGGCCGAGCCCGTCGAGGGGGACTGGTCCTGCGCGAGCGGTTACGAGGCGGGCCTGCGACTGGCGGCCGACGAGGCGATGACCGCGGTCTTCGTGGCGAACGACGACATGGCGATCGGCCTGGTCAGGGCGCTGCACGAGCGGGGTCGCCGGGTTCCGGAGGAGGTGAGCGTCGTAGGCATGGACGACATCCCGGCCGCCCGCTTCCAGCAGCCCGCGCTGACGACGGTGGCGCAGGACTTCGACGCGGTGGCCACCGAGGGCATCGATCTGCTGGTCGAGGAGATCACCAACCCCGGCTCGACGGAACGAGTCCTGCACGAGGTGGACCCGCCGTTGGTGGTGCGGGAATCGAGCGGCCCCCCGCCGAGGGGGCTCTAGGTTCTCAGGCGATCCGGGGCCTCGGCGGTGCCGATGCCAGGCGTAGGCCCAGTTCTACGAGGGTCCAGCCGACGCGGGTGCGCAGGTCCCGCGCGGGGCGCCTGGCGGCGAGGGCGAGGCGGTGGGCGTCGGCCTCGGCTCGGAGGTCGGCGGCGCGGAGGGTGTGTGGGGCGAGGTAGCGCTCGGGGTTCATCGGGGTTCGCCTCTCAGGTCGTGTGGGTCGGGAAGACGTGGGTGTGGACGCGTACCGTCTCGGCCTCCGGGGTGCCCTCGGCCGGGGCGTGGGCGCGGTAGCTGTCGACGAGCTCGTGCATCCGGTGGATCAGCTCGAGGGCGGTCTCGGGTGTCAGCCGTAGCGTCATGTCGCTCAGGTCCGAGGACCGTTTCCAGGCGTCGGACCAGTCGTTCGGGTTGCCGAGCCAGGTCGAGATCTCCCGGGTGTGGTTGTTCGCGACCTCGTGGATGAACAGGTCGGCGGCGCCGCGGACAGCGGGGTCGGGGTCCTCGAGCAGGGCTTCGTCGAACTGCACGCCCTCGACCGCGGCCCGCCACCAGCGTTCCCGCCCCTTGCCGTGCTCGGGTGCGTCCTCGACGAAGCCGTGCGCGGCGAGCTGGCGCAGGTGATAGCTGGTCGCCCCGCTCGACTCGCCCAGTTTCGCGGCCAGTTGGGAGGCGGTGGCGGGCCCGCCGCGCCGCAGGGCGTTCAGCAGCTGCATCCGCAGGGGATGTGCGAGGCCGCGCAGTGAACGGGCGTTGAGGAGGTGGGGGGTCGGTTTTTCGGGGATCTCAGGCTGCTGTTCCGGCATGAGTCCAAAGGTAGCGTTGCAAAGAACTGGTTGCAAGGATTTCTTTGCAACCAGTTCTTTGTAAGTTTTCAGTCGCCGTCCCGCTCCGACGCCGCCTGTTCCACCAGCGGGATGATCCGCAGTGGAACCGGGTTCTCCATCACGATCGCCGTCGCCGCCCGGACGATGCCCTCGATACCCACCACCCGGTCGATCACCCGCTGGAGATCCGCGTTCGAACGGGCCACCAGCCGGCACAGCATGTCCCCGTTGCCGGTGGTCGTGAGCAGTTCCAGCACCTCCGGTACGGACGCCAGGTGGGCCCGTACATCCCGCCCCTGCCCCTGGCGGATCTGGAGCGTCGCGAAGGCGGTGACCGGGTAGCCGAGCGCCGCCGGGTCCACCTGCGGCCCGAACCCCCGGATCACCCCGTCCGACTGGAGCCGGTCGAGTCGCGCCTGCGCCGTCCCCCGAGCCACTCCCAGCCGCCGGGACATCTCCAGTACGCCGATCCGCGGTTCCCGCGCGAGCAGCACGATGATCCGCCCGTCCAACTCGTCGATCGCCACAACAGCCCCCACTCGGTCCTGGTCACCCTGGTCATCCTGTACAGAAAGCCCGGCCACACGCCCAATCAGCTGAGCAGAATGTCCAGCTCCAGCACGAACTGTTGCGCATCTTGCCGTGCCGGGGCGAGGCTGCCGTTATGACGCAGACCACACACCTCACTCCCGACACCGCGCGGCAGGCAGACCCCTTCCCGGTCAAGGGAATGGACGCGGTCGTCTTCGCCGTGGGCAACGCCAAGCAGGCGGCGCACTACTACTCCACGGCCTTCGGCATGCGGCTCGTCGCCTACTCCGGGCCGGAGACGGGCAGCCGCGAGACGGCGTCGTACGTCCTGGAGAACGGTTCCGCCCGGTTCGTGTTCACCTCCGTCGTCAAACCCGCCACCACCTGGGGCCACTTCCTGGCCGGACATGTGGCCGAGCACGGTGACGGCGTCGTCGACCTCTCCATCGAGGTCCCGGACGCCCGCGCCGCGTACACGTACGCCGTCGAGCACGGCGCCCGCTCACTGGCCGAGCCGTACGAGCTGAAGGACGAGCACGGCACGGTCGTACTCGCCGTGATCGCCACGTACGGCCAGACCCGGCACACCCTCGTCGAGCGCACGGGGTACGACGGCCCGTACCTCCCGGGGTTCGCCGCCGCCGCCCCGATCGTCGAACCGCCCGCGCGGCGCACCTTCCAGGCGATCGACCACTGCGTGGGCAACGTCGAACTCGGCCACATGGACGAATGGGTCGGCTTCTACAACAAGGTCATGGGCTTCACGAACATGAAGGAGTTCGTGGGCGACGACATCGCCACCGAGTACAGCGCGCTGATGTCGAAGGTCGTCGCCGACGGGACGCTGAAGGTCAAGTTCCCGATCAACGAGCCCGCCCTCGCCAAGAAGAAGTCCCAGATCGACGAGTATCTGGAGTTCTACGGCGGCGCCGGCGTCCAGCACATCGCCCTCAACTCGAACGACATCGTCGAGACCGTACGGACCATGCGGGCGGCCGGGGTCCAGTTCCTCGACACCCCCGACTCCTACTACGACACCCTGGGGGAGTGGGTCGGCGACACCCGCGTCCCGATCGACACCCTCCAGGAGCTGAAGATCCTCGCCGACCGTGACGAGGACGGCTATCTGCTCCAGATCTTCACCAAGCCGGTCCAGGACAAGCCGACCGTCTTCTTCGAGATCATCGAACGCCACGGCTCGATGGGCTTCGGCAAGGGCAACTTCAAGGCCCTCTTCGAGGCGATCGAAAGGGAGCAGGACAAGCGCGGCAACTTGTAGATGCCTGTGGTCAGTCGGGCGGGCCGGACACCACCGGCTCGCCCAGCGCGTCCACTGCCTCCAGCGCCTCCTTCGCCGCCCGCACCCCACCCGGCGAGAAGTACGGGTTGATCCGCAGCGCCTCCTCCAGATGCCGGCGCGCCGGGCCCGTGAGCCCCAACTCCCGCTCGATCATGCCCCGGTGGTACGCGTACGGCGCGCTGCGCACCTCGCCGCCGTGCTCCTTGTCGGTCGCCCGCTTCGCCCAGTCCAGCGCCTCCGCGTCCTTGCCCGACCGGTGCAGCGCCCAGCCCAGCGCGTCCGCGACCTCGAGGCCCGGCTGCCGTGCCCACTCCGACCTCAGCCGCCGTACCGCCGACTCCGGGTCCCCGTGGTCCGCCTCGAGACGGCCGAGCAGCAACTCCCCGTCCACACCGGCGGTTTGCTCCCTCGCGACCCGCGTCCGCAGGGCCGCGTACTGAGCCAGAGCCTCCGCCGACCGGCCCAGGGAGTCGTACAACTCGCCCAGTTCCAGCATGAATCGCGGTGACGGCTGCCTCGCGAGCGCCGACCGGTAGGCGCCGATGGCCTCCGACGTACGGCCCAACGCCGCCAACGCCCGTCCCTCGCCCGCCCGTGCGGAGCCCAGCGCGGGGTCGAGACGCCGGGCCGCCTTGAAGTGGGCCAGCGCGTCCGCCGGTTCGCCTCGCTCCCATGCCAACTCGCCCGACCGGTACCGCCATTCGGCCTCCTCGGCCGGAGTCGCCGCGCGCGCCGCCGCGTCCGCCAGGGCCGCCTGCGCGTCCTCGCGCCGGCCCTCATCCCGGTACACGCCCGCCGCCCGCGCCAGCACCGCCGGTACCGCCGCCCCGGAGCGCAGCTCCCGCAGCCGCTCCAGTGTCCGCCGCACCGCCTTGTAGTCACCGAGGCCCGTGTACGCGTCGAGCAGCGCCGGATACGACGTCCAGCGCTGCGGCGCCTGACGCACCGCCGCCTCGCCCCACTTCCGCGCGGCCGGGAAGTCACGGCGCGCGTTCGACAGCGCCGCCATCCCGGCGAGCCCCTCCGCGTTGTTCGCCGACCGCACGTTCAGCGACGTACGCAGCGCCCGTTCCGCCCTCGGGAAGTCCAGGGGGTCCGCCGTCCGCCGCCCGCGCTCCACATAGGCCGCCCCGAGCTGCGCCCAGGCCTGCCCGTCACCCGCATGGGTGCGTACGAACGTCTCGCGGTCGCCGATGAACGCCGTCAGGTCGGGCAGCACGGCCGGTGCCCCGGCGGTCACCGCCCGTTCCGCGCGGGCCGCCGGACCGGGCGCCGGGGGCTGGGCGGGACGGTCCGGGGGCAACAGCAGCATCAGCGCGCCGCCGAGTACCGCACACCCCGCGAGTACGGCGGTCAGCGGGCGCGGGAGGACACGAACGCCGGCACGAGCGGGGACACGGGCACGGACACGGGCGCGGACTCTCTCCATCTCCATGGCGCTCACTGTGCGTCAGTACGACGACCGGATTCCCGTACCGAAAGCTCCCCGCTTGCGGGGTTCACACCGATGGCCCCGGGTGCGACGCTGTGATCATGAGCCGTATCCAAGCCGCACCCGACGAAGCCCAGGGCAACCTCACGGACCGGCTCCTCGCGGAGCTGCCGGCCGAGGCCGTGCTCACCGATCCGGACGTCACCGCCGCCTACGCCAACGACATGGCGAGCTTCTGCGCGGCGGGCACCCCGGCCGTCGTGGTCCTGCCGCGCACCGTCGAGCAGGTCCAGCACGTCATGCGGGTCGCCACCGAACTGCGCGTCCCGGTGGTCCCGCAGGGCGCCCGTACCGGACTGTCGGGCGGTGCCAACGCGTCCGAGGGCTGCATCGTGCTGTCGCTCGTGAAGATGGACCGGATCCTGGAGATCAACCCGGTCGACCGCGTCGCCGTCGTCGAGCCCGGCGTCATCAACGCCACCCTCTCCCGCGCGGTCAACGAACACGGCCTGTACTACCCGCCGGACCCCTCCAGCTGGGAGATGTGCACGATCGGCGGCAACATCGGCACCGCGTCCGGCGGACTGTGCTGTGTGAAGTACGGCGTCACGGCGGAATACGTCCTCGGTCTGGACGTCGTCCTGGCCGACGGGCGGTTCATGTCGACCGGGCGGCGCACCGCGAAGGGCGTCGCCGGCTACGACCTCACCCGGCTGTTCGTGGGCTCGGAGGGCTCGCTCGGCATCGTCGTCCGGGCGGTGCTGGCGCTGAAGCCGCAGCCGCCCCAGCAGCTGGTCCTCGCCGCCGAGTTCCCCTCGGCCGCCGCCGCGTGCGACGCCGTGTGCCGGATCATGGAGGGCGGTCATGTGCCGTCCCTCCTCGAACTGATGGACCGTACGACCGTCAAGGCCGTCAACGACCTCGCCGACATGGGGCTGCCGGAGACCACCGAGGCCCTGCTGCTCTGCGCCTTCGACACCCACGACCCCGCCGCCGACCTGGCCGCCGTCGGCGCGCTCTGCGAGACGGCCGGGGCCACCGAGGTGGTCCCCGCCGACGACGCCGCCGAGTCCGAACTTCTCCTCCAGGCACGGCGGTTGTGCCTCGTCGCGCTCGAGGCGGTCAAGGGCACCACGATGATCGACGACGTGTGCGTACCCCGGTCGCGGCTCGGTGAGCTGCTGGAGGGGGTCGAGCGGATCGCCGAGAAGTACCAGTTGACCATCGGCGTCTGCGCGCACGCCGGCGACGGCAACACCCACCCCACCGTCTGCTTCGACGCCCAGGACCCCGACGAGTCCCGGCGGGCCCGCGAGTCCTTCGACGAGATCATGGCCCTCGGCCTGGAACTCGGCGGCACGATCACCGGGGAGCACGGCGTCGGCATCCTCAAGAAGGAGTGGCTGGCGCGCGAGCTGGGCCCGGTGGGCGTGGAGATGCAGCGGGCGGTGAAGGCGGCCTTCGACCCGCTGGGCCTCCTGAACCCGGGCAAGCTGTTCTGATGATCCATTCGGGTACGAGTCACACGTACCCGTCCCCGTCCTGGGACTCGTCCGACGGCCACGGGTCGCGCAGCCACAGGTCGTCGGTACAGTCCGCGGTGGCCGCGAGCAGCTCGGCGAGGCCGTCGTCGATGCCGAGCTGATCGGCCTCGGTGCCCGGCGGGACCGCCCGCAGCGTGCGCTCGAGCCATGCCGACACCTGGGCGGTGGGCGCCTCGAGGAGGGCGTCCCCGTCGGGTGAACTCAGCGCCATCAGGACGACGCTGCGCCCCTCGACCTTCGTCGGCCACACCCGGACGTCACCGTGACCGCACGGCCTGAACACCCCCTCGACGAGGAGTTCACGGGCGAACGTCCAGTTCACGGGGTTGTCGGAGCTGATGTGGAAGGCGATGTGGACGGCGAAGGGATCGTTGGTGCGGTAGGTGAGCCGGGCGGGGACGGGGATACTCCGCTCCGGCGACAGGATGAGCTTCAGCTCCAGTTCCCGTTCCACCACGGTGTTCATGGCGTGAGTCATGGCGGGCACTTCCTCTCGTTGCGGTGGGCCCGCATCGGGCCCGTACGAGGAGAGAGCGCGGGGAGGCGTCAGCATTACGCGGGTTCGGAGAGGTTTTTCGGAGAAGTTTTTTCGCGAACGATGCCGGACGGTGTCGGAGCCGTCGCGACAGATGGCAGAAGCTGTCACGAACGGGGTAGGTACGGCCGGAGAGGTAATGGGGTGTGCGCCGGTCTGATAGATGTGGGGCACCCCAAATGACCCCCGAGCAGATACGGGACGACGGACATGAGCGCCCCAACCCCGGCCCCCGGTGACGACAGGCCCCGCGAAGGGTATTACCCGGACCCGTCCATTCCTGGATATGTCCGGTTCTGGAATGGCTCCTCCTGGGTGCCGGGCACCAGCCGGCCGGCGCCGTCCGGCGGCGCGTCCGTCGCGGCGCGGGTCGAGGAGACCGGGCCGCACTTCTTCGACGAGGACCCGCGATCCCCGTCACCGGCGCAGGCGCCGGCCGCCGAGCCGCGCCGGGCGACCCCGGCCGAGGCCCAGCACGGCAGCCGGCCCGAACCGGCGTCCGCGTGGGGTGCCGACCGCTCGCATCAGTCCGGATTCGGCGGCGACCGGGACCGCCACGTCTCCTGGGGCTTCCCCGCACCCGCACCGGCCGCCGACCCGAGGACGCCCGACCCCAGGGCCGCGAGCGAGTCCCCGGTTCAGCCGGACGGGTGGTCGGCCCGTACGGACGGTTCCGCCACGATCCCGCCGGTGGAGCAGGACGCCGGTGACATCCCCGAGTCGGGCACGTTCGTGTTCCGTCGGCCCACTCCGGGCCCGGCCGCCACCGGCGCCGAGCAAGGCGTCCCCGGCACCCGTGGCCCCGTGCCCTCCGAGGGCACCATGACCTTCCGTGCGCCGGCCCCGCGCACGGGGCGCGAGGGCGGGGCGGGCGGCGCGCAGCCGGGGGGCACCAGCTCGCCCGAGGGCGCGCAGGGCCCGGTCACGGCACCCCCGGCCACACCCGCACCGGCGCCCGCACAGGGCCGCGGCTTCGGCGCCGGCAAGGCCGCGGCGGCCCGCGCTGCTGCGGCCCAGGGCGCCAACCCGGCGCTGCTGCCCGCGACCCCGGCCGTCCCCCAGCAGAACACCCCCGGCACCGCGGCGCCCATGGCCCCCGGCACCCCCGGCGGCGGCCAGCCCTCCTGGGCCATGGCACCCCGCCCGGCCGGAGCCGACGAGGGCGGGGAACCGCGCCTCGCGCCCTGGAAGCCGCCCGTCGAAGACGTGTTCCAGGCCGCCGCCCGCCGTCGGGCGGCGGCCCGTCCGGCGGGCCTCGGCAAGCGGCTCATGGCACGCCTCGTGGACACGCTGGTCCTCGGCGCCCTGACCGCCGTGGCCGCCGTACCGCTGGGCACCATGGCCGTCGACCACATCAACGGCAAGATCGACGAGGCCAAGCTGTCCGGCGAGACCGTGACCGTATGGCTGCTGGACGGCACGACCGGCCTCTACCTGGGCATCGTGCTGGCCGTGCTGCTGCTCGCCGGGGTCCTGTCCGAGGCATGGCCCACCGCCAAGTGGGGCCGCACCCTCGGCAAGAAGCTGCTCGGTCTCGAGGTCCAGGACATCGAGGGCCACGAGCCGCCGTCGTTCGGCGCGGCCCTGCGCCGCTGGCTCGTCTACTGCGTCCCGGGGCTGCTCGGCATCGGCGTCGTGGGCGTCCTGTGGTGCCTGTTCGACCGCCCGTGGCGCCAGTCCTGGCACGACAAGGCGGCACACACGTTCGTGGCGGGCTAGGCCAGGCCTGAGGCCCGTCGTCACCTTCCCGCCTGCCTCTCGACGCCGTGCACGCCCTCTCGCCGCACCGGTCACGGACCCACGTACGACCAAGCCGGTGCGAGGGCCTGCGCCCGGCCCGCCGAGAGCACGCACCTGACCCCGCGAGGCCCGCTCTCCGGGCGGACGACAGCAATATGACGACGACAGGCCCTGGCCGGCGCCAACGCCTACCGGGTTACCCCGGACGGCCGCTCGCCGGATGCGGAGGCGGGTGGTTCGCGGTCGACTCGGGCCATGAGCAGCGAACCGCCCCCCGGCGCCGGTCAGCAGCCACCGGATGACGACGACCCGTTCAAGAAGCGGCAACCGCCCCCGTCGTACGGCGCGGGCGATCCGTACGACAGCTCGAGCCCGCCCGAAGGCGGCGGCGATCCCTACGCCGGCTCGGGCCGCCCCGCCAGCGGCTCGCCGTACGGCGGAGGCTCGCCCTATGGAGGCGGCGGCGGGGATTCGTACGGCGGCGCCGCCGACCCCCTCGCCGGTATGCCCCCGCTCGCGGACGGCGCTCGGCGCGTGATCGCGCGGATCATCGACATCATCCTTGTCGGTATCGTCGTATGGCTGCTGACCTGGGGATTCAACGTCCACGAGTACGACGTCGACAGTGACGACATCAACTACGGCCGCTCGGCCGGCCAGTCGCTCATCGCCGCCGTGCTGTACATCGCGTACGACACGATCCTGATGTCCCGGACCGGGCAGACCCTTGGGAAGCGGTGGCTCCGGCTGCGGCTGGCCAACCTCGACAACGGCGCCACGCCCTCCGTGCAGACCGTGTTCGTCCGGTCGCTCGTGCTGTGGATCCCGTTCGCGTTCTGCTGCGCCTGCATCTGGACGGCGATCGCGGGCGGCTGGAGCTTCTTCGACAAGCCGTACAAGCAGGGGCTGCACGACAAGGCGGCCAAGACGGTGGTGGTCAGTACGGGCTGATCGGGCTGATCGGGCTGATCAACTCCGGGGAACGCGACAGCGGTTGGGCGGAGCCTGTGTCACGCAGGCTCCGCCCAACCGCTGTCGGCGTATGAGTCGCAGAAGGAAGGGGCGGTTCAGTCCTGTTGCGCCGAGGCCTGTACCGGGACGCGTTCGCGTCGGGGCGCCGTGGCGGTGGCGGACGAGGCGACGACCTGTGAGGCGGTGGTCCGGGTCCGCCCGGTTCGGGGCACGGTCATGGCCACGAGGAGGCCGAGGGCGAGCCCCACCAGGGCGATCAGCGCGACCCCCGGGCCCGAACTCGTCTGGGACAGCAGCAGCATGGCGAGCGTCGAGAGAATCACGGTGCACGAACCGTAGGCGAGCTGTGCGACGGTCGGGCGAGGCGCAGTCGGACGAGGCATGGCAATCGAGTCCTCGTTGGATTCGGGGGTGAGGGGAGCGTGTCGACCTGGCTTTCCACCGGACAACCGGCGTTCCACCTACCGACTCTAATCGCGTGCATGCCCGACTGGAACGCGCGGTAAGCGTGACCTAACCCACGGCGCCGGAGCACAGGGGGCGCACGGAGTCATGACGTCCAGCAGCTGGACGCGCCCGCGCGCCGGTAATGCATTTGACCTGTCCAAGTCAAGATCTGTCTTTTCTTCTAAACCTCTAGTCAAATTACGTCACTTGACTACACGCGTATACCGCGCGCGGACAGCTTCCGAACCAGGAACCCCCCATCCGCGCGGACGGACGCGGGGGAGGACCTCAAGTGACCAGTAGACCCTGGACGTTCAGAACGGCGGCCGTCGGTGTGGCACTCGCCACAGCCGCCGCCACCTTCTCCACCTTTGCCATCGCCGAGGCCGACTCCGGCCCGGGCAAGGGCACTTCGGCCGTCCCGGCCGCCGACCGCCACGACCCGGCGGAACGGCAGCACGCCGACCACGACCTCGACGGCCCGCTCAGCCAGACCCAGGAGGCCCAGCGCGAGGAAGCCCTCAGGCAGGTCATCTCCGGCGAGGCCACGGCCAAGAGCCGAAACGGCTCGCAGGTCGTGCAGCTCAAGAGCGGCAAGGGCAAGGGCAAGTACGTCGAACTCGGCCGCGAGCGCACCGACAAGATCTTCACGATCCTCGTCGAGTTCGGCGACCAGGTCGACAGCCGCTACGGCGGCACGCCCGGCCCGCTGCACAACCAGATAGCCGCGCCGGACCGTGCCAAGGACAACAGCACGGCCTGGCAGGCGGACTACAACACCGAGCACTTCAAGCAGCTCTACTTCGGCACCGGCAAGAACGTCGAGTCGATGAAGAAGTACTACGAGAAGCAGTCCTCGGGCCGCTACTCGATCGAGGGCACGGTCTCCGACTGGGTCAAGGTCCCCTACAACGAGGCCCGTTACGGCTCCAACCAGGCCGACACCGGCGCCTGGTACGCGGTCCAGGACGGGGTCAACGCGTGGGTCGCGGCGCAGAAGGCAGCCGGCGCGACCGACGCGGCGATCAAGTCCCAGCTGGCCTCGTACGACCAGTGGGACCGCTACGACTTCGACGCCGACGGCAACTTCAACGAACCCGACGGCTACATCGACCACTTCCAGATCGTGCACGCCGGTGAGGACGAGTCCGCGGGCGGCGGCGCGCAGGGCGAGGACGCCATCTGGGCGCACCGCTGGTTCGCGTTCGGCACCGACGCCGGTGCGACCGGCCCCGCAGGCAACCTGCTCGGCGGCGCGCAGATCGGCGACACCGGCGTCTGGGTCGGCGACTACACCATCCAGCCGGAGAACGGCGGCCTCGGCGTCTTCGCCCACGAGTACGGCCACGACCTCGGTCTGCCGGACCACTACGACACCACCAACACCGGTGAGAACTCGACCGGTTACTGGACCCTGATGTCGTCCGGCTCCTGGCTCGGCACCGGCGGCGACAACATCGGCAACCTGCCCGGCGACATGACCGCCTGGGACAAGCTCCAGCTGGGCTGGCTCAAGTTCGACACGGCGAAGGCCGCGAAGAAGTCGAGCCACAAGCTGGGCGTCGCCGAGTACAACACGAAGAACGCGCAGGCGCTGGTCGTCGAGCTCCCGAACAAGACGGTCACCACCGAGATCGTCCCGCCGGCGCAGGGCGCCACCCAGTGGTGGAGCGGCAGCGACAACAACCTCAACAACACGCTGACCCGTTCGGTCGACCTCACCGGCAAGTCCTCGGCCACTCTCACCCTGGACGGCTGGTACGACGTCGAGGCCGACTACGACTACGTCTACACCGAGGTCTCCACCGACGGCGGCGTCACCTTCACGCCGATCGACGGCACGGTCGACGGCGCGGCCATCCCGCGTGACGGCAGCGGCAAGCCGGCGCTCACCGGCACGGTGGACGCGTACAAGAAGCTGTCGTACTCCCTGGACGCCTACGCGGGCCAGAAGTTCGACCTGCGCTTCCGTTACACGTCCGACGGCGGCGTCTCCCAGGCGGGCTTCGCGGCCGACGAGATCACCCTCACCGCCGACGGCGCGACCCTCTTCGCCGACAACGCGGAGAGCGCGGACGCCGCCTGGACGTCGAAGGGCTTCTCGCGCATCGGCGCGTCCTTCACGGACAGCTACCCGCAGTACTACATCGCCGAGAACCGCCAGTACGTGTCGTACGACAAGACCCTCAAGGTCGGCCCGTACAACTTCGGCTTCACGACGACCCGTCCGGACTGGGTCGAGCACTTCCCGTACCAGACCGGTCTGTTGATCTGGAAGTGGGACACCTCCCAGAAGGACAACAACGTCACCGCCCACCCGGGCCGCGGCAAGATCCTTCCGGTGGACGCGCACCCGACCCCGCTGAAGTGGGCGGACGGCACGCTGATGCGCAGCCGCATCCAGTCCTACGACTCGCCCTTCAGCCTGTACCGCACGGACGCGCTCCGGCTGCACAAGGCGGACGTGCTCACGAAGGTCGCCTCCCAGAAGGGCGTGCCGGTCTTCAACGATCACACCTCCACCTACTACGACGCGGCGACCCCGCTGGCGGGTGTGAACATCACTGACACCAACACCAAGATCAAGATCGTCAAGCAGGCCAAGGACGGCTCGACGATCTCCATCCAGGTGGGCCCCGCAGTGAAGTAATTCGTATAACTGCAGGTCAGAGCATGATCGGCCGTGACCCCCTGGCGGGTCGCGGCCGATCGTGTTTAGGTGCCTCCTGTGGCTTTCTTATTGACACCGAGTCCCACGGGGGGTGTGACCGCATGGCCGCAGGAGGTTTCTGCAAGCTGCCCAGTGGCAGCGTGGTGGTGGCGCTGAACCTGCCCAGGCCCGCCGCTGCGACCGGCAGGCCGACCGGCGTGTGCCTGGACGACGTACGCGTCCTGGTGCTGGCCCAGAACCGCGCCAGGGCACTGACCCGCCTGCGCAACCTGGGCCTGCGGGCGGTCTACCTCCGGGGCAACGCGGCCCCGCCCACCCCGGACGAGATCACGGCGGTCCTGCACCACCCCGACGGGCTGATATGGCGTACGGCCCCCGACAACAGCGTCCCGTCGGCCCCGGAACGCACGGAGCTGTGGCATCCGATCAGGTCGTTGCTACGGAGACCGGCGACACGGGTGTGAGAGGCGCGCGGCCGGCAGGGCGTGACGGCGCCCGGGGTCCGGGGTGATGGCGGCGCGGCCGGCACGGGTGTGACGGTGGCGCGCAGGGCACGGGTGCGAGTGGCACGGTCGGCGCGGACGGTGGCGGGGTCGGCGCGGGTGTGACGGTGGCGCGCAGGGCACGGGTGCGAGTGGCGCGGCCGGCACGGACGGTGGCGGGGTCGGCGCGGGTGTGACGGTGGCGCGCAGGGCACGGGTGCGAGTGGCGCGGACGGCGCGGACGGTGGCGGGGTCGGCACGGGTGTGACGGTGGCTTGACGGCAAGGGGGACCGGGGCCCCGAGGCCCGGGGGTGTCGCTCCGCGGGTGGTCCCCCGTCCTGCGACCTAGTCCCGCCGTCGGATGTGACCGCCCCTTCGTACGCCATAGCCTCGCCACATGACAGCAGCTGACGACGCCCGCCCCGACGGCCCCCGCAGCCCCGAGCAGCGCAAGCGCGAGGCGCTCGAACGCCTCGCGAGGGACATCGACGTCTGGGTCGCCACCGCCGACGCCGGCGGCGAGCCGTGTCTCGTCCCGCTCTCCTACCTCTGGGACGGCGAGTCGGTGTGGCTGGCCACCCGCGACACCAACCCGACCGGCCGCAACCTGATCGCCACGGGCCGCGTCCGCCTCTGCTTCGGCCACACCCGCGACGTGGTCCTGATCCACGGCACCGCCCGCATGCTGACCCGCGACGAACTGCCCGCCGTCGTGGGCGACGGCTTCGCCGCGAAGGAGGGCTGGGACCCGCGCGAGGACCACGCGTCGTACGTCTGGTTCCAGGTCACCCCGGAGGTCCTGCAGGCATGGGGCACGGTCCCGGAGATGACCGGCCGAACCCTGATGCGCGACGGCAAGTGGCTGAACCAGGACAGCTGACCGGAGCGTAGGGGCCCCTCAGACGACCGGCTTGCCCGACAGTTCCACGCCTGCCGCCCTCAGTTCCTCCAGTGCCCGTTCCGTCGTTCCCTCGGCCACTCCGGCCGTGAGGTCCAGCAGGACCTGGGTGCGGAAGCCCTCGCGGGCCGCGTCCAGGGCGGTGGCGCGGACGCAGTGGTCGGTGGCGATGCCGACCACGTCCACCTCGTCGATCTCGCGGGCCCGCAGCCACTCGGCCAGGCCGACGCCGTTCTCGTCGGCGCCCTCGAAGCCGCTGTAGGCCGCCGCGTACGCGCCCTTGTCGAACACGGCGTCGATCGCGCCGGAGGCGACCGCCGGGGCGAAGTTCGGGTGGAAGCCGACGCCCTCCGTGCCGGCCACGCAGTGCGCGGGCCAGGAGTGCTGGAAGTCGGGGTTGTCGGCGAAGTGGCCGCCGGGCGCGATGTGGTGGTCGCGGGTCGCCACGACATGGCGGTATCCGGCGGGAGCCTGCCCGATCAGCTCGGTGATCGCGGCGGCTACATCGGCACCCCCGGCCACCGCGAGACTGCCTCCTTCGCAGAAGTCGTTCTGCACGTCTACGACGATCAAGGCGCGGCGCATGGTCGGTGTCCTTCGACTGCCGGTGTGAATATGTGAACTTCCGAGCCTAGAGACTTCGGCTCCACTTCGGGAGGGGGCATTCGGGGCAACCGGGGCAACCGGAGCAACCGGAGTGCGAAAACGCCCGTTGCCCCCTGCGCCCCGGGGTTCTCAGGAATCCAGCTGGACGTACTCCGTCGGAATGACGGCCTCCCCGCGCGACAGCTGCGTCGCCGACAGGGGCAGGTTCGCGCGCGCGACGGCATGCCGGTCCCGTACGACATCCAGCGCCTCCCGGGCGACCACCCGACCGCCCTTCACGAGCTCCACCAGCAGCTGCCGGTCCGCCAGCTCGCCCGGCACCGGTCCCGTACCGATCACCTCGGCCTCCGCGACCCCGTCCCGGTCGAGCCGCCGGGCCGCCCACTTCCGGCCCCCGATCGACGTCTTGCCGCCGCTCGACTTCTTCGCCACCGGGACCAGCGGAGCCTTCGGGTCCGCCGACTCGGCACGGGCGACCAGTTTGTAGACCATGGAGCAGGTGGGGTGGCCGGAACCCGTCACCAGCTGCGTCCCGACCCCGTACGCGTCCACCGGCGCCGCCGCCAGCGAGGCGATCGCGTACTCGTCGAGGTCCGAGGTCACGATGATCCGCGTACGCTCGGCCCCCAGCGCGTCCAGCTGCTGCCGCACCCGGTGCGCGACCAGAAGCAGATCGCCCGAGTCGATGCGCACCGCGCCCAGCTCCGGCCCGGCGACCTCCACCGCCGCCCGTACCGCCTCCGTGACGTCGTACGTGTCCACCAGCAGCGTCGTGTTCCGGCCCAGTGACTCCACCTGGGCCTGGAATGCGTCCCGCTCGCGGTCGTGCAGCAGGGTGAACGCGTGGGCGCTGGTCCCGACCGTCGGGATGCCGTAGCGGAAACCGGCGGCCAGGTCGGACGTGGTCGCGAACCCGCCGACGTACGCGGCCCGGGAGGCGGCCACCGCGGCCAGCTCGTGGGTGCGCCGGGCGCCCATCTCGATCAGCGGGCGGTCACCGGCGGCCGAGGCCATCCGGGACGCCGCCGCCGCGATCGCCGAGTCGTGGTTGAGGATCGAGAGGATCACCGTCTCCAGCAGCACGCACTCCGCGAAGGAGCCCTCGACCCGCAGGATCGGCGAACCCGGGAAGTAGACCTCGCCCTCGGGATAGCCCCAGACGTCCCCGCCGAACCGGTAGGAGGCCAGCCACTCCAGGGTCGCCTCGTCGACGATCCGGCGCTCGCGCAGAAAGCCGAGGACGTCCGCGTCGAAGCGGAAGTTCTCCACCGCGTCGAGCACCCGCCCGGTACCCGCGACGACGCCGTAGCGGCGCCCCTCGGGCAGCCGCCGGGTGAAGACCTCGAAGACCGACCGCCGGTCGGCGGTACCCGCCTGCAGGGCGGCCTGGAGCATCGTCAGCTCGTAGTGATCCGTGAAGAGCGCCGTCGAGGGGACGTCCACCGGCAGCCCAAGCTCCGCTGTGTTCATGAGAGGCGATGCTACCCCCATCTCGTCACTTTGACGATTTCCGGATGTGATGCCGGATGTGATGCCGGATGTGATGAGGTGCGACCGGGGGTGCGCTCGGCCGTGATTTGGCCGGGCACCCCCTTCTGGTGGCAGCATGGGCATGTGACGTCACCCGCTCCCGTAGAGATCGAACGAACCGAGTCGGCGGAGGAGACCTTCGCCGTACCCGAGCCCGACGTCCCCTGGGTCACCATCGTCCACAACGACCCGGTCAACCTCATGAGCTATGTGACCTACGTCTTCCAGACCTACTTCGGCTATCCGAAGGACAAGGCCACCAAGCTCATGAAGGACGTCCACCACAAAGGCCGGGCGGTCGTCTCCAGCGGCAGCCGCGAGGAGATGGAACGCGACGTGCAGGCCATGCACGGCTACGGCCTGTGGGCCACCCTCCAGCAGGACCGGAAGTAACCCGACCCAGCGCGCAGGACCGGAAGTCAGCGAACTCACTTCATGCCAGGACAATTCGAACCGATCCCCGGTGGCGGCGCGGCCGTCGCCCTCGACGACGTCGAGATCTCCATCATCCGGTCGCTGTCCGTCCAGCTCCTCGAGCTGATCGGTCCCGGCGCCGCCGAGGACGCCCCCGACGACCCGCTCGCCGAGCTGTTCGCCGAGGGCCCGACCGAGCCGCCCTCCGACCCGGTCCTCCGCCGCTTGTTCCCGGACGCCTACGGCGACCCCGTCGACGTACCGTCCTCGCCCGAGCAGGCGCAGGAGGAACGCGAGTACGCCGCCGAGTTCCGCCGCTTCACCGAGAACGACTTGCGCACCGGCAAACGCGAGAGCGCCCTCACCGTGATCCGCTCCCTGGACGCGCTGACGCCCGCCGGTGACGGAGGCGCGGTGCTCAAGCTGTCCCACGAGGAGTCCCAGCGGTGGCTGGGCACGCTCAACGACCTGCGCCTGGCCATCGGCTCCCGGCTCGACGTCGTCGACGAGGAGGACACCGACCTCCTCTACCGGCTGCCGGACGAGGACCCGCGCAAGCCGATGGTGATGGCGTACCTGTGGCTGGGCGGCCTGCAGGAGACCCTGGTCGCCACGCTGATGCCCTGACGCGGTCGTCGTTGCGAGGTCCGGCATGTGGACCGTCCCGTACCAAGCCTCGGTACGGGACGGCCCCTCTGCTTATCCTGGCCAGCATGCTGACCATCACCCAGACCCTCGTCGACCAGATCGTCGCCCACGCGCGCAAGGACCATCCGGACGAGGCGTGCGGTGTCATCGCGGGCCCGGCCGGCTCCGACCGCCCCGAGCGTTTCATCCCGATGCTGAACGCGGCGATGTCCCCCACGTTCTACGAGTTCGACTCCGGGGATCTGTTCAAGCTGTACCGCGAGATGGACGACCGAGACGAGGTACCGGTCGTGATCTACCACTCCCACACCGCGACCGAGGCACACCCCTCCCGCACCGACATCTCGCTCGCCCAGGAGCCGGACGCGCACTACGTCCTCGTCTCCACCAGGGACACCGACGGCCTCGGCGACTTCCAGTTCCGCTCCTTCCGGATCCGCGAGGGCGAGGTCACGGAGGAGGAGGTCACGGTCGTGGACGCGTACTGATCTCACCTGTCGGCCCGAAAATGTCCAGAATGCGGGACAGGTCTCCGGGATCCGGACCGGGAATCGATACGATGAGCCCATGGTTTCCTACGACGTGAGCGAGAAGACGCCGGGCACCCCGCTGCTCGTGGCGCGGCTGCACGTCGACCTGTGCAGGCTGGCAAGCGCCATCTGTTGACGCTGTCCCCTGCCGCCGTACGGCCGTGAGCCGCGGCGCCTCACACGCATGACCAGCACAAACCTGCTTTTCGCGCCGCCGCGCGTTCATCGACCTACCACTTCCGACAGGAGCCCCGAGTCATGGCCATCGAGGTCCGCATCCCGACCATCCTCCGCACCTACACCGACGGCGAGAAGGCCGTCCCCGGTGCGGGGGAGACCCTCGCCGAGCTCTTCGCCGACCTCGAGACCCGGCACACGGGCGTCCAGGCCCGCATCGTGGACGACGGCAAGCTGCGCCGCTTCATCAACGTCTACCTCAACGACGAGGACGTCCGCTTCCTCGACGGCATCAACACCAAGCTCGCCGACGGCGACACCGTGACGATCCTGCCGGCCGTCGCCGGTGGCATGGCCTGATCGGCCCCCGGCACCCATGCGCTACGACTCGCCGCTGGCCGCGGTAGGCAACACCCCCCTGGTGCGCCTGCCGCGGCTGTCGCCGTCCGCCGACGTACGGATCTGGGCGAAGCTGGAGGACCGCAACCCCACCGGCTCGGTCAAGGACCGCCCCGCCCTGCACATGATCGAGCAGGCCGAGAAGGACGGCCGGCTCACCCCCGGCTGCACGATCCTCGAACCCACCTCGGGCAACACCGGCATCTCCCTCGCCATGGCCGCCAAGCTCAAGGGCTACCGCATGGTCTGCGTGATGCCCGAGAACACCTCGCAGGAACGCCGCGAACTGCTCGCCATGTGGGGCGCCGAGATCATCCCCAGCCCCGCCGCAGGCGGCTCCAACACCGCCGTACGCGTCGCCAAGGAACTCGCCGCCGAGCACCCCGACTGGGTGATGCTCTACCAGTACGGCAACCCGGACAACGCGGGCGCCCACTACGCCGGCACCGGCCCGGAGATCCTCACCGACCTCCCCTCCATCACCCACTTCGTCGCCGGCCTCGGCACGACCGGAACCCTGATGGGCGTCGGCCGCTACCTCCGCGAGCACAAGCCGGACGTGAAGATCGTCGCCGCCGAGCCGCGCTACGACGACCTGGTCTACGGCCTGCGCAACCTCGACGAGGGCTTCGTACCCGAGCTGTACGACGCCTCCGTCCTCACCACCCGCTTCTCCGTCGGCTCGGCGGACGCGGTCACCCGCACCAGGGAACTCCTCCAGCAGGAGGGCATCTTCGCGGGCGTCTCCACCGGCGCCGCGCTGCACGCCGCGATCGGCGTCGGCAACAAGGCCGTCAAGGCGGGCGAGAGCGCGGACATCGTCTTCGTCGTCGCCGACGGTGGCTGGAAATACCTCTCGACAGGCGTCTACACGGCGGCCACGACGGAGGAAGCGATCCAGACACTGCAGGGCCAGCTCTGGGCGTAGGCCCCTGCGGGGCAGCCGAGCGTCACATCACGAGGCGAGGTGTCGGACCTGGTCCCACAGGGCCGGGTCCACCACACCCGCCCGCCGCCGGAACTCCCCCACATGCACGACCCGCAGCTCGTCCGTCTCCAGGAAACTCGGCCGGCCCTGCGTATCGCCCACCGCACCGGGCGGCAGCGGGATCACTCCGGGCCGCTCGTCGTGGTACTTGCTGGTGATCTTCGCGACCGTCACCCGCCGACCGTGCACCGCGAGCACCAGACACGGCCGGTCCTTGCCCCCGGGGCCGTCCTCAAAGGGCACGTTCGCCCACCAGATCTCCGCGGGCCGCGGCCGTACGGACCGCCCCCGTGGCCCCTTCGGCCCCTCGCCCCGCCCCGGCGGCCTGCCCCCGCGCCTCGGCGGCCGATGCCCGCGCCCCCAGCCGTCCACCAGCGCCGCGACCAGCGCGAGCAGCACGACGGCCGCCAGGGCGAGCCACCATGACGTGTCCATACAGAAACCGTACCGGCGCACTCACCGCGCCGCCCGCGCTACCCGTGCTTCGCGTCCAGCCGAACCGGTGACAGCACAGGTGAGTTCGCCCACAACAGCCCTTGGCGGAGGAGCGACAGGGGGTTTTGCGCCTTACGCTCGAAGGCACCGCAAGAACCCCGTTCACCTTTGTTTGACGCTCCCCGCCCGCGGAGGTTTCTGCTTTATGAAGCTCACCGTCGTCGGCTGCTCGGGGTCGTTCCCGTCCGCGGAATCGGCCTGTTCGAGCTACCTCGTAGAGGCCGACGGCTTCCGGCTGCTCCTCGACATGGGCAACGGTGCCCTTGGTGAGTTGCAGCGCCACTGCGGTCTGTACGACCTCGACGCGATCTTTCTCAGCCATCTCCACGCCGATCACTGCATCGACATGTGCGCGTACTTCGTCGCCCGGTACTACCGCCACGAGGGCGGGCGCTGCGACCCGATCCCGGTCTACGGCCCCGAGGGCACCGAACACCGCCTCACCACCGCGTACGCCGACACCCCCACCGCCTCCTCCATGAGCGAGGTCTTCGACTTCCACACGGTCAAGCCGAGCACCTTCGACATCGGCCCGTTCACCGTCCACACCGAACGGGTGCGGCACCCGGTGGAGGCGTACGGCATCCGGATCGAACACGCCGGGAAGTCGCTCACGTACTCCGGGGACACCGGCACCAGCGACGCGCTGGACCAACTCGCCCGCAACACCGACCTGTTCCTGTGCGAGGCCGCGTTCACCCACGGCAAGGAGAACATCCCGGACCTGCACCTCAACGGCCGCGAGGCGGGCGAGACGGCGAAACGCGCGGGCGCGCGCAAGCTGGTCCTGACCCACATCCCCCCGTGGACCGACCCCCAGGTCAACCTGGCCGACGCCCGAGCGGTGTTCGGGGGCCCGGTGGAACTGGCGACACCGAGGGTGACGTACGAGATCTGAGGGGTTCGTACGTGTAGGAGGGTTCCGGAGCCGAGTCAGGGCGCCGTCGGTTCGACCGGCCGACGGCGACGCGGTCATGGGCCCTTCCCGGCCATGAAGTCCGAATCTCATCACGCTCTGGTCACGTTTCCTTCGCCGCGGGGCGGCCCATATCAGGTAAATCAACAACACTTACCCCGTCTTCGGTAAAGGCCCCCTAAAGATCATCTGTATATCCTTCACGCCACCCTTACGAACCCAACCGGGGGAACCTGAAAAGGAGTTGGAGTGCGAGGCAACAACCGAAGACGGTGGATCACGGCCACCGCAGCGATAACGCTGGCCGGTTTTCTGACGGGCGACCCGCTGGTCTCGTCGCCCGCCACCCAGGGCGTCGACACAAGCCAGGACATAGTGAACAGCCCGGCCCGTGCCGTCACCCTCGGTGACAGTGAGCCGGACATAGCCGAGCTGCTGGGCCTCAGCGAGGAAGAAGCGGCCCGGCGCAACGCCAAGATCAACGGAAAGCGCGTCGAACTCGTCTCCCTGCGCACCGAGACGTCCACCGTGTACGTGAACCCGGACGGTACCTTCACCGCCGAGTCGTTCGCCGGACCGGTGCGGGTCAAGCAGGACGACGGCTCCTGGCAGAACATCGACACGGAACTGTCCGACGAGGGCGCCGCGTTGGAGCCCGAGACCGCCGCCGCCGACATCACCGTCTCGGACGGCGGTGACAAGAAACTGGCCTCGGTCTCCGCAGGCGGTGCTTCGCTGGCGCTGGGCTGGCAGGACACCCTGCCCACGCCGACAGTGCGGGACGACACGGCCTCCTACGACCTGGGCGAGGGCCAGACGCTGACCGTCACCGCCCTCAAGCAGGGCTTCTCCCAGAGCGTGGTCCTGGACTCGGCCCCCAGCGGCGACCTCACCTACCGCATCCCCGTCACCCTCAAGGGCCTGACCCTGTCCGAGGCGGACTCGGGGCACCTGCTGCTGAAGAACGGCTCCGGGAAACTGGTCGCCGAGGCGCCGGCTCCGATGATGTGGGACTCCTCGAAGGACACCAAGTCCGGCGAGTCCCGCCACCTCGCCCCGGTCGACACGGAGATCGAGACCGCGGCCGACGGCTCCCAGACCCTGGTCCTGACGCCCGACGCGGACTACTTCACACGAGACCTGACCTACCCGGTCACCGTCGACCCCGCCACCACCCTCGCCGCCACCACCGACACCTGGGTGGCCACGAACTACACCGACTCGCAGGTCTCCTCGACCGAGCTGAAGTCCGGCACGTACGACGGGGGAGACACGGTCGCCCGCTCCTACCTCAAGTTCGACGTCTCGGACTACGCGGGCACCCACGTCATCGACACCAACCTGGCGCTCTACTCGTACTGGTCCTCCTCCTGCACGGAGGGCACGGGCACGACGGTACGCCGGGTGACCGAGCCCTGGTCCTCCTCCTCCATCACCTGGGCCACCAAGCCCGCCGGCACCTCCACCGGCCAGGTCGTCAACACCGCCGCCAAGGGATACAGCGACGCCTGCCCGGCCGGCACGATGAACTTCGACATCGACACCATCGTCCGGGCGTGGACCAGCGGCTCCGCCGCCAACAACGGGCTGGTGGTGCAGGGCACCGACGAGACCGACTCCTACACCTGGCGGCGCTTCCACTCCGCCAACTACGTGTCCGGCGCCAACGGTTCGACCGAGCCGCACCTGACGATCACGTACAACTCCTACCCCGAGGTCCCAGGCACCACCGCCCTGTCGCCGGCCACCACCAGCGGCAGCACCAAGGTGGTCACCTCGCTCACCCCGGTCCTGTCGACGATGGTCAATGACGCCGACCCACAGCGCCAGCGCGCTCAGTTCGCCATCGAACCCGATCCGGCGTACAACGACACGACCTACACCCTCACCGCCGACACCGCCTACGTCGACAGCATGGAGACCGCCGCTCTCGCCGTGCCCGAGGCAACGCCGCTCGTCGATGGCACCCATCTGCGGCTACGGGCCCGGGCCTACGACGGCACCGACTACTCGACGGCGTGGAGCGCCTGGAAGACCTTCACGGTCGACACCTCCAAGGCCCCCGCGCCCGAGATGCCCACCGAGCTGGTGACCGGTGCCACCCAGACCACGACGCCCCTGCTCACCGGCATCGTCACGGCGGACGGCGGGGGCACCGCGTCCGCCGAGTACCTGCTGTACGACGCGTCCGGGGCAGCCGTGGGCTCCCCCCTCACCAGCAGCGTTCAGGACGGCGACCGGGCCGTCGCCAAGGTGCCGGACGGTCTGCTCACCGACGGCGCTTCCTACACGTGGAAGATGCGCGCCTGCGCGGCCGGCGTGTGCTCCGCCTACACCGCCCCGAAGACGTTCACCCTGGACGTGGCCGAGCAGACCGGAACCTCCGACGGTACGGGCACCGCGCCCGAGGCGGTGACCGACCTCAAGGCCGTGGCAGGCGACCACGGCGCCCTGGTGACCTGGTCCGCGGCGGAGTTCACCGGTGACGAGGACGACGTGGTCACCTACACCGTCACCGCCGTCGCCCCCGGCGGCACGACGGCCGCGACGAAGACCACCATCGGCAGGTCAGCCGTCTTCACCGGCCTCACCGCGGGCGTCTCGTACACCTTCCGGGTCACCGGTCAGAACGACTACGGCACCGGCCCGGCCGCCACGTCCGGCGCCGCACTCCCCGTGGCACTCGCGGACGGGACGTCCGCGTACCGGATAGCCATGGAGGCTTATCACTTCGCTCGGGAGCGCATGGTCGCCGGCAGTTACATCGATGCCAAGGACGCCTCGGACAACAGCTTCTACGGTCCCCAGTTCGTCGACCTCCTCGCCGGGGACGAGGAAACGCTCCTGCGGGAGCGGATCGCCGTCTCCGAGGACGACACGGACAACAACTGGCAGGATGCCTCGTTCAGCGATGTGTTGGCCATCCCGTCGGCCGACGGCCGGACGGTCACCCTGCGCGCGACCGTGACCAGCACCAACGTCATCGTGACCGACGTGAGCACCGCGACCGCCGACCCGACCGACGAGACCGGCAGTTTCGACCTGCGCTACACCCTCACCGCCGGTACGGAACCGGTGCTGCTCTCCGAAGTCACCGCGCCCGCCGCGGAGATGGTGGTGCGGCCGACCGCCGCCGCGCTCGCCGACTTCGGCAACGAGGTAGACCAGGCGCTCCAGGACGAGGACACCGAACCCTCCTTGTTCGACGGCGACTCGGCCGACGACGGAAGCGACAACACAGGCACCGCCTCCACGGTCTCCTACGACGCCCTCCAGGCAGGCTCGTACGCCCGCACCGGCGCGGCGACCTGGGCGGTGACCAACTGGAACAGCAAGGCCATGTACAAGCAGGACTGCACCAACTTCGTCTCGCGGGCAATCCACTTCGGTGGCGGGGTGAAGATGAAGAACACGGGCAGCAAGCCCGAGCGGCTCGAGTCCTGGTGGCGCAAGCCGAACCCCTACGACTTGGGCAAGGACGAGAGCATCACCTGGGTCAACGCGGCCTACCTCAAGGGCTTCACCCAGGTATACATGCTCAGTTCCAAGCGCAACACGAGCAACGCGTTCACCGGCGACATCATCTTCTACGACTGGGAGAACGACGGAAAAATCAACCACACGTCGATCATCAGCAAGATCAGCAACGGCAAGATCTACGTGACCCAGCACAACAAGAACTACAAGTACCGCAGCCTCGCAGCACAGAGGAAGGCTGAGCCGAAGATGAAGATCTGGATCTACCGGATCAAGCCCGAGTGGTACTGACGCCGAAGCAGGGAAGGGCCCGTAGTTCGTGAACGGCGCTGCCTAGCAGGCCGGGCCCTTTTACGACGTCGGCTTTCGAGACCGGTTGTGGTCTCGAAAGCCGACGTCTTCGTGTGTACGACCGGGGACTCACGCCTTGGTGAGATCCTCGACCTCCTCCTCGGGCTCGCGGCCCGGGGTGGGGAGGTTCCATTTGGTGATGGCGAAGCGGAAGACGGTGTAGTAGATCGCCGCGAACACCAGACCGATCGGGATGATCATCCAGGGCTTGGTGGCCAGGTTCCAGTTGAGGAAGTAGTCGATCGCGCCGGCCGAGAAGCTGAAGCCGTGGTGCACGCCCAGAGCCCAGGTGACGGCCATGGACAGGGCGGTCAGCACCGCGTGGATGGCGTACAGCGCCGGCGCGATGAACATGAACGAGAACTCGATCGGCTCGGTGATGCCGGTGACGAACGAGGTCAGCGCGAGGGAGAGCATCATGCCGCCGACGGCCTTGCGGCGCTCGGGGCGTGCGGTGTGCGTGATGGCCAGGGCGGCGGCCGGCAGCGCGAACATCATGATGGGGAAGAAGCCGGTCATGAACTGGCCGGCGGTCGGGTCGCCGTGGAAGAACCTCGGCAGGTCACCGTGCCAGACGGCACCGGCGGGGTCCTTGAACGAGCCGATCTCCTGCCAGGCCACCGTGTTGACGAACTGGTGCATGCCCACGGGGAGCAGCGCGCGGTTGACGGCGCCGAAGATGCCCGCGCCCACCGAGCCGAGACCGGTCATCCACTCGCCGAAGTTGGTGATGACGTCGCCGATGGGCTCCCACACCAGACCGAAGACGACGCCGACACCGGTGCCTATGAAGGCCATGAGGATCGGGACGAGTCGGCGGCCGTTGAAGAAGCCCAGCCAGTCGGGGAGCTTGGTGCGGTGGAAGCGCTGCCAGGTGACCGCGGCGATCAGGCCCATGATGATGCCGCCGAAGACCTTGGGGTCGTTGTAGGTGGCCGCTACGTCCGCACCCTTGGTGATCTTCGCGTCGGAGATGGGGAACGCGGTCAGGACGTTCTTGTAGACGAGGAAGCCCACCAGCGCGGCGAGGGCGGTAGAACCGTCGGCCTTCTTGGCGAAGCCGATGGCGATGCCGACGCAGAACAGCAGCGGCAGGTTGGAGAAGACGGCGTCACCGGCGGTCGCGAACACCTTGGCGACCTTGTCCCAGCCCAGACCGTCCTTGCCGAAAACGTCGTCCTGACCGAGGCGGAGCAGGATGCCCGCCGCCGGAAGTACGGCGATCGGCAACTGCAGGCTGCGGCCGACCTTCTGCAGGCCCTGGAACAGGCCGGATCCCCTCTTCTTCGCGGGGACCGCCGCGGCGGTGGCGGTGCTCATACTTCCTCCAACGGGGGACGTGGTCTACACCAGTCAGTGGTGTAGACCATGTTGTAGCACGGTGAAGGCCGCATAAGGAACCCGCGATTTCACAACAGATGCAGACTGGTGTAGACCAGTCGGCGAACAGTGCGCAGACCGCTCGCGAACATCCGCCAACTGTGGGTTACTGCGACAAAGTGGCTCGGACCAGGGAGTAGGACATGTCCACCAAGGCAGAGAAGATCGTCGCCGGGCTCGGCGGCCTCGACAACATCGAAGAGGTCGAAGGCTGCATCACCCGCCTGCGCTGCGAGGTCGTCGACCCCGCACTGGTCGACGACGCGGCCCTCAAGGCCGCCGGCGCCCATGGCGTCGTCAAGATGGGCTCCGCGATCCAGGTCGTCATCGGCACCGACGCCGACCCCATCGCCGCGGACATCGAGGACATGATGTGAACGCCCTTGCGTAGTACGGGCGTTCACCCCTGAGGGGCCCTCTCCCACCACGGGAAGGGCCCCTTCCGCCGTTACGGCTAGGCTCGTCGCCATGTCACGTATCGACGGCCGCACCCCCGAACAGCTCCGCCCCGTCACCATCGAACGCGGGTGGAGCAAGCACGCCGAGGGCTCCGTCCTCGTCTCCTTCGGCGACACGAAGGTCTTCTGCACAGCCTCCGTCACCGAAGGCGTCCCGCGCTGGCGCAAGGGCAGCGGCGAGGGCTGGGTCACCGCCGAGTACTCGATGCTCCCGCGCGCCACCAACACCCGCGGCGACCGCGAATCCGTCCGCGGCAAGATCGGCGGCCGTACGCACGAGATCAGCCGCCTCATCGGCCGCTCCCTGCGCGCGGTCATCGACTACAAGGCGCTCGGCGAGAACACGATCGTCCTCGACTGCGACGTCCTCCAGGCCGACGGCGGCACCCGCACGGCCGCCATCACCGGCGCGTACGTCGCCCTCGCCGACGCCATCACCTGGGCGCAGGGCAAGAAGCTGATCCGCAACAACCGCCAGCCCCTCACCGGCACGGTGAGCGCGGTGTCGGTCGGCATCGTGGGCGGCGTACCGCTCCTGGACCTCTGCTACGAGGAGGACGTCCGCGCCGAGACCGACATGAACGTCGTCTGCACCGGCGACGGCCGCTTCGTCGAGGTCCAGGGCACCGCCGAGGCCGAACCGTTCGCCCGCGACGAGCTGAACGCCCTCCTCGACCTGGCGGTGGCCGGCTGCACCGACCTGGCCGCACTCCAGCGCAAGGCACTGGACGCGACCCTGGAAAGGTAAAGGAAACGCCAAATAAGGTGGCGGCCACAGCAACCGCACGACGGCTCCACCGCGTCTCCAGGAATACCCAGAAGCATGGGCGTACGGCGATGCCGACGCACCGCCGTACGCCCGACCAGCCAGTACGTCACGCAGTGAGCAGTCAGTCAACGGAGGGAATCCGAACCATGCCCGTCAGTCGCCGACTCCGCAACGCCGCCCGAGGCCTCGGACGGGGGCGCCGTGTGACAGCCGTCGCCGCAACCGTCGCGGCCGTCGCGCTGACCGCCGGGCTCACCACCGGATGCGACGCCGTCAACAAGGCCCTGGACTGCGTCCAGACCGCCGACGCCATCGCCACCAGCGTCTCCAATCTCCAGCAGGCGGTCCAGAACGCGGCGAACGACCCGACCCAGGCCGACGAGGCCCTGGCGTCGATCGACAAGAGCCTCAACGATCTCGGCAACAACACCGACAACACCGACATCAACAAGGCGGTCAACGACCTCAACAAGGCCGTGGACAACGTCCGTACGGCCATCAAGAACGGCGACGCGAGCCCCGACGTCACCGGCGTCACGGACGCGGCCGGCGAACTGACGAAGGTGTGCACGTCGTAGACGAAGGTCCGCACGTCGTAAACAGGTCGCGGACGAGCCCGGGGCGGCCGGGATACTGGACGCCATGACACGCCTGATCCTCGCCACCCGCAACGCCGGAAAGATCACCGAGCTGAGGCAGATCCTCGCCGACGCGGCCCTCCCCATGGACCTGGTCGGCGCGGACGCCTACCCCGACATCCCCGACGTCAAGGAAACGGGCGTCACCTTCGCGGAGAACGCCCTGCTCAAGGCCCACGCCCTGGCCCGGGCGACGGGCCTCCCGGCGGTGGCCGACGACTCGGGCCTGTGCGTGGACGTCCTGAACGGCGCCCCGGGCATCTTCTCGGCCCGCTGGTCGGGCAAACACGGAGACGACCGAGCCAACCTGGACCTGCTCCTGGCCCAGCTCTCGGACATCGCGGACGAACACCGGGGCGCCCACTTCGCATGCGCGGCGGCCCTGGCCCTCCCGGACGGCACGGAGAGGGTGGTGGAGGGCCGCCTGAGGGGAGTACTCCGCCACACCCCGGAGGGCACGGGCGGCTTCGGCTACGACCCGATCCTCCAGCCGGAGGGCGAGACCCGAACATGCGCACAGTTGACGGCAGCCGAGAAGAACGCGATCAGCCATCGGGGGCAGGCGTTCAGGGGGCTGGTGCCGGTGGTGCGGGAGTTGTTGGGCTGACTTACAGGGCCCGGCACCTACGAATCGAAGGTGCCGGGCCCCTTTTCTGTGCGCCCGGTCGGATTCGAACCGACAGACACGACCACCTAAAGATCGCCGCTCAGCCCTTGGCGTACGGGCGCCAGATCCGCAGAGTACTTTACTGGGCTGAGACGCCTGACGGTGTGGACATTTTTAGTCGGCAACCGATCGTTGGCCGCCTCGGCACCATGTGTTGGTGACCGCATGACAGTTGGGGCACAGCAATCGCAGATTTTCCCGCCTGTCGTCGCACCAGTCCCCGTTGATGTGATCGACTTCCAGGGTCATGGGCTTGTCGAGCCACTCAGGCCCGACCCCGCACTCGGCGCACTCCTCCGGTACGCCGACTTCGCGGAGCGCGCGCCGAAGCAGGTGGGTCCGAGTGCGGTGCTTGCCGTCGTGCAGGACCAAGATGTTCTCGGCAGGCTTGACGGGGGTCGTCCCCGCCTTTCCGCGCTGATGCGCCTGCCCCAGAAAGTGGGAGATGTCCAGGCCGTCGCCCGTCACCCACTGAGAAAACAGCCCGCGTGTTGAGGTGTCGTAGGGGCTCAGGCCCAGTGCGCGCAAAGCGCCGGCGATCGATGTCGCTCCCTCGACCGCCTGTCGCAACTCGTCGGTTGTAGGCCTTTGGTGCGCTGTGGTTCGGCCTTGACGCGGCATGTGGGAGACATCGATCGCGAAATGGTCGAAGCGCCGAAAGAGGTAGTGGCGTAGATGGCCGTAGGGTCGTGTGCCGAAGAAGGCAATGACCTCGTCGATGTCGGAACAGTGCGAGGCGGCGTCGGCCAACCTCTCGCGGGTGTACTGCACGCCGCTGTTCATGCTGCGTCACCCCTCGCGCGCATCTTGCCCCGGCCGCGGTAAGAGTCCGTCGTCGAGTGGCAGTTGGGACACAGGAGCCGCAGGTTCCCGATCCGGTTGTCGCGCCAGTTGCCATCCACGTGATCCACCTCGAGGGGGAGTGGCCGGCCACGCCAGACCGCCCCCGTACCGCAGAGTGCGCACCGCTCCGACACTCCCCCCACAGCCGTCATCGCCCACTTGAGGCGGTCGCTGGGGATGCGCCGAGCTTGGTCCCTGGGCTGCTCGATGAGCAGGCCCTCCGGAGTGCGGGGGTGCCGGACTCTGCCGCGCTGCGTCGGCATCTGAAAGTGCGAGATGTCGATGGCGTACGCCTTGATTCTCCGGCTGATGTGCGTGTGATGCCCTCCGACAACCTCCAGCCCGAGACGGCGCAGCACCTCGCACATGTTCGTCGAGGCCGAGACGGCCTCCTGGAGAATCTCCCTGGTCCACTTCACGTCCTGCTCGAAGTGTGAAACGTCCACTCCCAGCTTCTTCATCCGGTCACGGACATAGCGACGTGTCGAACTCTTTGGATCGACCCCCAACCTCACTAATGTCTCCGACAACGTCCGTGCCCCCCGAGCCGCCTCCTCCAGCCTCTCCTTGGTGTACGCACTGGCCGCCATGAGTCCCCCTCCGTTCCGGCCGCGCGTTCGCAGCCCGTACGGAGTAACGAACAGCTCATCGGACAGTCACGCCCGAAACGTGGAGCGGCCCGCACCGGGTCGTCCCAGTACGAGCCGCTCTCCCCGCGGAAATGGGTCTCAGACACCCAGGTCCTTGATGATCTTTGCTACGTGGCCCGTCGCCCGGACGTTGTACAGGGCCCGTTCGATCTTGCCCTCCTCGTCCACCACGAACGTGGAGCGGATGACGCCCATGTACGTCTTGCCGTAGTTCATCTTCTCGCCGAAGGCCGCGTACGCCTCCAGGACCGTCTTGTCCGTGTCGCCGAGCAGGGTGACCTTCAGGTTCTCCTTCTCGCGGAACTTCGCGAGCTTCTCCGGCTTGTCGGGGGAGATGCCGATCACGTCGTAGCCCGCGCCGGCCAGCAGTTCCAGGTTGTCCGTGAAGTCGCAGGCCTGCTTGGTGCAGCCGGGGGTCAGGGCGGCCGGGTAGAAGTAGACGATGACCTTGCGGCCCTTGTGGTCGGCCAGCGACACCTCGTTGCCGTCGGCGTCGGGCAGGGTGAAGGCCGGGGCCACATCACCGGGCTGGAGTCGCTCGCTCATCGGTCAGGTCTCCTCGTACGTCCTCGTCCTGAAAGGTGCCGCTCCGAGCCTAACCGGGGGTGCTGACAGTGCGCTCCGAGGTGGAACTGACAGACTGTCCGGAGCAGTGCATCAACGCATCAGCAGACTTCGGAGGGCGTACGGTGGCGGACACCTCGGACAGCAGCAGAACTCCGGCGCAGATCGAGGCGGACATCAGGCGTCGTCGCGAGACCCTGGCCGAGACGCTCGACGAGATCGGGGTGCGGGTGCACCCGAAGACGATCGTCGGCGATGCCAAGGCCAAGGTCGCTTCCAACATCGATCACACCCTTGGGCGTGCCTACGTCGGTGTGAACCGTGTTGTCGGCGACGTCAAGGGCCAGTTCGTCGACGAGGAGGGCGCGCCCAGGATCGAGCGGATCGTGCCTGTCGCCCTGGTGGTCGTGGGGCTGGTCGGGCTGCTCGCTCTGGGTACCCGGCGGCGCAAGGGCTGAAGAGGCAGGTAGGTTCGGAGGGTGAGCGCCAAAAGCAATGAGAAGAGCATCCATCACGACAAGCTGCCCATCCGGATGCTGCACGACCGGGTGCTCGTGCGGCAGGACGCCACCGAGGGTGAGCGGCGTTCGGGTGGCGGCATCCTGATTCCGGCCACCGCGGCCGTCGGGCGCCGGCTGGCGTGGGCCGAGGTCGTCGCGGTCGGGCAGAACGTTCGTACGGTGGAGCCGGGGGATCGGGTTCTGTACGACCCGGAGGACCTCGCCGAGGTCGAGGTGCGCGGGGTCGCCTATGTGCTGATGCGCGAGCGCGATCTGCATGCCGTCGCGGCCGACCGCTTCGAGGGGTCCGAGGACTCGACCGGCCTGTATCTCTGACCCACATTTCCAGGAGGGGCTGGTGACCATGGTCACCAGCCCCTCTGTCGTCTGCGTCAGTTCCTTCTCGGGGTCAGCACGCCGCCGTTCGTCACCCCTGGCGTCGCTCCTCCCGCGTCGCCGCCCGGGTCCGTCCCGCCGCCGGCGTCGGTGTTTCCGCCGCCGGCGTCGGCAGCGCCGCCGTTGTCCGTCCCGGTGCCGCCCGGGTCGGTGGCGCCGCCGGTGTCCGCCGTACCGCCGTTGTTGGCCGTGCCGCCGGTGGCGGGCGCGCCGCCTGTCGTCGGGCCGCCGGTGGTGGCCGTGCCGCCGTCCGTCGTCGTGGCGCCGGTCGTCGTGCCCCCCGTGGTCGGTGTCGAGCTGGGGGTTTGCGAGGGACCGCCGGTGGTGCCGTTGGTGGTGGCGCCGCCGTTGTCCTGGCCGGCGTCCATGCCGGGGTCGGGCTGCGGGTTGACGGGCGGGAGGGGCTGTTCGTCGGCGCCCTCCTGGAGCTGGAGGTCGAAGTCCTTCACCTTCTTGCCCTTCAGGGCCGACTTGGTGAACTGGGCCCAGATCTCGGCGGGCGCGCCGCCGCCGTTGACGCGGGGGAGGCCCATCGCGCCGTACAGCGACTTGTGCTTGCCGGTCTCGGGGTCCTGGCCCATGACGGCGACGACCGTCGCGAGGTCGGGGGTGTAGCCGGCGAACCAGGCCGCCGTGTCCTCCTCGGCCGTGCCGGTCTTACCGGCCACCGGGCGGTCGGCGTCCTGGGCGGCGGTTGCCGTGCCCTCCTCGACCACGCTCTGCAGGACGGCCGTGGTCGTGTCGGCGGCCTCGCGCGACACCACCTGCTTCGTCTTCTGCTTGGGGAGCTTCACCGTCCCCTCCGTGCCGTCCTTGGTGATCTTCTCGATGATCGTGTACGTGCCGTGCCTGCCGTGGTTCGCGAGCGTGGCGTACGCCTCGGTCATGTCGAGGACGCTGGCCGTCGACGTGCCGAGGGCGATGGACGGGTACGGGTTGAGGTCGGGCGTGTCGGACGGGAGACCGAGGTCGATCGCCGTCTGCTTGACCTTCGCGGGGCCGACGTCCACGGCCATCTGCGCGTACACCGAGTTGACGGACTTGTTGGTGGCCGTACGTACGGTGATCTGGCCGTACGAGCCCTGGTCCTCGTTCTCGGGGTTGTACTCCGGGCCGCTCCAGCCTTCCACGGGGCGTTTGTTGGTGCCGTCGTAGTAGGTGTTCGGGGTGATCGTCCGGCCGTCCTGGGTCACCGAGCCGTTCTCGACGGCGGAGGTGAACACGAACGGCTTGAAGGTGGAGCCGTCCTGGTAGTCGCGGCGGGTCGCGTTGTTGACGTACTGCTTGGTGTAGTCGATGCCGCCGTACATCGCGACGACCTTGCCGGTGGCGGGGTCGATGGCGACGCCGCCCGCGCGGACGTAGTTGTCGACCTTGTTGTTCTTCTTGTCGAGCTTCTTCATCACCTTGTCGTTGACGGCCTTCACGAAGGCGTCCTGCTTGGGCTTCTGCAGGGTGGTGGTGATGCGGTAGCCGCCGGCCTGGAGTTCGCTCTCGGTGAGGATCTTGTTGTCGAAGAGGTAGTCGTTGACGGCCTTGACGAGGTAGCCGCGCTGGCCGGACATGCCGGTCGAGACGATCGACTGCTTCGGCTCGGGGAAGGTGATGGAGTTCCGCTCGGACTGTGTCAGCCAGCCCTTCTTGACCATGCCGTCGAGGACGTACGCCCAGCGGGCGAGTGCGGCGGGCCTGTTCTCGGGGTGGGCGATCACGTCGTACTCGCTCGGCGCGTTCAGCAGTGCGGCGAGGTAGGCGCCCTGGCCCGCGGTCAGGTCGATGGCGTCGACGCCGTAGTAGGCCTGGGCGGCGGCCTGGAGACCGTAGGAGTTGCGGCCGGCGTAGCTGGTGTTGAGGTAGCCCTCGAGGATCTCGTCCTTGGTCTTGACCCGGTCCAGCTTGATCGAGATGAAGAACTCCTTCACCTTTCGGGTGACGGTCTGCTCCTGTGCGAGGTAGTAGTTCTTCACGTACTGCTGGGTGATCGTCGACCCGGACTGCTTGCCCTTGCCGGTCACCGTGTTCCAGCCGGCGCGGATCATGGCCTTGGGGTCGACCGCGGACTCGGTGTAGAAGTCGCGGTCCTCGGCGGCCAGTACGGCGTGCTGGGCGGCCTTGGAGATCTGCGACAGGGGCACGTTCTCGCGGTTGACCTCGCCGTCGCGGGCGAGCTGGCTGCCGTCGGCGTAGAGGTAGACGTTGCTCTGCTTGGTGGCCGCGGCGTTCGCCGCCGGGATGTGCACCATGTAGTAGCCGAGCGCGAACAGGCCGATGACCAGCAGCACCCCGAGCACGAACGTGCCGAGCACGAACCGCCAGGTAGGCACCAGCCGCCGCCACCCGGTACGCCGAGGCCGCTTGCCCTTGCCCTTGCCCTTAGGGGCACCCGCAGCAGCCTGCGCGGCGCCCTGCCCCGGCTGCCCCTTCTCACCCGTCTGGCCCAGCTGAGCCGCCCCAACGACCCCACCCGTCTGGCCCTGCTGGCCCGCCCCAACCGCCCCGGCCACCCCAGCCGTCTGGACCGTCTGGCCCTGCTGGGCCGTCCGAGCCGCATGGGCAGCCTGCACCTGCTGGGCCAACCGAGCCTGCTTGGCCGCGCGAGCCTCCTTGGCGGTGAGGGCCTGCGCGGCCGCGTCAGCCTGCTGTGGCACCTGGGCCTGCGAGGCGGCTTGCGCCTGCGCGGCGGCTTGCGCCTGCTTGGCCGTCTGGGTGTGCGCGGGTCCCTGGGCCTGCTGCGGCACCTGGGCCTGCTTGGTCGTCTGGGCCTGCGAGGCGGCCTGGGCCTGCGAGGCGGCCTGTGCCTGCTTGGCCGTGTGGGCGTGCGCGGCGGCCTGGGCCTCCTGCGGCGCCTGGGCCTGCGCGGCTTCCTGCACTTGCTGGGCCATTCGAGCCTGCTTGGCCGCCCGTGCCTCCTTGGCGGTGAGGGCCTGCGCGGCTGCGTCAGTCTGCTGTGGCACCTGTGCCTGCGAGGCGGCCTGTGCCTGCGCGGCGGGCTGGGCCTCCTGCGGCGCCTGGGCCTGCGCGGCTGACTCAGCCTGCTGTGGCACCTGGGCCTGCGCGGTGGCCTGGGCCTGCTTGGCCGGCAGGGTCTGCGCGGTCGCCCGTGCCTGCGCGGTCGGCTGGGACTGCTTGGTTGGCTGGGTCTCTGCGGTTGCCTCAGCCTGCTTTGTCGGCTTGGCCTGCTGCTGCGGGCGGGCCTGCTCCGGCTTTCCGGTCTCCGTCACCTCGGGTTCTACGTCCGGTTCCGAGGCCGGTGTTGCGTCCGATTCCATGACCGGTTCCACATCGCGATCCACGTCGGATTCAACGTCGATCCGCACGTCGGGTTCTGCGGGTGCCCGGTCCTTCGTCGGTTGCTGCGGCTCTGGCTGGTCGCTCATGTGGTGCACGGACTCCTGTTTCGCGTCGTACGTTCCCGTACGACCTCTCACGCGTTCAAACCTCTACAACGCCCCCTCTTGAAGACTGTCGCACCGCCCGTTCAGTTCCCTGACCTCTGCATCCAACCCGTCCTGCCGAAAACGCGTAGCGAGCGGGCAGGCCCGCCCACTAGGCTCCTGCGCTTCGGTCCGCAAACGAAAGGCTGGTGTCGTGGGTTCTGGGCGGTTGTACGCGGCCGTCGCGGCCGGGGGTTTCCGACGTTATGCCACGTACCGGACGGCCACGCTGGCGGGGATGTTCACCAACACCGTCTTCGGGGTGATCCTCGCCTACACGTACATCGCGCTCTGGGACGAGAGGCCGCACCTCGGCGGGTACGACCAGTCCCAGGCTCTCACCTATGTGTGGCTGGGCCAGGCGCTGCTGATGACGATGTGCGTGATGGGTTCGGGCTTCGAGGACGAGCTGATCGAGCGTATCCGTACGGGTGACATCGCGATCGACCTGTACCGTCCGGCCGACCTGCAGTTGTGGTGGCTGGCCCAGGACATGGGCCGGGCCATGTTCCATCTCCTGGGCCGGGGGCTGGTCCCGGTGGCGGTCGGCGCGTGGCTGTTCGACCTGACGCTTCCCTCCGACCCGCAGACCTGGCTGGCGTTCCTGGCGGCGGTCGCGCTCGGGATGCTGGTCAGCTACTCGTTCCGCTTTCTGGTGGCGCTGACCGCGTTCTGGCTGCTCGACGGCGCGGGCATCATCCAGATGGCATGGCTCGCGGGCGTCTTCTGCTCGGGCATGGTGCTGCCGCTGAACGTGTTCCCGGGGCTGCTCGGCGAGATCGTACGGGCGTTGCCGTGGGCGGCGCTGATCCAGGCGCCGGCGGACATCCTGCTGGGGGAGAAGGATCCGCTGGGCACGTTCGCGTTCCAGGCCGGGTGGGCGGTGGCGCTGCTGGCGGTGGGGCGCTTGTTGCAGGCGGTCGCTACTCGGCGGGTGGTGGTTCAGGGTGGTTGACGTGGGGGACGTGGGGGACGTGGGTCTCGGGGGAACTCGAACTCTCGGGGGAACTGGAACTCTCGGGGGTGCCTGGGACGACGGGCCGCTCAGCCGCAGGGAGCGTGTGGTCGACGGCGTACGGGCCTATCTGATGATCGCCGCGATGTGGATCCGTTCCACGATGGCCTACCGGGCCTCCTTCGCGATGACCACGCTCGGGAACTTCGTGGCGACCGGCCTGGACTTCCTGGCGATCATGCTGATGTTCTCGCAGATCGACCGGCTCGGCGGCTACTCGCTGCCCGAGGTCGCGTTCCTGTACGGGCTGTCGGCGGTCGCGTTCGGGATCGCCGACCTCGTCGTGGGGTCGATGGACCGGCTGGGGCGCCGCGTCCGGGACGGCACCCTGGACACGCTGCTCGTCCGGCCGGCGCCGGTGCTCGCGCAGGTCGCCGCGGACCGGTTCGCGGTGCGCCGCGTCGGGCGGATCACCCAGGGGCTGCTGGTGCTCGGCTACGCCCTGCTCACCCTCGACGACGTCCACTGGACGACGGTCAAGGTGCTGATGATGCCGGTGATGGTGGTCAGTGGCGGGGCGATCTTCTGCGCGGTGTTCGTCGCGGGAGGGGCCTTCCAGTTCCTGGCGCGGGACGCCTCCGAGGTGCAGAACGCGTTCACGTACGGCGGCACGACGCTGTTGCAGTATCCGCCGGGTCTGTTCGCGCAGGACCTGGTGCGCGGGGTGACGTTCGTCCTCCCGCTGGCCTTCGTCAACTGGGTGCCCGCGCTGTATGTGCTGGGCCGGCCCTACCCGCTCGACCTGCCGGAGTGGGTGGCGTTTTTGCCGCCGCTGGTGGCGGCGGGCTGCTGCGCGCTCGCCGGCCTGGCGTGGCGGGCGGGACTTCGTACGTACCGGAGCACGGGGAGTTAGGCGAGTGGACAGCCAGATGGACGGTTCCTTCAGCAAATCCGCCAACGAGCCCTTGAACGAGTCCTTCATCGCGCTGGACGGTGTCGAGAAGGTGTTCGACGTGCGTAAGCGCACCGGGTTCATGCGCAGTGAGCGGCGGGAGGTGCGGGCGGTCGACTCGATCTCCTTCCGGGTGGCTCGCGGGGAGATGGTCGGCTACATCGGCCCGAACGGTGCCGGGAAGTCGACGACGATCAAGATGCTGACGGGCATCCTCACCCCGAGCGGCGGCCGGCTGCGCGTCGCCGGTATCGACCCGTCCCGTGAGCGCACACGGCTCGCGCGGCGGATCGGGGTGGTGTTCGGGCAGCGTACGACGTTGTGGTGGGACCTTCCGCTGATCGACTCGTACCGTCTGATGCACCGCATGTACCGCATCCCTGACGCCCGTTACCGGGAGAACCTGGACCGCTGCGTCGAACTCCTCGAGCTGGGCGACCTGTTGGACGTGCCGGTCCGTCAACTGTCCCTGGGGCAGCGGATGCGGGGTGACATCGCGGCGGCTCTGCTGCACGACCCCGAGGTGCTGTACCTCGACGAGCCGACGATCGGACTGGACGTCATCTCGAAGGCGCGGGTACGTGAGTTCCTGCGCGACCTGAACACCGAGCGCGGTACGACGGTCCTGCTCACCACGCACGACCTGCAGGACATCGAGCAGCTCTGCTCGCGCGTGATGGTCATCGACCACGGCCGGCTGATGTACGACGGTCCGCTGACCGGTCTGCACGAGGTGGGCGACAGTGAGCGGACCCTGGTCGTGGACCTGGAGCGGGAGCTGCCGCCGATCGACGTGCCGTCGGCGCGGGTCGTACGGGTGGAGGGTCCGAGGCAGTGGCTGGCGTTCCCGGCGTCGGAGTCGGCGGCTCCGCTGGTCGCGCGGATCGCGGCGGAGTATCCGCTGGTGGACCTGTCGGTGCGGGAGCCGGACATCGAGGCCGTGATCGCGAAGATGTACGCCGAGCAGGCGGAGAAGTCGGGGAGGGCGGTGTCGTAGCCGCCGCCCTCGCGGGGAGCTGCTGGTACCTCGTAGGCTGCTTGTATGACGGACGACCTTCCGGAGCTGCGCGCTTCCGACGCCGATCGTGAACGAGTCGCCGAGGTGTTGCGGGACGCCCTTGCGGAGGGGCGGCTCGACATGGCGGAGTTCGAGGAGCGGTTGGACGCGACGTATCAGGCGCGTACGTACGGTGAGTTGGCGCCGATCACCCGTGACCTGCCCGGGGCCGGGGTGAGCGCGCCCGCGGTGAGCATGGTCAAGCAGCCTGTGGGGGGCGGGAGTTGGGCTGAGCGGGTGGTCGGGGGTGAGGGCACCTCGCGGTGGGGGGTCGCGATCATGGGCGGGTTTCAGCGCAAGGGGCGCTGGACTGTGCCGCGGGTGTTCAACTCGGTCGCGTTCTGGGGTGGTGGGGAACTCGATCTGCGGGAGGCGAACTTCGCGGACCATGAGGTGGTCATCAACTGCGTCGCGATCATGGGCGGGGTGGATGTGATCGTGCCGCCGGGCGTCGAGGTCGTCGTACGCGGCATCGGCATCATGGGCGGGTTCGACCACAGGGAGGAAGGGGTGCTGGGGGATCCCGGTGCTCCGCGGGTGATCCTCCAGGGGTTCGCCTTCTGGGGCGGGGTGGGCGTGACCCGCAAACTCCCGAAGGCGGAACGCCAGCGCCTGAAGGCGGAACGCCGCGAGACCCGGCGGGAGCTGGACAGCTGAGGCGGGCTGGGGCGGGCGGAGATCGCGCAGCCCGGCGCTGAACGGGGTGCCGCCGCGCCCACCCGTGCCGCCCCTAGCGGCACGCCTGCCCGCGGCGACAGGCCCGCCTTCAAGGGGCGCGGGGAACAGGCTTTTAGGGGCGCGGGGAACTGCGCGACCAGCCCCCACCGGGCCCGCGTTGTCAGGGGCGCGGGGAACTGCGCGACGAGCCCCCACCGGGCCCGCGTTGTCAGGGGCGCGGGGAACTGCGCGACCAGGCCCCACCTGGCCCGCACCTCAGAACGCACCCCACACTCCTCCCCCCTCCTCCCCACCCCTTCAGACCCCGTGGTCACTATGATGCGATCTCCAATGTGATCGGAACATGCCACTCCCGGTGAACCGCCGGGACGGGCAGAAAACGGGGGATCATGGAAAACCAGCTCCGCAGACATCGCGCACGCACCACCCTCTCCGCACTGGTCGGCCTCCTCGCCGTCCTCGCCTCGATGCTGGTGACGGCGGGCACCGCGCAGGCGGCTCCTCCTGAGCTGCCCGGCGGCAAGCCGAACTGGGTCGTCTCCGTGGGGGGCCTCGGCGACCACCGGGATCCGGGCAACTGGGTCCGGCTCGGTTACTACGTCTTCTCCACCAACGGCACAGTCGAGACGAACTACTGGTACTGGACGCAGGCCGGCCAGCCCAAGCGGGTGAACACCGTGAAGGCCAACTGCGACGGCCCCGTTCCCCACTGCTACGTCAGGACGGTCGACGGCTTCGACGGCGACCCGACGGGCGGATACCGGGGCGTGTTCGGCTACGAGTCCGATGGAAAGCTCAAAGTGACCTGGGAGACCGACCTGGTCGGCCGCTCGCTCGACGAGCCACTCGTCGAGCACTGGAACCTCGAGGCCGGGCTGGGGTCAACGGGTGGCGTCGCGCGCATCACCAGCCCGACGTACTACACCAACACGGGCACCGACGCCGTTCCCGACGCGAAGGCCCCCGACCCCAACATCTTCTCCAGCTACGACGCCACGTTCGGCGTCGGATACGGCAGCAAGAGCTCACTCGACTCGAGCACGCGCGTGAGCATGAACGAACTCCTCACCGGCCCGCAATACCGGAACACGCGGTACCGGGGCACGTTTGTCAGGGTCAACGGCCAGAACCTCGGCCGTGAGTGGTCGGGCGGCAACTGGACCTTCAGCGGCGTCGGCGGCGACAACCGGACCAACCCCTGGCAGAAGTGCGACGGCGCTCAGTGCCTGGGATTCGTCCAGCACGGCACCAGCTGCGGCAAGAGTGACGAGAGCGCGGACGCGGACGTGAATCCGGACAAGGATCGCGCTCGCTACATCGCGGAGATCGGCGGCGGTCGGCGCAACACCGAGGAGTACTGGTGCATGCTCCTCGCACAGGGCGCGGACTGCTACCAGAACAACTCACATCCGCGGCCGATGCTCCAGATCATCGACGACTCCGGCACGTTCCGTGGGTGGGTCGGAGCAGAGGCGTTCACCCATGTGAACGGCGGCACGCCGGACACCGACTGGGGCCAGTACTACTGGGGCGTCTTCGACCAGGTGTCCTCCGACCTCAGGCCAGGAATCCCGGACAACTGGGACGGCTCGCAGGCGCTCCCCGAGTTCAGCCTCTCCTACGGCGCCAGCGTGGCCACCGGGGACGTCCGCTGGCTCGACCGCTCTGTGATCTTCAGCGGACGGAACTTCGTCGCCAGCGGCTGCCGTTACGTCGAACTGATCGCCTCGGCGGCGAACGGAACCACGAGAAGGGGAACGTCGAGCCCGCTGTGCGTGGGGACGGAAGCCGACGGCACACGCGCTTTCCGGGGGACACTCGACTTCTCCGACGTGACCGGCGGCGCGACCAGCATGCAGATCACGTACTGGGTGTCCGAAAACGGCGGCAATACGTACGCCACGAAGGGTGTGGTCCAGTGCACCCGGGCCCTGGACAGCGGCGACCGCTGCGTCAACTCCTCTCGTGAGCCGGTCACCGAGTTCCGGCTGTCGTACGGCAACAGTGTGGCGGCCGGTGCGGTGACCTGGTTGAACCGTTCGGTCACGTTCGAGGGCAACAATCATGTTGCCAGTGGCTGCCGCTATGTCGAGTTGGTCGCGACGGGTGCCGACGGGTCGAGTCACCGGGCGACGACCAGTAAGTTCTGTGCTTCGGGCGGGGACCGGGCGTTCGGGCCGCAGACCATCGATCTCTCGGCGGTGGAGGGTGGCACGACGGGTGTGCGGATCACCTACTGGGCGTCCGAAGACGCCGGCGTCACCTACGCGACGAAGGGCGTCGTCCAGTGCACCAAGGACGGCTGCGAGAACTCCTCTCGTGAGCCGGTCACCGAGTTCCGGCTGTCGTACGGCAACAGTGTGGCGGCCGGTGCGGTGACCTGGTTGAACCGTTCGGTCACGTTCGAGGGCAACAATCATGTTGCCAGTGGCTGCCGCTATGTCGAGTTGGTCGCGACGGGTGCCGACGGGTCGAGTCACCGGGCGACGACCAGTAAGTTCTGTGCTTCGGGCGGGGACCGGGCGTTCGGGCCGCAGACCATCGATCTCTCGGCGGTGGAGGGTGGCACGACGAGTGTGCGGATCACCTACTGGGCGTCCGAAGACGGCGGTGTCACCTACGTGTCGAAGGCCGTCGTCGGCTGCACCAGTGACGGCTGCGTAGCCGCCTAGGCAGCCGTGTCGGGCGCGAGCGTTGTGACACACGCCCGTGCTCGACATGACGAAGACCTCCGATGCGGTGGAGCTGTCCAAGGCAGCACCGCATCGGAGGTCCTGGTCTCGAACATCCTTACAGCCGCGCCGGCGCCGCCCCCTTCAACTCCTGCAAGTCGAACACCTCCGCCATCCGCGCATACCCGGCGTCACTCGGATGCAGGTGATCCCCCGAGTTGAATCCCGGCCGGAACCTCCGAGGGTCCTGCGGATCCCGCATCGCCTTGTCGAAGTCGACGTACGCGTCGTACACCCGCCCCGCCCGAATCTCCGCGTTCACGGCCTGCCGCAGCCCCTCGGTCGTCGCCGAGTACCCATGGAACCCCCCGAAGGGCATCAACGTCGCCCCCACCACCCGCAGACCCCGCCCATGCGCCTCCGCGACCAGCTGCCGCAGCCCGGCGACGATCGACGACGCCTTCAAGGCCTTGGGGTTGCGGGAGCGCAGGATGTCGTTGACGCCCAGGTCGATGACGACAACCTTGACGTTCGGATGGTCGAGCACGTCCCGCCCGAACCGTTCCAGCCCGCTCGCGTTGGGCGCCGGAATGCTGAGACCGCCCGGCTTCAGGACCCGGTTGCCGCCGATGCCCTGGTTGAGGACGCTGTAGTGCGGCACGTCCGCACCGGCCTCCGCCGCCGCGTGGAGGCGGTCGGACAGGACGTCCGGCCAGCGGCTGTTGGTGCCCACGCTGGACGTCGTGCCGGCGGTGAGCGAGTCACCGAGGAAGACGACCGTGCCGTCGGCCTCGTTGCTGAAGACGTCCAGGGCGGTGACGTACCGCCAGGCCTCGACCTGCTCGGTGTAGGCGGCGGCGTAGGGGTCCTCGGTGCGGTCGCCGAGCGCGGCGTACGAGATCTGCCGGGCGTGCGGGTGGTAGGTGACCGGGCCGGACGGGATCGCGGAGTACGTCGTCACGAGGACGTCGCTGTCGCGCGGGACGACGATCCGTACCGCGTCACTGACGATCTGCTGCCCGGCCGGGATGGTCACCGAGGGGCTGCCGCCGAAGGTGAGCCGGCGCATGGTGCCGGCGTCGGCGGACGCGCTGTTCGCGGCGGCGGCGACGGCGATCGAGGCGTGAGCGATGGTCAGGGGCTGCGTGCCGTACAGGTTGGAGAGGGTGGCCCGGGCACTCGTACCGCCGGCCGAGGTGTGCACCACGTTGCGCAGGGAACGGCCGGCCAGGCCCTGGACGGCCGTTCCGGGCTCGCCGCCGACCGGGGAGGCGGACCAGGTGCCGACCCAGGTGCCGGCGGACGCGGGGGCGACGGAGTTGCCCGAGTCGCCGCGGGCGCGGCTGACGGTCTTGGCGTGTGGAGCGGTGCCGTCGTCGAGGGTCGCCCCGACGTGGATGGCGGTGGATACAGCCACGACGAGTGTGATCATCGCGGCGAACAAGCCATAACCGTGGCGCCTGGTCATGGGGTGCGTGACTCCTAGTACGGCGGGGAGCGTGGGGCTCCGGTGGGCTGCGCCCATGATGCGGGATGGGCCTGTGGGGGTCGGCCGAATCGTCGGACTCACCCCCTCCGGATATACGTGGGGAACTCCTGTTCCGTTCCGGGAGTAGGTCAAGAAGGGACAATGTGTGGGGGATCACTGAACGGTGGAGCGAATGGAACGCAGGAGAACGGGATCAGAGGATGCGTCCGGAGGCGCCGATGGGGCTGGGGTGACCGAAGGGGCCGCCCCGGGTACCGTCCCCGGTCGTGCCATGAACGCCTTCGGTCCCGCCGACGAGGAACGCATGCGCGGGGTACGTCGGATGAAGCTCACCGCGACCGGGCTGCTGGCCTTCGTCGCCGTCGTGTACGTCCTCGCCAAGTGGGCCGGTGAGCAGGGCGCCGGAGGCTGGACGGGGTATGTCGCGGCGGCGGCAGAGGCGGGCATGGTCGGTGCGATGGCCGACTGGTTCGCGGTCACCGCCCTCTTCCGCCGCCCCCTCGGCCTGCCCATCCCGCACACGGCGATCATCCCCACCAAGAAGGACCAACTCGGCGTATCCCTCGGTGAGTTCGTCGGCGAGAACTTCCTCTCCCAGGACGTCGTACGCCAGCGCCTGCGTGCCGTGGGCATCGGCAGCCGGCTCGGTACCTGGCTGGCGGAGCCGGAGCACGCGGACCGGGTCACGGCCGAGCTGTCGGCGGCGCTGCGCGGTGCGCTCACCGTCCTGCGCGACTCCGACGTCCAGGCCGTCGTCGGCGAGGCCATCACCCGGCGGGCCGACGCCCAGGAGATCGCGCCCGGCATCGGCAAGATGCTGGAGAGGGTCGTCGTCGACGGCGGCCACAAGCGGGTCGTCGACCTCATCTGCGTACGCGCGCACGACTGGCTGGTGCTGCACGAGGAGGAGGTCATGGGCGCCGTACAGGGCGGCGCGCCAGGCTGGACGCCCAAGTTCGTGGACAAGAAGGTCGGCGAGCGCGTCTACAAGGAACTGCTGCGTTTCGTCACCGAGATGCGCGACGCGCCCTCCCATCCGGCGCGCGGCGCCCTGGACCGTTTCCTCACCGACTTCGCCGCCGACCTCCAGTCCGACACGGACACACGCGCGCGTGTCGAGCGGCTGAAGACCGAGGTGCTGGGGCGCGGCGAGGTCCAGGACCTGATCGCGTCCGCCTGGACGGCCGTACGATCGATGATCGTTTCGGCGGCGGAGGACGAGCGCAGCGAACTGCGGCTGCGCGTGCGGGCGTCGCTGCTGTCGCTGGGTTCGCGGATGTCGGTGGACGCCGGTCTGCAGAGCAAGGTTGACGGCTGGGTCGAGGGCGCGGCGGTGTACGTCGTGACGACCTATCAGGGCGAGATCACCTCCCTGATCACGGACACGGTCGCGGGCTGGGACGCCGAGCACACGACGAAGAAGATCGAGGCCCACATCGGCCGCGACCTGCAGTTCATCCGTATCAACGGCACGGTGGTCGGCTCGCTGGTCGGACTGCTGATCTACGCGGTGTCGCGGGCGGTGGGGGTGTAGGCAGGGTGTAGGCAGGGTGCAGGCCGACGCCATAGGTACCCGTACCTGAGTACGCGTACTCTGTCGGACCGCCTCCCGAGAGGTAACCCTCGTACTTATGACCGATATGACGGGGAACAGCACCACCATCTGGAAGCTGCTCAGGCCGTTGCGGACGCGCCCCTGGGCCGAGCGATGGCTGACCCGCGCCGTCGGCGCCGCGGTCGCCTCGGCGTCGTACGTCGTCTGCGTGCCCTGGGAGTTGCGCAACCGGGCGCAGCACGTGGGCTCGATCGATGAGACGACCCCGGTGACGGGCGTGGGGGTCGTCGTCCTGGGCGTCCTGCTGCTGCTCCTGGGCGCGTACTTCGGGTATCGCGACCGGCGGGGCTGGCCCCTGCTGCTGGTGGCGGTCCCCCCGGCGACCCTGATGTACGTCTCTTTGAGCACCCAGCCCGGCCCACCTGACGGATTCGCCAACGCCTGGCCCCTGACCTGGGCCTTCTTCACGCTGGTCATGGCGGCGGCGGTGCTGGTCGCGGCGAGCGTGGGGCGGGCGTTCCAGGTGGAGGAGGAGTCCCTGGAGGGGCTGATGTCGGCGGGGCGCGGCTGAGTCTCAGTCGGGTGGCCGGGAGGGTTTCAAACGGGCGTTCGGGAGAACGTCTAGTGCCGGTCGGCGACGGCCCAGGAGGCGAGGGCGACGGCTCCGGCGACCCCGAACACGGCGGGCCAGGCGCCGACCTTCTTGGCCAGGGGGTGCGATCCGGCGAAGGCGGCGACATACGCGACGGTCAGTGCCCCGGCGGCCGTGACGCCCGCCTGCTCCTGCCACTGCTGGGCGGCGACGGTCCCCGCGACGGCCAGTACGGCCCCGCCGAGCTGCCGGTTCCGGCTCCAGCGGGCGACGGCGTACCCGCCGACGAGACCGCCGGCGGCCACGAGCGCCGTAGGAACCTTCGTCTTCGCCATGGCCATGGTTGCCTGCCTCCCGCTGAGTCGTAGTCGTACGGGGCGAGGCTAACTCCTGTGGCCCGGCATCCCCTTCGCCGGGGTGACGGCCCGTCGATGTGAGTGGTCCGAGGTCATCGGTTCGAGTGGTTTGCCGTCCTCGTCCGTGTGAACGCGCCTACGCCGTACGGCTCATGCGCCAAGAGTGAAACGTGATGAGCACACAGAATTCTTCACACGCGTCCCAGCCCGCATCGCCGCCCTCGCGTCGTGCCGTGGTCACCGTGACCGGTGCCTCGGCGCTCGCCGCCGGGCTCGCCGTGACCTCCGCCGGATCCGCGACCGCACTGAGCCCAGCCACCGCTCCCGCCACCGCTCCCTTCATCGCTCCCTCCACCCCGACGCCGCCCGGTATCGACCGCCAGGCGTACCGGACCGTCGCCCGTGCCATCGCCGTCTACGACGAGCACGACAACTCCCTTGTCCCGGCGTACCTCAGGGCCATCGAGAACGGTCTGCCCACCGGCCGGGCGAAGGCGACGAAACGTGTCCTGGTCATCGGCGCGGGACCGGCCGGCCTGCTCGCCGCCGACCTGCTCAACCGGGCGGGCCACGACGTCGTCGTGATCGAGGCCAACGGCAACCGCGTCGGCGGACGTATCAAGACCTTCCGCAAGGGCGGCCACGAGAACGGCGAACAGCCGTTCGCCGACCCCAGGCAGTACGCCGAGGCCGGGGCGATGCGCCTGCCCGACAGCCACCCGCTCCTCATGGCGCTGATCAAGAAGTACGACCTCGCGCGCCAGGAGTTCTACCTGGTGGACGTCGAGGTCGACAACCCGGGGCGGAAGGCCAACCGCACCTGGATCCATGTCAACGGCGTGCACATGCGCCGCGCCGACTACGAGAAGCACCCCGAGAAGATCAACGACACCTTCGGCGTCACCGGCCCAAATCGAACGAAGACCGCCGCCGCGATTCTCACCGAGGCACTCAGGCCCGCCCGCCAGCTGGTCCAGGACAAGGAGGGCACCGCCCTGGTCAACGGGTGGATCACGGTCCTGGAGAAGTACGGCCACTGGTCCATGTACCGGTATCTCACCGAGGTCGCCGGGCTCGACACCAGGACCATCGACCTCATCGGCACCATCCAGAACCTGACCTCGCGGCTGCACCTCTCCTTCGTCCACAGCTTCCTGTCCAGCGTGCTGATCGCGCCGAGCACCAAGTTCTGGGAGCTCAAGGGCGGCACGGCGACGCTCGCCGACGCCCTGTACGCGCCGGTGAGGGGGAAGGTCAGGCTCGACAGGCGCGCAGTACGCATCGAACGAAGCGGACACGGCGACAGCTACGGGCACGGTGGCAAGGTGCGGGTGCACACCGTGTCGGAGGACTGCCAGGACGGCAAGGGAGGTGCCACCGAGGTCTTCGAGGGTGACGAGGCGATCATCACCGTCCCCTTCTCCGGGCTGCGCCACGTGACCTTCGACCCGCCGCTCTCGTACGGCAAGCGCCGGGCCGTCACCGAGCTGCACTACGACGCCGCGACCAAGGTGCTGCTGGAGTTCTCCCAGCGCTGGTGGGAGTTCACCGAGGAGCAGTGGCGCCAGGCGCTGGACTCCATCGAGGACGGGCTCTACGACAGGTACCGGGCGGGCAGGGTACGGGACGCGAGGCACCTCGGCGCGCACGCGTCCGTGAAGAAGCTGGGGGTGACGATCCCCGACGGCCTGAAGGAGTGCTTCACCGCCTTCAGGCCTGGCAGGCCCGGCTCGGGCGGCGAACCGGAGGCCGCCCACGTCCGTGGCGGCGGCTCGGTGAGCGACAACGCGAACCGCTTCATGTACTTCGAACACGCGAGCCCCATGGAGGGCAGCGACGGCGGCATCGTGCTCGCCTCCTACAGCTGGTCGGACGACGCCCTCAAGTGGGACGCGTTCGCCGACGAGGAGCGCTATCTGCGCGCGCTCGCGGGAGTCCAGGCGGTGTTCGGCCGCCGGTGCGAGGTGTTCTTCACCGGCAAGTGCAAGACGCAGTCCTGGATGCGCGACCACTACGCCTACGGCGAGGCGTCCGTCCTCTTCCCCGGCCAGCATGCGGAACTGTTCCCGGACGTCCCCACGTCCGAGGGGCCGTTGCACTTCGCGGGCTGCCACACCTCCATCAAGCCCGCCTGGATCGAAGGCGCACTCGAATCCGCCGTCCGCACGGCACTGAAGGTCCACACGGGCTGACGGGAGCCGATCGGCCGAGGTTGGTCCAGGCGCTCGAAGACCGGCCTGGACCAGCCTCAGGACCTGGCGATCCCGCGCTCGGCTAGTGTGCGCGAATGTCAAACACGCGTACGTACGGCAGCTACCGGACGGGCGGTCTGTGGGCTGCGGCCGGGATCGCGTTCGGGGCGGTGGTCGTCGGCTCGGCGGTGGCGTTGTTCGGCATGCTGGAATTCGACGAGCGGTGCCAGCAGGGTCTGGTCACGGGGCCGGGCGCCCTCCGCCACGTACGGAACCAGGCCTTCCCGCCGGCCACCGTCTGCGAGTTCGAGCGCGGGGACGTCGCCTCCGTCGGAGGCGGGCCGGTGCTCGGCGGGCTGCTGTGGCTCAGCATGGTCGTCCTGGTCGTATGCCTGTTCGCCGCGCTGATCGCGGAGTGGTTCGAGCCACGGCTCGGCGGTCCCTGGGTGACGCCGATCTCCAGGGTGGCGAAGCTGCGTCGTACGGGGACGGCGTTCTTCGTGACCGGCTCCGCGTTCCTGATGTTGCTACGCCCTGGCCGGCTGGAGACTGCTCGCGGGCCCGTCGTCGGCGTGCGAGTCAGGCGCGGACTGGGGGACCAACCCGCCGAAAACCCTGTCGTACAGCTTCCTTCCACCCCAGGCGACGTGCCAGTACACCAGCGGTCTGACGCGGCGCATGAACCCGGACTGGGTGGCTTCCCTGGCAACGGAGTTGGCGGTTCCGGCGCTGGTGGCGGGGGTCGGCTTCGCGCTGGCGTGGTGGCGGTGGCGGTGGCGTGCGGGCCGGTCGGACGACTCCGGTCGGGAGGGTGCTTCCGGCCGGGAGGGGCCTCCCGGTCGGGCAGACGCTCCCCGCACCGGCCTCCCGCTCACGTGACGTCGATCTCGAGGACCACCGGACAGTGGTCGGAGGCCTTGGGCTTGTCCGTTCCGACGCCGAAGAGGCGGGGGCCCATGTATTTGGCCGCGCGCAGGGGCAGTCCCTTGCGGAAGATCTCCGGGACCGTGGTGGTCGCGGCGGCGAGTGAGGCGGACGGCAGCAGGTAGTCCAGCTGCCGGTATTCCTCCTGGGCGGCCCAGTAGTGGGTCCACTGCTCGTCCGACGGCAGTCGGGTCACCACGTTCTCGACCTGGTCCCAGCCGACCAGGTCGGCGATGGCCGGGCTTCCTTCCTCGTTCGTCTCCATGTAGTCGTTGAAATCGCCCAGGACCACGAACGGATGGTCGCCCGGGGTGCGACCGAAGCGCTCGGTGACGAGCTCCATGACCTTCGTGGCCTGCTGCAGTCGCTTCTCGCGGGTCTTCAGCCGCCCCTCGCTCATCGACTTGAAGTGGTTGACGAAGAGCGTCACCGTCTTCTTCCTGTCGCCCGCCCCGACCTCCACGTCGACTTCGAGACAGTCCCGGGAGAACAGCGCCGTCGTGGGGCTCGACGGGTCGAGGAAGTGCTGGTGGGAGCGGATGTGGGTGATCGGGAACCTGGAGAGCACGGCCACGTCGATCAGCCGCGGGTCGTTTCCGTCGACCCCGGCGACGTACGGGTAGGCCGCACCGAGCGAAAGTGCGCGGAAGTGCTTGAGCGTGTCCACGTTCTCCACTTCCTGGAGTGCGAGAACGTCCGCTCCGACCTCGCGCAACGCGGCTCCGGTGATGGCCTTGTCCTCCTGTCCCAGCTCGTCGAACCGGGTCTGATCGACAAGCCAGCCCCGCTTGTTGGCGTCCGCGGGATTCACATGGTCCTTGAAGCGCCAACGGGCGAAGAGGTTCTCGACGTTGAACGTGGCCAATCGCAGAACGGTCATCCGGACCTCCGGGCGAGTCGGATCCACCCCGTGCATCCCCCGAACTCCCCCGAACTCCAGCTTCCTCCGACGCCCCCGACTCGCAACCCCAGGCAGGACCGGCCCGACTCGCGACCCCGCAAGGATGCGCGCATCCTGGAACGGAGGGGGCGTTCGCGCGGAAGCGGGGGCCGCGGGAGGCGGGGGCCGTGTCAGTCCCCGGTCGTAGCGTGTGCGCGTGACGCAACTCCCGCGACTGCCGCAACCTCCGCAACCTCGGCAACTCCCGAGCCGCCGCCCGCGACTCCCGAGACACCCGCAACTCCTCCAGACGTACGCCTACTTACGCCCCTCGGCCGTGCGCGCCTCCACGGCCGGACGCACCCTCGCGCTGGAGACCTCCGGCGGGGCCACCCCGGCCGGAGACGCGGCCAACCCCCTTTTCTTCAGCGGGTTCCTGACCGCGCCGACCGCCGCAGCGACAGCTCTGCTCGCCGTCGCCGACGTGGCCGCCACCCGCTACCACCGGCCGGGCGCCAACGCCTCCCTCGACCCGGTGGTGACGGCCGACGGCGACCGGCTGCGGTTCGAGTCCTTCTCCGGCTGCTGCGGGGTCTACGCCCGCCTGGACGTCCTCGCGCCCGGCCTCGACGACGGTGACGACGTCGGGTACGGCACCACGAACGTGGACGTCAACCCGCCGCTGCGGCGGGCGCCGGCCGGGCTCGGCGGGCTCGACCCCCTCCAACTGACCGTCGGACCCGAGGAGTTGACGGTCAGCACCTTCGACGGCGAGTTCACGGAGAAGAAGGTCCCGCTGCCGGAGCGCCGGCTGCGCGGCTTCGCCGAGGCCCAGGTGCTCGCGGCGGGCTTCACCCTGCGGGCCGAGGTGCCCGCGGCGGAGGCGGCCCCAGCCCCAGCCCCGGCCCCGGCCCCGGCCTCAGCTCCGGCCCCGGCCTCAGCTCCGGCCCCAGCTCCAGCTCCAGCTCCAGCTCCAGACCCAGCCCCGGCCCCAGCCCCGGCTCAGGTTCCAGCCCCAAGCGCGGCCACTCGTCCAGGAACGGCCACCCGCACAGCGACCACGCCACGATCGGAGACCCCACGATGAACCTGGTCCACCTCGCGGAAGCCGGCGACGTCGACGAAGTACTCCAAGAACTCCGCTCCCTGGCGCCGGACGAGCGCGCGGCCCAGGCCGACGCGCTGGAGGCCCGGCGGGCGACGCTGCGAGGCGGCTGGTTCCACGACGTCCCCGAGGCGGAGAAGGCCGCCCAGCTCGCCGCCGAACTCGGTTCCCGGACCGACCCCGCGGACGCGGCCGAGTGGATCCTGCGGCCCGAGAACGACAGACACGCGCCCCGCCTGCCCCTCGGCGGCGCCTGGATGCTCGACGTCGTGAACCTGCACCCCGTCACCTGGCGGACCGAGCTGGCCGCCCGTCTCGCGGAGCAGTTGCCGCCGGGCAACGCCCTCAGGGCCGACCTCGTCGAACACCTCGTCCACGACACGGGCTGCCCCCTCCCGACCACCGACGGGTTCATCAGCGGCTGGCTGAGCTGGCGCGCCGGCACCTGGGAGCATCCCGCGCACCTGCGCGGCGGGGCCCGTCCCGGCGCCACCCTCCTGGAGCGGCTGCGCGCGGACGCCTTGTCCCCGACGCTCCTCCCAGCGGCGCTGGACCGACCGGGCGTGCACCTCGACGCGACCTCGTTCCACCACCTGCTCACCACCAGAGGCCTGCCGTACGTCATGCAGGACACCAGGCTGGGCGTGTTCCTGAGCCTCGCCGCCGAGGGCCTGGTCGACCGTGCCGTGCTGGTCCGGCGCGTCCTCGCGGACCTGGCGGACCCCGGGACGTGGGGCCGGGACGCGGCGGTCGCGCTGACGCAGCTTGCCCTCACCCCGGCGGAACACGCCTCCGTAACCCGCGAACGCGTCGCGCTCGCCGAGCCGTTGCTCGCCCGCCTGCTCGAGGACGGCACGCGTACGGAGACCACGCCGCCGCTGGAGTTCCTGCGCGCCCTGGCCCTCACCCCGGCCGAGAACGCGCCCGCCCTGCGCGACCACATGGCACTCCTGGACCTGTCGTCGCCGGTGGCCGCCTACGCCCAGGAGGTCCTGATCGCCCTGGACGAGGCCGGGCTGCTGGAGCCCGACGTACTCACCGAGATGTGCGTACGGGTCCTGCCGCGCCCGGAGAAGAAACTGGTCCGCGCCCAGCTCACCCGCCTCGACCGCGCGGCCCGCGAAGACCCCACGCGCGCCGCCCGGACGGTACTGGACGCGGCGAAGACCCTGGACCACCGGGACGTCGCCCTCCAGGAGCGCGCCCTCGACGTGATCGCCCGGCACCTCGGGTCCGCGGGCGACTCCGTACTCCCCGAGCTGCGCACGGCGGCCGAACGAATCAACCCGGGTCTGGCGGACCGGGCGGCGGACCTGTTCGGCACGACACCGGCTCAACCGACCGACCGGCTCACCGACCGGCTCACCGACCGGCTCACCGACCGGCTCACCGACCGGCTCACAGACCAGTACGCCGACCGGCTCACCGACCAGTACGCCGACCTGTTGCCGACGGTACTCGACCCCCGCCCGGTTCCGGAACCGCCGGCGACCGCCGAGGAGGTCGCCGAGGAACTCGCGGCGGTCGTGGCGAACGACAAGGACGTGGTGACGTTCGAGCGCGCCCTGGACGGCCTCGTCCGGCACGCCCATCTCGACCGCGCCGCGCTGGCGCGGGCGCTGACACCGGTCATGCGCAAGGAACCCCGCGACGCCTACGACTGCACCCAGTCCGACGTGTACGACGTGGCGAGGGCGTTGCGGGGCGACGAGCCGAGACGGCGTGACTTCACCACCCGCCTCAAGTACCACGCCTATTCGCCGGCGGGGGCGCTGCTGAGGGCGCGCCTGGCCGAGGCGCTCGACATCATCGAGGCGGGCGCGCAGCCGTTCCTGCTGGCCGTACCGACCGACGCGACGGGCGCGCTGGAGGCCGCCGTACTCGTGCGGCGCCTCTCGGTGCTCGACGGCCTGGGCGTCACACCGGCACCGGTGGACCTGGCCCAGGCGCTGCTGCGCGTCACCCCGACTGCCGACGAGACAGTGCTGGACGCGGTAAGCCGGCTCGGGTCGGACGCCGGGCGACGGCTGGCCCGCCGACTGCGCGAGGGCGGCCTGCCGCACCGGGACACGGCCCCCGCGAACTGGCCCGACGGGCATTCGGGCGGGCACTCGTCGGACTGGGTGACCCATGTCCACCCCGGCCCTGCGCCCGACCCAACGCCCGACCCAACGCCCGATCCCACGCCCGATCCCACGCCCGGCCCCACGCCCGACGCCTCACCCGACCCCACCCCCGGCTCACCGCTGCTCGGCCCGGCCGAGGAGGCCCTGCTCGGCCCGTACGACAAAGGCGGCCTCCACGACCCGATGGTCCCCTTCTGGCTCGCCCAGCTGCCCCACCACCGCGAACTCGTCCTGGCCCGCGACTACTTCAGGCACCGCGTCTCCATGCGGGGCTGGGCCCACGCCCTGCCGTTCGCCGCGGAGTCGGGCGGCGAGGCGGGGTTCGCCGTCCACCTCGCACTGGCGTGCACCCTCTCCTACGACCGACTGGACGAACGCGAAGCGGCGGTGGACGCCCTCCTCGTACTCGCCGCCCGGGGCCAGCTGGACACCAGCCTGCTGGGACTCCAGCTGGCCCAGACGCTGCGAGGCGGCGAGACCGAGGCGAACCGGCTAGCGGCGTCCCTGCGTACGGCCGCCGAGACCGGCGCGTACGGCACCACCTGGTCGATCCTCGCGGCCACCCTGCCCCGCCTGCTGCACGACCCGGTGGTCCGGGGCACCGGAGCCCTGCTCGCTCTCGGCGTCGACTGCGCGTCGCGCTGCGCGGCCAAGGGCGAGATACCCGAGGTCACGACGGCAGCCGCACGGACGGGATCGAGCCAGGTGGTGAAGAACGCGCGGTTGCTGCGGGAGGTGCTGGGCTGAGAGATCCTGCCGGACTCCGAGAGCGGGGACAGCGCGCCGACCGATGAGTTTCTGCGTGATCCGAAGTCAGAGGTCATGGTTGGTTGGTGCGCGGCAGCCGCTGGTTGCGGGTTTGCAACTTGCGGGTTTGCGGGTTGCGGGTCGCTGCGCGCCAGCCGAACCTGCTGAGACCGAACCGAACGCACCGAACGAACCGAACGAACCGAACGAACCGAACCGGACACGAGACACCGAGGAACCCAGATGCGCACCCTGATCAGCACCGCCTTCGTCTCCCTCGACGGCGTCATGGAGGCCCCGGGCGGCGAGTCCGGTTACCGCAACGCCGGCTGGACCTTCAAGGACGTCGAGTTCCTGCCCGAGGCCTTCGAGATCAAGGGCCGTGAGCAGACCGAGGCCACCGCGATGCTGCTGGGCCGGACCAGCTACGAGTCGTTCAGCCCCGTGTGGCCCGACATGGAGGACTTCGCCGAGTACAAGGTGATGCCGAAGTACGTCGTCTCCACCACCCTCACCGAGGACGCCCTGGTCTCGAACTGGGGCGACACCACCATCCTGCGCTCCCTCGACGAGGTCGCCGCGCTGAAGGAGACCGAGGGCGGCCCGATCATCGTCCACGGCAGCGCCACCCTGAACCACGGCCTGTCGGACGCGGGCCTGATCGACCGCTACCACCTGCTCGTCTTCCCGCTCCTGCTCGGCGCGGGCAAGCGCCTGTTCAGCGCAACGGACAAGGACACCCAGAAGCTGAAGCTCGTCGAACACGAGGCGTACGCCAACGGCCTGCAGAAGAACGTCTTCGACGTGGTCCGCTGACGCCTGCAGGTGAATGGGTGGATCACTCCGGGCAGATCCGGTTGCACTTGCCGTCATCGTTGTTCGGCCACTCGCAACACGCGTGGTGAGCGGAACGCACGGCGAGCGTGTCGCGATCGACGAACTCCGTGATGATGCGGCGGTCCTCAACCCGCGTGACACCTACCTGCCTGCTGAAGTCGATCTTCAGTATCTCGAGCTCCAGCCGTCTGCACGCCACCGCGTACCTGGCAGAGGCCTCGGGGTACTTGGCGAACAGTTTGTCGACTTCCGCGAAGAAGTCAGGGTCGCGCTCCGGCCCACATGCGGGCTTGGTGTCCATGGTCAGACTCCCTGGCGTCGAGTGCGTCGAGTGCGTCGAGTGCGTCGAATGCGTCGAGTACTCGGAGCCCCCTGACCATGGTCCCTCGGTGCTGAGCCCGGTGCCACCGGGCCAAGGGGGCGGCTCCTGCCGCCGAACCGGCTCCGGGCGGTTCACGCGCGTGGCAGCACGCCCAGGAGCGTCGACGTGAAGGAGAGCCGCAGAGCGTCCCGCAGCTCCAGGTTGAACACGCCGAGAGCGGGTTCTTCCGCGTAGGCGGCGAGGACGCTGGGCGGCGGCGGGACGTACGACGACAGGGCGCCCGCCGAGACCAGGATCAGCAGGCAGAACAGCTGTGTGTCCTCGCCGAGTTCGGGCACGTGGCGGCGCAGCAGCTCGCCCATGGCCTCGGTCCTCGTGAGGTAGGACCGCTTGTGCCGCTTGACCACCTCGACCGAGACGTTGTGCTCGAGCACGCCGCCCTGGGCGCCGAAGAGGTCGCACAGCACCACGTTGCCCGCCAGCGACCGGCTGAGGATCTCCGCCAACTGGCCCGCCCGCACCTCCGGCGCCGCGTGCGCCTTGATGCCCGCGGCCAGCTCGTCCGCCAGCTCGGCGAGCCAGCTCTCCAGGAAGACGTCAAGGAGTTCGAGCAGCACCGCCTCGCGCGACTCGAAATATCGCAGGACGTTCGACTTGGCCAGGCCCACCCGCCGGCTGAGCTCATTGAGGCTCACCTCGGCCACGGGCATCTCGTCGAGCATCGCCGCCGCGGTGTCCAGGATCGCCCGGCGGCGGATCTCCCGCTGCTCCTCGCTTCGCGCCCGCTGAAATGTCACACCCTCACTCTAACTTAAAGACCACCGGTCTCTTGACATAAGACCGCCGGTCTCTTAAGTTGATCGCAGCAGATAACAGACCGGCGGTTCTTTAGGAGTGGGCGATGAGTGGCAACTGGACCGAGCAGGACATCCCCGATCAGCGTGGCCGGGTGGCGATCGTGACCGGCGCCAACACCGGGCTGGGCTTCGAGACCGCCCGGATGCTCGCCGAGCGCGGGGCCGCGGTGGTTCTGGCGGTCCGCGACCTCGAGAAGGGCAAGCGGGCAGCCGCCCGCATCACCGGCGACGTCACCGTCCAGGCCCTGGACCTGACCTCCCTCGACTCGATCAGGTTCGCGGCGGCCGACCTGCGCGCCGCCCACCCGCGCATCGACCTGCTGATCAACAACGCGGGCGTGATGTACACCCCGCGACAACTCACCGCCGACGGCTTCGAGCTGCAGTTCGGCACCAACCACCTCGGCCACTTCGCCCTGACCGGCCTGCTCCTGGACCGGCTGCTGCCCGTCCCCGGCTCCCGCGTCGTGAACGTCAGCAGCGTCGGTCACCGCATCCGGGCCACCATCCACTTCGACGACCTGCAGTGGGAGCGCTCGTACGGTCGCGTCGCCGCGTACGGCCAGTCGAAACTCGCCAACCTGATGTTCACGTACGAACTGCAGCGCCGCCTCGCACCACACGGAACCACGACCGCGGTGGCCGCCCATCCCGGCGTGTCCAACACCGAGCTCGTCCGCAACGTGCCCTCCGCGCTGCGCCTACCCACCACCTGGCTCGCACCCCTGTTCACCCAGAAGCCCGAAATGGGCGCCCTGCCCACGCTGCGCGCCGCCACGGATCCGGCGGTCGCCGGCGGGCAGTACTACGGCCCCGGCAACCGAGGTGAGTTCCGGGGCTACCCGAAGCTGGTCACCTCCAGCCCCGACTCCCACGACCAGACAGCCCAGCAGCGCCTGTGGACCGTCTCCGAGGAGCTCACCGGGGTGAGGTTTCCCGTGGGGTGAGGCGGGCGGTGACTCCATGTCAATGTCAGACCTGGCTGTTACGGTCCGTCGACATGGCAGAAAACGACCGCAAGGCAGCTGACGACGACATGCGAAATCGGCCGACTGGGCCACTGGCAGAAGACGACGGAATCGCATGGCTCGGCGAGCGCTGGACGAGCGACACGCCGGACCCCATCCTCGGCCGCCAGGCGGGTCTCGTGTTCGCGGAGGGAACCGCGCCCCAGGACCTGGCGGTGGTCTTCGGAGCCGTGCCCTGGGAGATCCCCGAGCCGGTGAGCGCAGAGGCCAAGGCCATCTACGACCGAACCCACCCCCACACCCAGGTCCCCGACGAACCCAGCCTGACGGTCTACGGCAAGGAGGGCCGCTGGTCCTTCCTCGCCGGGAACTTCGACTTCCTGCTTCACTCCCGAAAAGGGTTCGCGCTGCCGCAGGGCACCGGCCGGGTCGTCCTCCTCTACAACATCATCGCCAGAGGCATGTACCTGATGGTCTACTTCGAAAACGGTCAACGGGTGTGGAGCGACGAGATCTACGGCCACTTCGACGAGGAGACAAAGGGAAACGGCGGCCACTACTTCGACTACGCCCCGAAGATGTCCTTCCTCAACTGGGCCATGCACGACGCGGGTTGCCGCCCAGAGGTCCACTACGTCGACGGCCGACCGGTCTTCGAGGACGAGGGCTGGATACCCGACTGGCGGCAACGGTTCCTCAAGGGCTTGGAGATCGCGTTCGGGATCTCGGTATGCCGGGAGAGGTTTGATGGGGGTGGGTATCCGCTGGCCAATGTCTACTGGACCTGATCAGTCCGGAGCCGGCGCGGCGGTAAGGACCTTCCGAAGGATCACGGTCGCGTACGCCTCGGTCTGGAGGGTGCCCCAGATCATGTCGGGCACGTACGACTTGCCGTGCCGTGTCCGCTGGTACCAGGCGATGATCTCGTTCTGGATGTCTTCGGTGCCGGTGGACAGGCGGTGTTGCCAGGGGACTGAAATGGTCACCGTGCTCCTCCTTGAGGCTCGCGCCGTGAGACTTCCCCGCATCCGCGTGGTCCGGCAGTCGCTTCTGCTGCTTGTCGGCGACCTGGAAGGTTTCCTGTGACAGCGCGGGTGGCGTTTCCGTGCTTACGACGCTGTTTCCGGCGCCGTTCCGTGTTCCAAATACGCGGTCATGCCGTTGGCGCGGGCCTCGATGCCGGCGGTGATACGGCGTACGAGTCGGGGGATGGTGAGTGCCGGCAGTTCTCCGGCGTCGTGGAAGGCGTAGCTGCGGACCTCGTTGGCCTGTAGCGCGATGTGCTGGCACTCGTCGGCGGTGAGGCGGCCTCCGTCGAAGAGATAGAGGACCTTGTCTCCCTCTCCCGGGTTCGGCGCCCAGTCCACGACGAGCAGGTGGCCGATAGCGGGCTTGATGCCCAGTTCCTCATGGACTTCGCGCACGCAGGCTTGCAGGGGTGATTCTCCCTGCTCGACGTATCCGCCGGGGATGTCGAGGTAGTCCTTGTACGAAGGTTCGACGAGCAGGATCCGGTCGGCGTCGTCGACGAACAGAGCGCCGGCTGCCATGCGCGGGCGGGCCATCTTCGCTTCGTGCTCGTTCTCGCTCACGGGATGGACTCTAGCCGCCGACGACGCCGAGCCTGCGGGCCAGGTCTGCCACGGGCTGGGATGGGCGGCCTCGGGTGCCGCGGATCCAGCCGATGACCAGTCCCCGGCTGAGGTAGTGGTGGCGTACCTGTTCGGGGCCGGCTCGTTCGGCGTCCAGCAAGGTCGCCAAGGCTTCGTCGGTCCGGTTCCAGGCGCTCAGTGCTCGGGCGACTTCCAGGCTGTGCCTGACGCGTCGTTCGGCGGGCAAGCCGCTGGTGTCGATGCGTTGGCCGAGGTCCGCGGCTAGCTGGATGTCTCCGAGCTCGCCGGCGCTGGCGACGCAGTGGATGGCCACGTTGGTCGGGCCGAAGGCCGTCCACAGGTGGTTGGCGTCGGTGCCCAACCCGTGTGCGGCTTCGTCGGCTTCCCGGAGGAAGGTCTGCGTCGTTGCCCGGTCTTCTGCCCGGGCGGCCGCCATGGCGCCGGCGAGGAAGAGCGTCCCGTAGACCGAGAGGTACTCGTCGTTCGCGGTGCCCAGGCCGGGCTGCATGACTGCCGCCGCCTCGTTGACCAGGGGAACCCTAGCGCGAGGCATTGCAGCGGATCAGCCGCGGGCGGCTCGGTCGGCGAAACGGCTGGCCGGTCGTCCCTGAACTGTCATTGGAGGGTCGGACGATGTACGGGCGCGGTCGCTGGTTGACGCGGTGGGAGGGTCGCTGACGTAAGGGTCTGTTCCCTCCAAGCCCCCGTTCAGCCTTCCAGCGTCCAGTTCCGCAACGCTCTCATGAACACCCCCCATGCCTGCCCTCGAACAGCGACCACAGGCCCTATGCCATGCTTGGAGTCGCGGATCAGAGCACCCCTCTCCGTACGCGCGCACTCGACACACTCCGTCCCGCTGCCCCCGCTGTATGAGGACTTGAACCACGAGGGGGCGGAGGGGGCGGTCATCAAGACTCCTTGTTTATCCGGGAGATGAGCGCTGCCGAAGAGTCGAGATCGAGTGCTTGTGCGCTCAGGTACTGGAACGCCAACCTATAGCGGTCCAGTTCCTGAGGCTTCTCCATGAAGAGCCCGCCACCGAGTAGGTCTACGTAGACCACATCCAGCTCGGGCTTCGGTCCGCGCAGGATGGCAAAGCTGCCAACTGCCGCTGCATGGGCTCCCGTTGAGAACGAGAGCAGCTGGACGGTGATGTTCGGGCGCTCGGCCATGGTGAGGAGATGCTGCAACTGTTCGCGCATGACCTCACGTCCGCCGACGTTGCGTCGGACCGCCGCCTCGTCGATTACGCACCAGATGTGCGGCGGCTCGTCCCGTTCGAGGAGCTCCTGCCGCTTCATGCGAATGTCCACCATGTGCTGCACCTCCCGCTCCGCGCACTCAACCTCTGAAGCCCGATGCACAGCCTCGGCGTACCCGCGAGTCTGCAGCAGACCGGGGATGTACATGCAGGCGTAGTGGTCTTCGCGTAGGACCTCGTCCTCGAGCGTGAGCATGAGGTTCATGGAGTCAGGGATGGGGTCAGCAAGTGACCGCCACCAGCCCTGGATGCGGGCCCCCTTCGCAAGTTCCACGAGAGCCAGGCGCTCCTCGTCGGAAGCTCCGTACTCGCGGCAAAGCGCGTCCACGGCCGGCCACTTGACTGTGCCTTCCTTTGTCTCGTAGCGACTCAGCGTCGCCTTCGAGATGCCGACGCGTGTGCCTGCCTCTTCAAGCGTCAACCTCTTGAGCTCGCGGAGGCGGCGCAGATCCGCGCCCAGCTGGCGCCTTCGCGTCGTGGGTCCAATCGGCATGCGTACAGCCCTTCGTATCGATCCTTCAGATCGTCCTGGGTACGTGGACGGGACGGCAAGGTGGTGTGCGCCGGGGGCGTGAGCTGCTTCAGTGCGCTCCTTTCCCTGCGTGATGAGAGTTCCATTTTGAGAGTTCCAATGCAACTCTGAGTGTGTGACCGACTGCAACGTGTAACACGTTGAGGCTGAGAGGGAGTTGGGGATGGACTGCACCACGTGCATGCCAAGGAAGCCTTGGGACCTGGCATTTCTGGCGGAGCCTGAGGAAGTGGCAGTGCTTCGGCGTCTCGTACGAGTCCACTTGGGGCTGTGGGGGTTGTACGAGCTCATCGATGCGGCCCAACTCTGCGTCAGCGAGCTCGTCTCCAACGTGATCGCCCACGTTGGTCCGGGCACTCCCACCACCCTTGCCGTCTCGATGAAGGGCACTCGCCTACGCATCGAAGTTCACGACCCTGACACACGTGCGCTACCGACGCTCCGCAACGAAGGCGTCGACGCCGAATGCGGGCGAGGCATGGAGCTCATCACCTTCATGACTGACCGCTGGGGCGTGCAACTCCTTGCTGACCGAAAGGTGACGTGGTGCGAGATCGCCACCAACCTGACCTCGCCCCACGGCCATCACTCAGGGCCCCACGTGACACGAGCAGAGGAGATGCTCAGCGTTGGCAGCGTGGAGATGCCCGTACGTCGCTTCGGTCGGCTCAGCTCAGTTACCGCAGAGGAAGCAGCGATCGGGGCTATCGCTGACCTTCTCCACTGGCTCCGGGCGCACGGCCGTGATGCTGACGACGTTTTGGACCGAGCCCAGATGCATTTCGAAGCTGAAGTTGGTGTGCTGGGCAACTCGACGTGAGGCGCTACCCGGCTGCGATGGCCGAGTACGTCCACACGTCCGCCGGAATCTCGTGCGCCAGCTTCCACGTGATCGCCATCGGTTTGCTGCCCGTGTGCTTCTGGTACTCGGCCGGGCCAAGCAGCATCCACGGTTGAGCACCGCCGATGTCGGTGCTCTTGTAGCGACGGACGAACAGCAGAACATGGCTGCCCTCAGCGACATGACGCTGATAGCGCAGACCAGTGGGGGAGGACTCAGACGTCTGGTTCTGAGACTCCCAGTGAAAGAGGGTCTCGCTCTGTGCATAGTCGTGGTACCGCGTCTGCGGCGAGAAGTCCTTCTCGTCCTTCTCCAACGTGATGAGGAGGGCATCCGTCTTGACCGAGTCGCACCACTTCACGCCCTCGCGGAAGTCGGCCGGCATAAAGCCGCCGATGTACGACTGCCCCAACGCAGGCAGGATCTCTTCGCGGCTGTACGAAGCGTGCACGGTGAGCGGGATGCCGCTCAGGCGGCCCTCAGCGGGGAGGGGGATCGGTACGTGCTCGGTGTGAGCCAGGTTGTACGCCAGCACCTGGCGCAGCTCACTACGGACCGCGTGCTGCCTGCGCAGAGCCCCAAATCCGGCATCGTAGTTGGCGTATCCCTTCCGGATGATGCCGCCGAGCGGCCACAACTGGAAGAAGAGCATGCGGGCGTAGGCCTGGCCTAGCTCATCGAGGGCGCTGTAGGCAGGAGCGTCGTCCTCCAACATCCGTGTGTACGCGGCAACTCGCGCTGGATCGTCCACGTGGAGGAACGCGGAGACACGCTTGAGGAGCGCGGCCTCACCTTCCGGTGCTTCACCCTTCAGGAGGCCAGAGCGGCGGAGTAGACCTGTCCACGAGTTTCCGTTGCCTCGGTAGAGCTCCTTGAGCTCGCGTCCGCTTTCGTCGAGGTAGCGGCTGAGTTCAGGCTCGGCGTAGTCCGCCACTTCGCGTGCCAGGGCAGTGACGTTGACGCCGATCTGCTCCTTGATGTTGGCAATGATGACTTTCTTGGCCTTCTCCTCAAGGAGGATCTCGCAGCCAGATGGGAGCTGCGAGAAGTCGCGCTCGATGTTGTCCAAGAGCCGCTTGCGGGTCAGATTCGTCAGGGCACGGAACTGGTTCTCGAAGCGGAACTCCTTGCGGTGCTGGCCGATGAAGTCCAGCACGGTCAACACAGCCTTGTTCTCGGTACGCCGAAGACCTCGGCCGAGCTGCTGCAAGAACACCGTCGTGCTGGAGGTTGGGCGTAGCAGAAGCAGGGTGTCTACGTCGGGGATGTCCAGGCCTTCGTTGAATAGATCGACCGAGAAGATGACCTGCAACGCCCCGGACTTGAGATCAGCAAGTGCCTGCCTGCGCGCATCAGCAGGGGTCCCGGCTGACAACGCAACGGCGTTGAGGCCGGCCTCGCGGAAGCACTCCGCCATGAATTGCGCGTGCACAACATCAACGCAGAAGCCCAACGCGCGCATGCTATGTGGGTCGGCGACCTTCTCCTCAAGGGCTTGCAGGACCAGTAGGGCCCGCGGACGGTTCTCGGATACCGCAGCACTCAGAGCGCTTGCGTCGTACGCCCCGCGATGCCACTTCACAGCGCTCAGGTCGGTGTTGTCGCTGATGCCGAGATAGTGGAAGGGGCTGAGTAGCTCGTTCTCCAAGGCCTCCCACAGCCGCATCTCGGCAGCGATGCGCCCATCGAAGAACTCGTCCTGGATGTTCTTGCCGTCCATGCGCTCGGGAGTTGCTGTCAGGCCAAGCAGCTCCAGCGGCTCGAAGTGGTCGAGAATCTTGCGGTATGTCGGTGAAGTCCCGTGGTGGAACTCGTCGATCACGATCACGTCAAAGTGATCAGCAGCGAGCCGGTCCAGCGCTCGGGGGTTCAGCGACTGCACGCTGGCGAAGACATGCGTCCAGCGTTCCGGGATCTCCCCGCTGTGCAGGAGCTCGCCGAAGTTCGCGTCCCCCAAGACATCTTGGTAGGTCCGCAAGGACTGCTGGAGGATCTCCTTGCGATGAGCGACGAACAGTAGGCGCAGGTCACGGCCGTGCTTCTTGCGCAGCTGCTTGTAGTCCAGCGCCGCCATGACGGTCTTCCCAGTGCCCGTCGCAGCCACCAGCAGATTCTGGTGCCGGTCGTGCACTTCCCTCTCGACTTCCAGCCGCTCCAGCATGTCGCGCTGGTGCGGGTAGGGACGTACTTCTAGACCGGACAGGGTGATTCTGCGATCCGCGGCGGGTGTAGAGGAGTTTCCACCGGCGATCGCCAACGCTTCCTGAAGTCGAGCGCCATCGGCAGCCGGGTCGTACAACTCGAAGGTCAGATCGCTCCAGTACGCCTCGAAGGTCGCATCGAACTTGCGCAGTACCTCAGGCGTGGCGATGGACGACAGTCGAACGTTCCACTCCAAGCCGTCGAGCAGCGCGGCCTTGGAGAGGTTGGAGCTGCCGACGTACGCGGTGTCGTAACCGCTGTTCCGGCGAAACAGCCACGCCTTGGCGTGAAGCCGTGTCGATCGCGTCTCGTAGCTGACCTTGACCTCGGCGTTGAAGTCCTGCACCAGCCGATCCAGTGCCCGGCGCTCGGTGGCTCCGATGTAGGTCGTTGTGATGACGCGTATCGGTACGCCCCGTTCACGGGCTGCCTGGAGAGAGTGCTCGATGATGCGGAGACCGTGCCATTTCACGAAGGCGCAGAGCAGGTCGACGCGATCGGCGGTGGCAAGCTCGGCACGCAACTCGAAGCCGAGGCTGGGGTCTTCGGGTGAGTTGGTGATGAGGGCGGTGTCGGAGAGCGGGATGCCGGGACGTACGGCGAAGACGCCCGGGGCCTCTTGCCGAGTCAGGGCAAGAAGCTGACGCGGGCCGGCTGCGACCAGGTCCACCCACTCCTGGGCCCCCTTGAGCGTGCTGATGGACTCCAAGATGTGGTTCGCCGCGTGCACGCGCTCTTCGGCAGGAATGCCCTGGAGCACTCGCCGTACGGTTGTCGCGACGTGCCTGGCCAGGACGTGCGGTACCGATTCTGCTCCCAGCGTGTCGCTGACCGGATGCCATCCGAGGCTCGCGAGCTCCTTCAACTGCTGCTCGCACCGCAGCGTGATGAGCTCCTCGTACACGCCTGCGACAGGGTGTGACAGGCCTCCCGACTCAGACACGCAGGCTCCTTCATCGCTCAGACGGCTATGCCCATGTGTAACAGAACCCAGTGACACTGCGCCCCGAAGTCGCTGCCGCCAGGAGCCTCTTGCGCCACAGTCGAACAATTTTGGATACAAGTTTGACAAGAGTGATCGACTTGACCCCAGTATGTGGGGGTGGAAATCGAACGAGGTATCGGTCACGTCCAGGGTGTCCCGGTAGGGGCTGTCTTCCATCGGCGAGCAGATGTGCTGCAAGCCAAGTTGCACCGTACGAACCAGAGGGGCATCTCTTGGGTCGTAGACGAAGTGGATGGTGTTGAAGTCGGTGACGCGATCGTCTTAAACGGTGGGTACGAAGACGATGAGGACCACTGGGACTGGGTGAGATACACCGGCGCGTCCGAAAGTAAAGACAGGGAAGCCGGTAAAGGCAGGCTGCTGCGTAGCCAATCTTGGTCCTATCAGGACAATGCGGCGCTCAAGCGTAGCTTCGAGCGGAAGTATCCGATCCGCGTGATACGCGGCTATAAGGGAGAACCCCAGTACTCGTTGGCCGATGACTACCGGTACGACGGGCTGTACGAGATCACGGCCATTCGTACGGCGGCCTCGAAATCGCCTGCGCCGGATGGATCGGAGATCAAGATCTGCCAGTTTGACCTCAAGAGGCTGCCGGAAGACCTTCAAGTTCCGGCTGTGTAGTCACGCCGCCGACCTGGCTGATACGACATCGAGGCGTCGAAGTTTTGTGATCCTGGAAGCCCCTTGGGCTGTAAGGGGGATTCCAGGATCAGCTCCCGCACCGATGAGTTTCCCCCGCCGCGCCAGTCTGCCCACCTACGACCGATTCACGAAAGGCTGGCCCCATGCGGAAACTGATCTACGGCATGAACGTGTCCCTGGACGGCTACATCGCCGCGCCCGGCGACGACATCAGTTGGGGCGGGCCGCCGAGCGACGAGCTGTTCCAGTTCTGGTCCGACCAGTTGCAGGCGACCGATCTGACTCTGTACGGGCGCAAGCTGTGGCAGACGATGAGCTCTCACTGGCCGACCGGCGACCAGCAGCCGGGCGTCACCCCGGCGGAGATCGAGTTCGCGCGTCGCTGGCGGGACATGTCGAAGGTGGTGTTCTCCTCGACGATCGACAAGGTCGACTGGAACACCCGTCTGGTCACCGGCGACGCCGTCGCCGAGATCACCCTGCTCAAGGCCGAGGACGGCGGCCCGATGGACATCGGCGGCGCGACCCTCGCCGGGGCGGCCATGCGGGCCGGGCTGATCGACGAGTACGTACTGGCCACCACGCCGGTCCTGGTGGGCGGCGGCACGCCGTTCTTCAGCGCGTTGGACAACTGGGTGAACCTGAACATGGTGGAGACGCGGACGTTTCCCGGCGGCGTGATCCTGACCAGATACGAGACGAGGCGCTGAGCGCAAACCGTCACGCGACTCGACCGCCTGCCGGGTTTACGCGAACGAGAGGCTGAGCCGGTTCTGATGTCAGCCCCGGCCTTTACTATGCCCGGTTATGACCGATGACGTGCTCAACTACTCTCGGCCCGGGCCCTTCACGAGCCTGGACTCGATACAACTCCGGCTCCTCGAGGGGCTGCCGGACGATCCTGTGGGCATCTGTGCCGCCGTGCAGAGCCTGGTCATCCAGCCCGCCGATGCCGTGGCGGCAGGGGTTCCCGAGGACCGGCTCGCCGAGAAGAACATCCGGCCGGTCAACAAGCTGATCACCGTGCTGACTGCCCTTGATCCAGCGCCACTTCATCAGCCCCGTACGCCCGAGACGCGCGTGATCGGCACCTGCCGTCACTTTGCCACCATCGCCTGCGCGATCCTGCGGGCGCGAGGTATCGCCTCCAGAGCCCGGTGTGGCTTCGGCACCTACTTCATCGAGGATCGCGGCGTCGATCACTGGATCACCGAGTACTGGGACGAAGACCAGCACCGCTGGGTACGTGTCGACACCGAGCACCTTGGCAAGAACTACGTCGACCGTCCGGACGACCTTGCCCCGGGGGAGTTCCTCACCGGGGGCGAAGCGTGGATCCAGTACCGCGACGGGTTGATCGACCCGGACCTGTTCGGGGTGGCCGGCACTGATCACGCCTGGGGGCCGGCCGAGATCAGCGGCAACGCCGTCCGCGACCTCGCCGCGCTCTGCAAGCAGGAGACGCTCAACTGGGACGAGTGGGGCCGCATGACCGCGGCCTATGAGGGCAAGACCGGCCCTGATTACGACCAGCTGATCGACGTGGTTGCCGACGCCTGTTCCAAGGACGATCCGCCGACCCTGACACGCCTGCTCGCCGACGAGGATCTGGCCGTTCCGCAGCGCATGGTCGATTGAGCAGAGCCGGGGGCCGGACTCCGAGCACCCACCGCGCCAGTCCCCGACTCTGCCCGAAAATTCCTACAGCCACGACAGCTTTCGTCAGGTGGCGTGCAGCATAGGCCGATAGATCAGCTCCTGGATGCCTCCGCCCAGCGTCCGGCTCTCGAGCAGCTCCAGGTCGAAGTCCGCCGCGCCCTCGAAGATCGGGCTCAGTCCGTGCTGGCCGGTGATCACGGGGAAGAGCGTCACCTGGACGCGGTCGACCAGGCCCGCCGCCATCAGGGACCGGTTCATCGCCAGGCTGCCGTGCGAGCGCAGCGGTACGTCGGACTCCTTCTTGAGCCGAGCGACGACGTCCACGGCGTCGCCGCTCGCGAGAGTCGCGTCCGACCAGTCGAGAGGGCCCTCCAGTGTGGTCGAAACCACTGTCGCGGGCAGGCTCGTCATCCGTGTGACCCATGGGTCACGTACGTCGGAGTCCTCGGTGCTCGCGGCCAGCATGCGCGTGAACGCCCGGAACGTGTTGGCCCCGAAGACCATCCGCTGGTCCTCGCTGTACTGGGCGAGGCGGTGGTCGAGGAACTCGGGGCCCTGCTTGCCCCAGTAGCCGGTCCAGTTGCCGCCGGCGGCGCCGAAGCCGTCGAGGCTGGAGAAGATGTCGAAGGTGTAGGTGGCGGTCATGGTTGTTCTCCTCGAGGGCGGTCGAAAGGTCCTGTAGATCCTGCGGATCGTGTCAGTCGTGTTGATGGAGACCGTGAGCCACGCCAAAACTCATCGCCGTTGGTCTGGGAGCACCTGCTCGATCTACGTCCCACCGCGCATCAGTCAACGACCCACCCGAGCCAGGCGAACGAGGCAGCCCGGGGGTCATTCCCGGAGGTCATTCCTAATCCCACCAGAACGACCAGGAAGTCCGTCCCACGAGGTCCGTCGCGTACTCGGGGAATGGTGTGGGCGGGTCATCGACGATGTTGTCCGCGGTCGACAGCACGTGCTCCAAAGCGAGGAGGTTCGCGTGCTCTGCCTCAACGGGAGGCCGCGCGACCGATACGTGCAGCTCGCTGCCGAACATTGCCACTACCTGGGCACCGAAGCGGTCTTCCCAGCTCCGCAGGAGTGCACACAGCAGAGGCAGTGGTACCTCGGCGGACCAGCCGATCAACGCCAGTGCGTCGCTGCTGCGATGGGCGGGGACGAGAACGAGGCAGCACTCATCCAGCCCGTACCGGCCCGTCTTCATGAGCCCGGCCAGCAGGTTTGACGCAGCCACAGCTGGCGTCGGGTCTGCGGACGTCGCCGGCATCGCCGGTGTCAGACCCGGCCACTGTTCAAAGGGCGGTCCGGGGTCGTGCGGCCATGGCTCGATTCCCTCGAATCCCTCGATTCCCTCAGGTACCGGGGCCGGAGTCGGATCCGTCCACCAGGGCAGCCGTTTGCGGCGGTACTCGGCGAAATCCGTGGCCAGTACATCCTCCAGGCGGACCCTGTCGACGTGGTCCAGGCTGAGCGGACTTCCCATGGAGTCGGGCCAGCACAGGAGCGGAACCAGGCCCCGTGCTCTGGCCTCGCTCAGCAAGCGAGGCCACAGCCGTTCAACGTCTTCAGGGAATTCCTCAGAGACCCATATGTCTGTGGAGCCACATGACAGGAATCGGCCGGGAGGCAGACCATTGGGCAGGGTGAACGACATGGTCGCACCGTAGACCGTGGTGCTGACAGCGCTGCCACCCGCAGAGCCAAGGACATACACCTACCGCGGAGCGATCGCCCCGTCATACACATTGCCCGGCGTCGCGATCCCCGTGACCGCCCGGGCGAGCAGGGTCGACGGTTCCTGGCCCTCGCTCGGGATGTCCGTGTTGATCATGATGACCAGGGTGGCCTTCTGCGACGGCAGATGGACCGTCACCGTCTGGTAGCCCGGGATCGAGCCGTTGTGGCCGATCCAGCCGCCGGTCCTGAAGATGCCGAGGCCGTAGCTGAGGCCGGGGAGGCCGGTCGGCAGGGTCTTGAGGCGCTCGGCCTGGGTCTGGGGGGTCAGCAGGGTTCCGGTGGCGACGATGTCCGCCCAGCGGCGCAGATCGCGCAGGTCGGAGATCATCGCCCCGGCCGCCCACGCCCAACTGGGGTTCCAGTCCGTGGCGTCGGCGACCGCGCCGCTCAGCGTCTGGTTCGTGTAGCCGCGCGGATGCGGCTCGGGGAACTCGGGTCCCTGCGGGAAGAGGGTGTGGTGCAGGCGCGCCGGCTGCAGCACCCGCTCCTCGATGAAGTCGGCGAGCCGCTGACCGCTGACCTTCTCGATCACCAGGCCGAGCAGCACGAGGTTGGTGTTGGAGTACTGGAACTCCGTACCCGGCGCGAAGGTGTTCTCGTGTTTGAAGCCGTACGCGAGCACCTCCCGGGGTGTGAAGTAGCGCTGCGGGTCGCTCAGCAGGTCATGGACGAAGTCCGGGTCGGACGTGTACGGGAACAGACCGCTGCGCATCTCCGCGAGGTGGCGCAGGGTGATGTGGCGGCCGTTGGGTACGCCGGGGACGTGCCGGGAGATCGGGTCGTCCAGCCGGATGCGGTGGTCGTCGACGAGTTCGAGCAGCGCGGTGACCGTGAAGGTCTTGGTCTCGCTGCCGATCCGTACGTAGCCGTCGGTGGTCATGGGCCGGCGGGTGGCGGTGTCGGCGACGCCGGTCGCGCGGACGTAGCTTCCCTTGCCGGGCAGCCACAGTCCGACGACGACTCCGGGGATGCCGGCATGTCGGCGGACGTCCTCGATCGCCTTGTCCAGCCGGGCGGTCACCTCGGGGGAGAGGGTGCTCGTAGGGCAGTTGTCCTGCTCCTGGCCGTAGGGACCGTGCTGAGGGTACTGACCGTGCTGACCGTCGTCCCGGCAGTGCTGGTCGGCCGTCGCGGGCCGAGCGGTCGCGGCGGGGACCGCCGCCGTCCCGATCAGCGCACACGCCGCGAACAGTGCCGCGACGAGCATCCTGCGGTGGGGGGTATGTCGCATCCGGGGTGCCTCTTCCAACTCGGGCGGGCTCGGACGGCAACATCACCATCGGCGACTCCTCGCGGCTGACCCCTTCCGGTCCCGTACCGGCGAGTCCACTCGTTCGGAGCCGCTCGCCGGTGGCCGCGGCGGCCCGTCCCCCGAATGGCTCGCTGATGCGACAGGCGTCAGGGCAGGACCTTCACTGGAAGACATGCCCTCCCTCGACGAGACACCGACGCAGAAACAGATACGGATACAGATGCGGACGAAGGCGCAGGCGCCGGCACAGGCGTTCACCCGGCGCCTGCGCCTCGCGGCCGCGCTGGGCGTGGTCGCCGCCCTGGCCGGCAGCGGCTGTACGACCGATGCCGACACGGATGCCGACACCTCCGCCGTCCGCAAGGTCGCGGCGGAGGCCTCGCCGCTGCCCACCGTCCCGCCGGCCCAGCCGCCGCCGCGCCTCACCCGGGCCAAGGTCGACGCCGCGGTGGACAAGCTCGACGGCGTCGTCCAGGACGCCATGCGCAAGACCGGTGTGCCGGGGATCGCCGTCGGCGTGGTGTACGACGACAAGGTGCTGTATCTCAAGGGCTTCGGCGTACGGAAGGTCGGCGCGGAGGCCAAGGTCGGACCCGACACCGTCTTCCAGCTCGCCTCGGTCTCCAAGCCGATCGCGTCGACGGTGGTCGCCGGTGCCGTGGGGGACAAGACCGTCGGCTGGGACGACCCCGTCGTGAAGCACAGTCCCGGCTTCGCCCTCAAGGACCCCTGGGTCACCCGTCACGCCACGCTCGCCGACCTGTTCTCGCACCGCACCGGCCTGCCCGACCACGCCGGGGACATCCTCGAGGACCTCGGCTTCGACCGCTCGTACATCCTGGAACGTATGCGGTACGAACCCCTGACCCCGTTCCGTGCCAGCTACGCGTACACCAACTTCGGGCTGACCGAAGCGGGCGTCGCCGCCGCGCGGGCGGCCGGCACCAGCTGGGAGAAACTGTCCGCCGACAAGCTGTACCGGCCGCTCGGCATGGACCGCACCAGCTCCTCCTTCGCCGACTACGAGAAGGCCGAGAACAAGGCCGTCACCCATGTGAAGAAGGGCGACACCTGGCAGGCCGAGTTCGTACGGAACGCCGACGCCCAGAGCCCGGCGGGCGGGGCCAGCTCCACCGTCCGGGACATGACGAAGTGGCTGCGCCTGCAGCTCGGCAACGGGGTGTTCGAGGGGCGGCGGGTCATCGACGCCGAAGCCCTCGCCGAGACCCACCTCCCGCACAGCCTCTCCGAGCCGCCGCACGGGCCGGCGGGCAGATCCGGGTTCTACGGGCTTGGCTGGAACGTCAGTTACGACGACCAGGGCAGGCTGAAGCTCGGCCACTCCGGTGGCTTCGCGTTGGGCGCGGCCACCAACGTCGCGCTGCTGCCCTCGGAGAAGCTCGGCATCGTCGTCCTCACCAACAGCGCGCCCGTCGGCGTACCCGAGTCGATCTCCGCGACCTTCCTCGACACCGCGCAGACGGGTGGGCCCACGGTCGACTGGCTGACGTTCCTCGGCCCGCTCATCGAGGGGACCCTCGCGGGCGAACGCTCCGAGACCGACTACGCCAAGCCCCCGGCAAAGCCGGCCAAGGCCAGGGCGGACGACGCCTACACCGGAAAGTACGCCAACGACTACTACGGACCGATGACCGTCAGCGCCGCCCCGGGCGACGACCTCGTCATGCAACTCGGCCCGAAGAAGCAGCGGTTCACCCTGCGGCACTACGACGGCGACACCTTCTACTACAGCACCACGGGCGAGAACGCGGTCGGCCTGTCCGGCGTGACCTTCACGGTCGGCTCCGACGGCCGGTCCGACAAGGTCAGGGTCGAGAACCTCGACACGAGCGGCCTCGGCACGTTCACCAGGGAATGAGTGTGAGTGTCAGCGGGTCGTCGTACCCCCGCAGTTGCCCCCGCAGACCCCCAACTCCTCCCTGCCTCCCACAAGTTGCCCCAACAGCCGATCCCGCAACGGAATCAACCGCTTGTCCGTCGAGTACCCCCGGTGGCCCTCGATCGGCGGGAACACCGGCTGTTCCTCGGTGCGTGGGCACAGGTCGAAGGTCGTGCCCTCGCCGCGTTCGGCGTCGTCGCTCCACTGGACGTCCACGCATCCCATGTCCATCGGGCCGCCCAGGGGGTCGGTGTCCCGCCAGACGTTGATCCACGCGCCGAGGCGTTCCCTGGTGCCGCAGGGGGCGAGCCAGCGGATCGAGTCGGCGCAGACGAAACCCGGGTACTGGCGTACGAAGTGCTTGCGTACCGGGCAGCCCGAGCTGAGCAGGCCGATGCGCAGCCGTTCGTCGGACTCCAGCTGCCAGACAGCGGCCAGCACGAGGACCGCCCCCATCGACTCGGCCCGGATCAGCACCAGCCGGTGGGGGTCCCGCAGGAGGAACCGCAGTCGGCGTACCAGCTCGGGTACGGCCCGCACCGTCCACGACGGCGGGGCGAACGGGTGTACGGCGCGCGGCCAGAACGCGCCGAACGCCCAGGCCAGACCGGCGTTCTGGCGCATCTCCGGGCGGAGGGCCAGCGTGCGGAACGCCAGCACCATGAGCGTGGCGAGGGCGGCGAGCAGCGGGATGCTGGCCATGCCCAGCAGGTCGTAGACGAAGCTGCTCGCACCGTCGCGGGGGTCGTCGACCCAGTCGACGCGGTCGAACAGCACGATCAGGGTCACGACGGCGAGTGCCGTCAGCCCCGTCAGCCAGTCCAGTTCCCGCAGCAGATAGCAGTGCCGCCGCCGGGCCGCGGTGACCTCGCTCAGATGCCGCCGGTCGTCCTTGTCCAGGCGTGCCCGAGGGTGATCCGGCTCCTCGGACCCCGGTCGGCCGGCGCGGGTGGGCAACGGCAGCAGTCGTACGACGACACTGATCGCCGCCCAGCACACCGCCGTGATCAGCAGCACCGGCAGCAGGATCATGCCCATGCGTTTCACGGGCTCGGTGACCACCGGCCCCTCGTGTTCGCCGGCCAGCCCGGAACTCGCCCACTGGCCCAGCGCCACCGTGTAGATCCAGCCGAGGAAGCAGGCGTGCACGGCGACGGCCACTCCCGCGTGCCCGAACAGGGCCATGCCGCGCCTGCTGCCGCCCGTGGGCAGGAACACGCTGCCGAGCAGCAGCAGGAGGATCCCGATGCCCTGCGTCACCAGGAGGAGGGTCGCCTGTCCGTCGATCCCGGGCAGCCGGCCCGTCACCGTCCAGTCCCGGTCGGGCCACAGGCAGTAGAGCACCGCCGCCACGTTGACGCCGCCGCAGCAGATGCCCGCGAGGACGGGGTAACGCGTCGGCCAGAGCGGCAGTACGGCCACCTCGTCGCCGTCGCCGTCGCCGTAGCCGTCGTCGGCGTCGTCGTCGGCGGGGCGGGTGAACTTCTTCCCCTCCAGGTACGGGACCCGTGCCACCCACGCGGCCCGCCATGACGCTTCCGGCAGTCTGATCCCGAACTTGCGGTGCAGCACCGGCACGGACATGACGACGACCAGGGACATCGCGGAGATCACGCAGAACAGCACGATCCCCAGGACTTTCGCGAGGCTGCCCCGCGGACTCTCGTGCAGGGGAGTCCAGGTGAGGAGCGCCGCCGTGGTGAGCAGCCCCGCCCACACGTGCTGGGCCGCTATCCCGGGGTCCCTGCGGTTGTGCTCCCAGAAGCCCCGCAGTTCCAGCGGATGTCCGTCCTCACCCTCGGCGGAGCGTCTGCGCCGCGCGTCCTCCGTCTCGCGCGCGCTCACGGTCTCCAGCACCGGCAGGTACTCCTGCTTGGTGTCCCGGGCCACCAGGAGCAGCACGAACACCACGACGGCGGGTACGAGAGCCGCCACCGCCAGCGCCGCCTGCGAGCCGCCCGGCAGGCCCCGTACCGCCGCCACCGCCTGCTTGCCGCACATCGCGGTCGCCGCCTCCGGGGAGCACTGCCAGGCGAACTGGTCCATGGCCACCTGGCCGAAGGTGCCGACCACCAGCACGGTGAGCGTCAGCGCGAGGAGCCGTGCCCCGAACTCGTACAGCGCGCCCGCTGCCTTGGTCAGCCGTCCGTCCGCGCCCGACGGCCAGCGCGGTTGCATCCAGGCCACCCGGTTGACCAGCAGAAAAGGCAGCAGGAACAACCAGAGTGCCCGAGAGGCGCCGCCGATGGTGAGCCTCGTCCAGTCGTAGACCTCGCGGACGAGCGGCTGCCCCCGTGTGCCCGGTACGACCCCGGTGTCGGGCTGTCCGGCCCGGTACAGCCCGGCCTTGTTGTCGCCGGAGATCCGGTCGACTCCCTTGGGCCACAACAGCGCGTCCCGGTCCACCGGACCCAGCCCCGGCACCAGCAACTCGACGACCTCGACGACCTCGACAGCCGCGACGACGCCGGCCTCCGGCTCGTCCACCCCGGCCGCGCCCGCCGCCGTCCCGTCCGTCGTCGTCCTGATCCCGGCCTTCGCGACGTCCCCCATCGCGGGACCCCCGTCCCCCGTCGTGCCACACGTGTGCCTGTGGACACGGTGACAGGACAAGAGATGTCACGCAATGGCGTCGAAGTACGAGAAAAACTCACCCTCCGTACAGAGTTGACCAGTTGGCGGGCAGTCGAAGGGGCAGTAGGCGCTCGCCCTCGCCACCGGCGTGGATTCTGTGGATTCTTACGCAAGGGCCTTACCGGCCGCGGTTACGATCCGCGTCCTCGACGTGATGGCGATGGGGGACCTGATGCGCATATTCCGACGCGGAGACCGTCGTGACGGGACGGACGTGCCGCGCGACGCCGAGTTCACCTTCCTTTCCGAGGCGGAGGGCGCCCGGCTTCGTACCCTCGTCCGTGAGGCCTTCGATCAGCGGGGGATAGAGGTGACGGTCGAACCGGGGCGGGTGATCACGCACCTGGGCTGGCGGCTCGGCCTCGACAACATCGCGGCCGTGTGCCACAACGACAGCCGTGGCCCCCGGCGTTGGCAGGCGCTCGTGGACGAACACGTCGATCGTGTCGTCCGTTCGCTGAACGGGCCGCAGGCCCTCAAGGCCCTGCCCCGCGAACAGCTCCTGGCCCTGCTCCACCCCCGGTTCATCCCCAGCGATCCCGCGAGACTGAAGGCCTTCGGGTACGGTCCCCCGTCGGTCCCGGGGCTGCTGGAGGTGCTGGCGCTCGACCTCCCGCAGACCGTCGACATGCTGACCGGGGACGCCCTCTCCGAGCTCGGTGAGATGACGGCCCTCCGCGACCGCGCGTTCCAGAACCTCCGGGCCGTCCGCGTCGACAAGCACGAGGTGCTCCGGGACAAGGACGGCACCCGCGTCCACGTGCTGACGGGCGGCTCGTACTTCGTCGCGAGCCTCGCCCTCGTCCTCGACGAGGTCGTACGCCGCTACGACAAGGACGCCTCGGCCGCGCCGCACGGAGTCCTGGTCGCGCTCCCGCACCGGCACCAACTCGCCTTCCACGTCGTGCGCGACGCGGGAGTGGCCCCCTCGCTGCACGCCCTGGCCGGCTTTGCCGCCCGGGGGTACGAGGAGTCGCCGGGCGCACTGAGCCCCTCGGTGTTCTGGTGGCACGAGGGAAGGTTCACGCAGGTCGCCACGCAGGACGGTGCGCGCCTGAACATCGAGCTCAACCAGGAGGCCATGGAGTTGACCGCCCGATTCATGAGCGCCTAGCAGGCAGCCGAGACAGCGGCTGCTGCGGTCTCCTCGGTCCAGACGACGAGGAGGTGCGCGGTGGACGACGTGGTCTCGCCCGGAGGCATCCTGCGCCATGCGGCGGCGCGCTACGCCGACCCGACGGCCCCCCACCTGGTCAGGGCCCGACCAGGTGCGAGGCCGTCGCCCCGGCCGGCCGGGGCCCGACCAGGTGCGAGGCCGTCGCCCCGGCCGGCCGGGGCCCGACCAAGCCCACCTCACCCCACCTCACCCCACCCCCTACACCGTCACCCGCCCATGGCACCCCTCGTAAGCCGCCCCCGACCCGCACCAGCACACCGCGCCCCGCTGCGGAGGCCAGCTCACCGCCAGGCCCCGGGCCGCCAGCGTCGTCGCGTACTGCGGCAGCAGCTCGGTCTCTCCCGGGGACGCGCCCTCGGACGCCGCGAACGCCTCGTACGAGGGGACCGTGCCCGTCACGATTCCCAGGTTCGCCGTGCCGGAAGCGGACAGCTCCCGCAGCGAGGCCTCTATCGTCGCGAGGTGCTCCTCGTGGGAGGGGTATTCGTCCGTCAGGCCCGGATACGCGGCGACCAGCTCCGCCAGCTCGTCCGTCGGCCAGTGCAGCACCGCCACCGGGAACGGGCGGGACAACGCCTCCCTGAACGCGCCCAGTTCCGCCCGGAGACGGGAGATCTCCGCCTGCAGCTCCGCCGGATTGTCCGAGCCGAGGGACCACACCCGCTTGGGGTCGTGCAGCTCGTCCAGCGACACCGGCGACGAGTGCAGGGTGTCCGCGAGCCGGTCCCAGTCGTCGTGGGCCACGCCCAGCATCCGGCGCACGCGGTGGCGGCCGTAGAGGAGGGGATGGGTCGAGTACGGGGGTTCCTGCGCGTCCCCGACCAGCAGACGGGCACCCTCCGTGAACGTCTCCTGGGCCGCCTCCAACTCGTCGTGCGACTCCAGGGACTCCGCGACGATCACCCAGGGCGCGGGGTCGCGCGGGCCGGCCGCGCGGACGCCGTCGATGATCGCCCGGGCCTCCGCCTCGTGGCCGTACTCCCACAGGTTCGACGCCTTGAGGGCCCGTACGAGATGGGGGTTCTCCAGGGTGGTCGGAGATTGCAGCAGACGGTCGTAGAGGGCCGTCGCGGCGGGGCGGTCGCCGGCCAGTTCCAAGTGGGCCGAGGCCTGCACGAGCAGGTGTTCGGCGTCCTCGGGATAGAGGCCGGCGGTCCGCTCCAGGCGGGCCGCTTCGGCGATGTGGTCGACGTTTTCCGGAGGCGTGTCGGGGCGCATGGGATCACCGTACTGCCGACGACCGACAAAGAAGAGGGGCGGTCGGGAGAGTGGCCGACGGTGTGAGGGGAGGCACTGCGGCCCTGTGCCTCCCCTTCTCGGGAACCCTTCGGGAACTCCTCAGCGGCTCAGATGGTCACGCCGTCCACCTGCAGCGTCTGCACCGCGCCCGCCGCGAACGGCACCGCCACCGTCTTGCCGCTCAGGAACCGGTCCGAGCGGGCCGTGTAGAGGTCGCTGCCGCCACCCGTCACCGTGGTCCAACGGGGGACCACGCCACCCGAGCCGCCCGTCACCGTGGTGAAGTTGCCGAGGTTGAAGGTCAGGGTCTGGGCCGACGTGGCCTTGTTGAGGGCCACGATCACCAGCCGCTTCGCGCTCGCGTCGTACGCCGCCACCGCGTAGTCGACGCCCGTGTCGAGGATCGTCATGCCGGGGCGGATGTGACGGCTGAACTGGGCCATCACATAGTGCTTCGTCTGGACGGTCGTCGGCTGGAGGGTGTTCTCGTCGTAGGCGACCATCGCCCAGCCCGCCGTCGGGTCCATGACCTGCCAGTACACCCAGGCCGTCGGGTGCAGCCAGCGGAAGTCCAGGAGGAGGTTCGACGCCAGGGTCAGACCGGTCCCGTCCTTGTCACCGGTCTCCGAGTTCCACAGCTTCTTGCCGGACGTCGTCACCACGTCCGTGTAGAGAAGGTCGCGGCGGCCCCCGGAACCCTGGTAACCGTGCACGTTGACCTGGTTGACCAGGGCCTTCGTCGACGAGTTGAACGCCGCCCAGGTCGAGCGGGCCACGTCGTAGTTCGTCTCGTCCGAGGCCGAGATCCTGATCCCCGTCAGACCGCGCTTGTCCAGCTCGCTCCGCATGTACGGGAGCACGGCGGCCTGGACCGACGCGTCCATGTGGCAGCCCTCCTGCGTGCCGGTGGCCGTCCACCAGTTCGCCGAGGGCTCGTTGAACGGGTCCACCGTCGCGAAGTTCACGCCCCAGTTGTTCTTGGCGTAGAGGGCCACGGCGGCCAGGTGCGAGGCATGCTGGCGGTAGTTCCAGGTCTGGAGGTTGTTGCCGCCGCCCGAGGCGCCCGACGGGTTGTGGTTCGAACACATCCACCACATCGGCGAGTTGGCGAACAGTTCCGTCGTCGCGCCCCGCGCCACGGCCTTCGTCAGCGCGGCCCGCTGCTTGGCGTCCGCCGACCAGTTCCAGGCCGAGGATGTCGGGTCCTCGTTGTTCCAGTCCTGCCAGTAGCCCTCGATCTGCTTGAACGCCGGGATGTTCGGCGACGCCACCATGGTCGTGCCGCCGACGCTGTTCCAACTGGACGCGCCGAGGTTGTAACGGGCGATGTTCAGGCCGAGACCGGGCAGCGACTTCCCGCTGTACGTCACCGACTTGGTGGTGAAGAAGAGGTCCGCGAAGTCGTCCCGGGCGCCGAACACGTTCGCCCACCAGGCGAGCGAGGTGCCCCAGCCCTCCCACGTCCCGTACTTGGCAGCGGGGTTGACCGTGATGGTCGCGTCGGCTCGTGCGGTGCCCGTGGCCAGGGCACTGCCGAGGACAGTGCCACCTGCCGCAGCCAGCAGGGATCTGCGTCGGATCATGACTTCTCCGTCCGGATTACGACCTTCCGTTCATGTCACGAGGAAGCATCAGGTGCGGTGGGTGGGGTTGTCGATAGTTCTGACAGCGCTTTCTAAAACCGCTGAACGAAGGGGGGCCCACCGCGGCCCCACCGCAGACCCACCGCGGGCCTGGTCACTTCGAGAGGTCTGGCCTATCGTGCGGGCGACCCACGTGAGGCGTGGAGGAGGCGTACGCATGCGGGCTCGGGCTCCTGCGGCACAGGTGGTACGGCACCGCACACTCCGCCGGCGCGCCTTCCGCCGCCGCGCGCTGTGGACCTGCGGCGAACTCCTCGTCACCCTCGGCACGGTCCTCGCGCTGCTCGTCGTCCACCAGCTGTGGTGGACCAACCGCCAGGCCGAGCAGGGCGCCCGGCAGGAGGTACGGGCCCTGGAGCGGGAGTGGGGCAGCTCGGCGGGCGGCGGCTCCGATCCCGCCGACGACACGGACGGCACCGACGGCACGGACGGCACGGGCGCGACGGGTGCTTCCGGCTCCGGCGGCTCCGGCGGCTCCTCGGGCTCCTCCGGCGGCGCAGGAACCGGCAGCACCCGCCGCACCAACTCCGGCTCGGCTCAGCCCAGTTGGTCCCAGGCGTACGCCATCCTCACCATCCCCCGCCTCGATCTGCGCGTCCCCGTCGCCGAGGGCGTCAGCAAGCCGGACGTCCTGAACAAGGGGTACGTCGGCCACTACCCGGGCACGCAGCAGCCCGGCCAGGCCGGGAACTTCGCCCTCGCCGGGCACCGCAACACCCACGGCGAACCCTTCCGGTACATCAACCGGCTGCGACGCGGGGACGCCGTCCAGGTCGAGACGGCCGACGCGGTGTACACGTACACCGTCGACCGGACACTCCCGCAGACCTCCGCCCATGACGACGGCGCGATCAGGGCCGTACCCCGCTCCACCGTCAGACCGGCCTACGGCTACCGCACCCCCGGCTACTACCTCACCCTCACCACCTGCACCCCGGAGTACACGTCCCGCTACCGTCTGGTCGTCTGGGGCAAACTCACGTCGATGCGACTCCGCTGAGCCCGAGACCGGGCATCCTGTATAACGAATGGCAGGACATGTGTCCGACGTAGGTATGGGCGAGAGAGGGGGCGTGCGCATGATCCGGAGCTGGAATCCGGTCCGGGTGAACCCGCGTACCGCCGCCGCGCTGTTCCTGCTCCTCGTCGAGGTCGCGCTGCTTGACGCGGGCAGTCTCTCCGCCGCCGTCGCCCTCGCGGCGACCGCCGCCGCCGGGTCCGCGTTCGTCGCCTGCTCGCTCATCGCCTCGCGCCTCGCACCCGCCGTACCGCCCACCCGGGTTCGTACGGCCATCCGCGACCGGGCCCGCCGTACGGCCTTCCTGCCGCAACGCGACCCGGACGCCCGAGGCCGAACCCGCCCCCGCGCCCCCGGACACGCCACCCCGGCGACCACCGCGTAGGGCAGGCACAGCACAGCACAGCACAGCACCGACAGCTGTCAGCCGACACCCCCGCGCGGGTCGTCATACCGATCACCCATACCGAACTCCGCGTCCATGGAGTCCCGGTACATCCCGGTACGACGAGACAGACCCCCGGAGGGCTCACTCACCCATGTCCACCTTCCTGACCGCTTTCGCGAACCTGGTCGAGCATCTCGCCGACCTGCTCCAGCCCCTCTTCCACGGCTCCTCGGCCGCCGCCGCGATCATCCTGTTCACCGCGTTCGTACGACTCCTCGTGCACCCCCTGTCCCGTGCGGCGGCGCGTGGACAGCGGGCGCGTGCCGCACTGCAGCCGAGGGTCGCCGAGCTGCGGAAACGGCACGCGAAGGACCCGAAGAAGCTCCAGCAGGCCGTCATGGCGCTGCACGCGGAGGAGAAGGTCTCGCCACTGTCGGGATGCTTCCCGAGCCTGTTCCAGCTGCCCGCGTTCTTCCTGCTCTACCACCTCTTCTCCAACCCGGAGATCGGCGGCCGGACCAACGGCCTCCTCACCCACCGGCTGCTCGCCGCGCCGCTCGGCGACCGCTGGGCCGACGCGCTCACCGGGGACGGGCTCCTCGGGCCCGCCGGGCTTGTCTACCTCGGTCTGTTCGCCCTGGTCGCGGCCGTCGCCACCTTCAACTACCGGCGCATGAAGCTGGTCATGGCGGCCAACCCGATGACGGTGAACGTGGGTGGCGGCGGCGAGGCGGTGCCCGGACTGGCCTCCGCCGCCAAATTTGCGCCCTTTGTGTCCTTCTTCACACTCTTCTCCGTGGCCGCCATGCCCCTGGCCGCCGCGCTGTACATGGTGACCAGCACGACCTGGAGCGCCGCCGAACGGGCACTGCTGTACCGCTGGCAGCTCACCCCGCAGACCAGTGACCGGGCCGGTGCCCGGACCGGTACACAGTCCAGTACGTGAACCGGGTATTGCGGACCGGACGCCCAGCTTGGACGATCGACCAGTCCTCCGATGAATGGTGACCGGGGGAGGTAACAGCGGGACAGAGGGACAGAGGGAGAGAGCGACCATGAAGCTGCTGCGAGTCGGTACGGCGGGGTCGGAGCGGCCCGCGCTGCTCGACGCCGAGGGAACCCTGCGGGACCTGTCGGGGATCGTCGCGGACATCGACGGGCCGCTGCTCGCCGACGACGCCGCCCTCGGCCGGATCCGCGCCGCCGCCGACGCCGGTGAGCTGCCCGAGCTGGACGCGACCGGGCTGCGGATCGGGCCGCCGCTGGCCGGCGTCGGCAAGATCGTGTGCATCGGGCTCAACTACCACGACCACGCCCGCGAGACCGGCGCCGAGCCGCCCGCCGAGCCGGTGATCTTCTTCAAGGCGGCGGACACGGTCGTCGGTCCCTACGACACCGTGCTCGTGCCGCGCGAGTCGACGAAGACCGACTGGGAGGTGGAACTCGCGATCGTCATCGGACGTACCGCCCGCTACCTCGGCTCGCACGAGGAGGCGCTCGCGCACGTCGGCGGGTACGCGATCTCGCACGACGTCTCCGAGCGCGAGTTCCAGCTCGAGCGGGGCGGGACCTGGGACAAGGGGAAGAACTGCGAGACGTTCAACCCCCTCGGCCCCTGGCTGGTGACCGCGGACGAGGTCCCCGACCCGCAGGCTCTCGGACTGCGGCTGTGGGTCAATGGCGAGCTGAAGCAGAACGGCACGACCGCCGAGCAGATCTTCGGGGTCGCCGAAGTCGTGCGGTACGTCAGCCAGTTCATGACCCTGTACCCGGGTGATGTCATCAACACGGGTACGCCGGCGGGCGTCGCGCTGGGTGAGCCCGAGCCCCAGCCGTTCCTTAGGGCGGGGGATGTGGTCGAGCTGGAGATCGATGGGCTGGGTCGGCAGCGGCAGTCGTTCAAGGACGCGTGAGCGCTCCGCTGGGTTGGGGGGAATCGGGTGCGGGTTCGGTGGGGGCTGGTCGCGCAGTTCCCCGCGCCCCTGAATAGGCGCTTCGCGCCTCCTCAGGGCGCGGTGCCTCGCGTGCCACCGAGGTGATCAGGTCTCGCAGTCCTGCCACGTACAGGCGCATGTTCTTTTGCGCCACGTCTGTGTCCGGGTAGCGGGCGGCGAATTGGAGGCCCTCGTGCAGGCGGGTGATCCAGGCGCAGACCTGGTCGCCGTACGACACTCGGATCAGGCCGTACGCCTTCAGGTCATCCCACCTCTCCGAGCCCGCGATGTCCCGGGTGTCCACGAAGGAGACGATCGAGTACAGGTCCGGTGAGGTGGGCCGGAAGTCGGAACCCAGCAGTTTCAGCACCCGGGCGATCGGCATCCTCGACAGGGGCCGCTTCGCCCGGAGCGCGGTGCGGACCAGGTCCAGGGCGCCGTCGAAGTCCGACACCTCGCCCACCGGGATCTCGAGCGGCGCGCCGCCCACGTACCAGCCCACCGAGTCCGACCACTCGGACCTGGCCCGGGTGTGGAAGGGCACGACCGTCCGGTACACCTGCTGCCCGCTGATCTCGCGCACGATGAGCGCGGTGGCCGCGAGGACGCCGACCATGCTGCCCCCGTACGGACGGCAGTACGCCTCGAACGCCGCCGCGTCCGCGTCGTCGGTGAGCCACTCCCGCATCAACTTCTGTGTGGGCAGCGGCCCTTCGGGGTCGAGGCCGAGGTCGACGGGGAAGTTCGGCAGCTTGCCGTCGCACCGGGCGATGAACTTCCGCCACTCGGCGACGATCGAGTGGCTCTCGTCGATCCCGTCGGCGTGCGTACGCTCGCTCGCGCAGAAGTCGACGTAACTGGCGACGGGGGCCGTGTCCAGCGCCGTGCCGTCGAGGCCCGCTGTGTAGAGCTGGTGGATCTCGTGGGCGATGCGGAAGATCGAGTACGAGTCGACGTTGGTGTGGTCGAAGGCCATGTACACGCTGGTGCTGTCGTCCCTGACGACGGCGCTGTAGATGAAGTTCGGCCAGGTCAGCGCGTCCGCCGCGATGTCGAACCGATCCTGCAGATAGCGCGGCAGCGCGGCCCCGTCCGCGAAGACGCCGACGTCCTCGCGGTGCAGGACGACGTCGTCGGGGGCGAGGGTGAAGCGCCGCAGCTCGTCGTGGGCGGGGCCGGCACCCCCGTCGGACCCGGGGGTGCCGAGCGGGCCGTGTGCCCAGCGGAAGCCGCTGCGCAGCGTCTCGTGCCGAAGCGTCCAGGTGCGCAACGCCTCCTGGAGGACATCGAGATCGACCCGCCCGGGGATGTCGAAGGCCGTGCCGAGCCAGGTCGGTACGAAGAGGCCGTCCTCGCGCACGGTTCGCGCGGTCCGGACATGGGCCTCCTGGACGTACGCGGGTGGGCGGGTGTCCTCCGGCAGTTGGGCGACGCCCTCGACGGTCGTCGGATGCAGGGTCCAGGTCACGAGCCGTCCGGGCCGGATCTCGCAACGGTGGATATCGGTCAATCGCACGGGACTTCTCCGTTCGCATGCGTGTCACCGTGCTCCTGGAACCCGCTCGATGACACGTGCAGACAAACGACCGACCGCGTCCGGAGGAAACGCGCACCCCTCGGGACCTGGGCAGATCCCCTCCAGTCCCTTACGTCTCTCTCACGTCTCCCGGACTTCCTGGGACCCCCTGCCTCTTCTCCGGTTACTTCAGGAGGTCGGCCAGGCGGCGCCAGCCCTCGCGGGGGAGGACGCCCCCGGGGCGGTTATCGACGACCTGGAGGGTGACATGGTCCGCGCCAGCCGTGTGGAAGGCGTCGACGCGCTCACGTATCCGGCTGTCGTCACCCCACGCGAACACCGCGTCGACGAGACGGTCACTGCCGCCGTCCTTGAAGTCGTCCTCGGTGAAGCCGATACGGAGGAAGTGGTTGGTGTAGTTGGGCAGCGTCAGATACATGGCGAGGGTGCCTCGGGCGGTCGTCCGGGCGCGGTCCGGGTCGGAGTCCAGTACGACCTTCAACTCTGGTGCCAGCAACGGGGTTTCGCCCAGCGCGGCGCGGGCCTGCGCGGTGTGCTCGGGGGTCACGAGGTACGGGTGCGAGCCGGCGGCGCGGTCCCGCGACAGCTCCAGCATCTTCGGGCCGAGCGCGGCCAGCAACCGGCGTTCGGCGGGCCGGCCCGCCGCGTCCAGGGCGTCGAGGTACTCGACCATCGAGGCGTACGGGCGACGGTACCGCTTCGCCATCCCGGCGTGACTCACCCCGAGGCCGAGCAGGAAGCGGCCGGGGTGGCTCGCTTCCAACTCCGCGTAGGCGGACGCCGTTTCGGCGGCCTCGTAGTCCCAGATGCTCTGGATGCCGGTCGCCACGATCAGCCGTGAGGTCGCCTCGACGAGCGGAACGGCGTGCCGTACGCCCGGGTTGCCGCCCAACCAGAGGGCAGGGAAGCCCAGTTCCTCCAGTTCGGCGGCGGCCTCGGCGCGCTCGGTGGCTCCCTCGGGATCCTCCGCGCGCATCGCGAAACTCCAGATGCCGTACCGCCCGACGGTTTCCTTCAGTGTGCCGAGCTGCGAGGCGCTGACCTGGTTCATCGGTTGTCTGTCCCTCCGAGTCCGGATGCCGAGCTACGGCTCCGTGAAACGGAGGGACCCTCGAGATAATTCCGGGCGCATTCCTGGCGTATTCCCGGCGCATCCCCGACGAATGTCCGGGGAGCGCCTTCTACTACACCTTGAGGAACGTCTCCAACGCCTCCACCACCATGCGGTGGTCCTGGAGTTGGGGCAGCCCCGACACCGTCACCGAGCCGATCACGCCGACGCCCTCGACCGTGATCGGGAACGAGCCGCCGTGGGCCGCGTAGGTGTCGGGGTCGAGCCGTGAGTCCGCCTCGAACGTGGTGCCCTTGGCGCGGAACCGGGCGCCCACCAGATAGGAGGAGGCGCTGTACCGCTCCACGACCCGGCGTTTGCGGTCGATCCAGGCGTCGTTGTCGGGGGTCGAGCCGGGCAGCGCGGCGTGGAAGAGCTGCTGGCCGGCCCGGTGGATGTCGATGGCCACCGGCGCCTGCCGCTCCCGCGCCAGCTCCACGAGCAGCGAACCCAGTGTCCAGGCGTCCTCGTGCGAGAACTGCGGGAACACCAAGTGCCGTTCCTGCGCTTCGAGTTCCTCGACGCTCGGGGTGAGTTCGGGCGCGATGCGCGGCCCGAGGGACGGTTGTCCGGTCACCTTGTGGCCGAGGTGCTGGCCGGGCTTCTGGCTGGTCATCGCAGGGTCACCGTCACCTTCTCGTTCGCGGAACGCCGAGCCGCTTCCAGTACGTCGAGCGCGGCTGCCGCCTCCAGCGCGGTCACCGGGTTGGGGCCGCCGTCGCGCAGGGCCGCGGCGATCGCAGAGTAGTACTTCTCGTACGCGCCGGGCAGGGTCGGCTCCGGCCGCCCACCGCCCGTGAGCGGGGACTCTCCGGCCCCGACCCGCCCCCACATGCTCTCGGGCTCGAGCCCCCAGCCGGCGTCCCCGGGCCGCCCGCCCGACTTCAGGGTGTCCTCCTGCGGGTCGAGGCCGTACTTCACATATCCGGCGCGCGAGCCCAACACCCGGAAGCGCGGGCCGAGTTGAGCGGTGGTCGCGGAGACGTACAGCTGGGTGCGGACGCCGCTCGAGTGGGTGAGCGCGATGAACGTGTCGTCGTCGGTCTCGGCGCCCTGGCGGCGGATGTCCGTCTCGGCGTACACGAAGTCGACGGGGCCGAAGAGGACCAGTGCCTGGTCGACGACATGGCTGCCGAGGTCGTACAGCAGTCCGCCGAACTCCGCCGGGTCGCCGGACTCGCGCCAGCCGCCCTTGGTCTGCGGACGCCACCGCTCGAACCGCGACTCGAACCGCCACACGTCACCCAGTTCGCCCTCCGCGAGCAGCTTGCGCAGGGTGCGGAAGTCGTGGTCCCAGCGGCGGTTCTGGAAGACGGAGAGGAGTAGTCCGCGCTGGTCGGCGAGGGTGGCGAGGTCTCGCGCCTCGGCCGCCGTGCCCGCCACGGGCTTGTCGACGACGACGGGCAGGCCGGCCTCGAGGGCGGTGGTCGCCAGCGGGACGTGCGTCTTGTTCGGGGACGCGACGACGACGAGGTCCAGCTCGTCGGCGCGGGCGAACAGCTCGTCCGGGGCGCCGGCGATCCGTACGTCCGGGAACCCGGCGCGGGCCTGCGCCTGCCGCTCCGGGTTCCCGGTGACGACCGTGTCGAGGACGAGGCCCTCGGTGGCGGCGATCAGCGGGGCGTGGAAGACGGAGCCCGCGAGGCCGTAGCCGACGAGGCCGACGCGGAGGGGTGTGCCAGTCGTACCAGTCATGCCGTCCACTTTCGCAACGCTGTTGCCAAAGTGCAAGCAGCGAGGACAATGTTCACGTGACGAGCGTGAGCAGCGTGAACAGGACGAACGCCCTCCCGAACCGAGGCGGGGATCCCGCCGCCGCGGCACCGGGGGTCAACCTGCCGGCCCTGCGCAGCCACAACACCGCGCTCGTCCTCGACCTCCTGCGCGCGGCCGGCCCGGAGGGCATCAGCCGCCTGGAACTGGCCGAGCGGACCGGTCTGACCCCCCAGGCGGTCAGCAAGATCACCGCCCGCCTGCGCGCCGAGGGCCTGTCCACGCAGGCGGGCCACCGAGCCTCGACAGGCGGCAAACCCCGCACGGTACTGCGCCTGGTCCCGGAGGCGGGCCACGCGGTGGGCGTCCACCTGGACCGCGACGAGGTGAGGGTGGTGTTGGTCGACCTGGCGGGAACGGTGGTGGGGGAACGCAGGGCACCCCTGAACCTGGGCGCGGGCGCGGAGACAGTGATCGAGGGGGTGGCGGCGGAGGTGGGGGCGCTGCTGCTCGGCTGGGGGGCGGGAGGGCCTGGTGGGTCCGGGGCTGGTGGTTCCTGGGAGTTCAGGGGGGCTGACGGGGTCGGTGTGGTCGGTGTGGGCGGGGAGTCCGGCGGGTCTGGTGGGTTCGGCGGGTCCGGCGGGTCTGGTGGGTCCGGGGAGTCCGGTGGTTCCGGGGTGGCCCGTAGGTCTGGTGGGGCCGGCGTGGTTGGGGAGCTCGACAGGTCCAGCCAGGGCGAAAGGCCCGGCGGGGCCGGGGGTGTCGGTGGGGTTGGCGGGTTCCGGGGTTCTGCGGGGCTCGGCTGGTCGAGCGGGGACCCAGGGGTCGGCGGACCCGAGGGGCCCGGCGAGCTGGGCGGTTCCGGCGGACCCGAGGGTTCTGGTGAGCTCGGCGGGTCCGGGGGGTCCGGGGGGTCCGGGGGATCCGGTGGGTCCGGGGGGTCGGGCGGGTCCGGGGGGTCCGGTGGGTCCGGGGGGCGCGGGGGGTCCGGTGGGCCCCGTCGGGTGGGGTTCCAGGTCGGGGTTCTGCTTGGGGTTGGCGTTGCTCTGCCTGGGCCCCTCGATCACGCCCGGGGCGTGCTGCATCGGGTGACCGGGTTTCCTCAGTGGGACGGGTTTCCGTTGCGGGACGCCCTGGCTCGGCGGCTCGGGATGGCGGTCGCCGTCGACAAGGACACCAACGTCGCCGCGCTCGGGCTGGCGGTCGGGGGAGAGGGCGGCTCCTTCGCCTATCTGCATCTCGGTACGGGGCTCGGCGCCGGTCTGGTGATCGGCGGGGCGCTGCACCGGGGGGCCAGGACCGGCGCCGGGGAGTTCGGGCACCAGGTCATCCAGCTCGACGGGCCCCCCTGCGGCTGCGGCGACCGCGGCTGCATCGAGGCGCTGTGCCTCGCCGCGGTGGCTCGCGGCGACCTGGACGAGGCCGCCCGGGTGCTCGGCGCCGGCGCCGCCAACCTCGTGGGGCTGCTCGACATCGACCGGGTCCTGCTGGGCGGCCGTACCGTCGCCGAGCAGCCGGAACGGTTCGTACGAGGAGTCGCCGCCGTTCTCGCCGAGCGCGCCCGGCGCGAGGGCGCCGACCGGGCGGTGCCCGTCGAGGTCGCCCCCGGCGGAGCACGCGGAGTGGCGGAGGGCGCGGCCCAACTCCTCCTCGGACCACTGTTCGGGCGGGCGGAGTAAGGGGAGGGGCGGGCGGGGAAACGGGAGGACCCCGTGTCCCTGGTCGGTCTCCGCCGATCGGGCGCATTCGCGGGCCCGTTCGGGTCGTGGCCCCGCCCGCCCCGGAGCGGTGTCGCCCGACACCCCCACCTCTCCGGCATGGTCATGTGTTCATGCGACTGTGTACCTGCGTCACCAACACCATCACCGCAACGGTCACCGCGACCGCGACAGCCGCCCTCCTCGCCGCACCCGGAGCCCTGGCCGTCCCCGCGCACGCGGCCGGCTGTGCCGCCGCCACTCCCACCGACCGTGACTTCCCCCTCACCACCCGCATCCACGGCGGCCCCGCCGCCTACGAAGCCGGTGGCGAGCACCGGACCTGGCGGCTCGACCTCACCAACAACACCGCCCGCACCTGCACGGACATCCACCCCGTCCTCGTACTCGTCGACGAACGCCGTGCCCTGACGGCGGCTCAGCCCCGCCTGGAGTTCTACGACGGGCACCGCGCCCGCCCCTACCCCGTCCGGTTCGAGGCCACGGACGCCGACGAGACCATCGGGGTCTTCGACGGCGACGGATTCCCCGGGTTCACCGTCGGGCCGGGACGGACCCTCTCCGTGGAGGTGCGGCTCGCCATCGGCGCCGGAGCGGTGGCCAACGACATCGTCGCCAACGCGGCCGTCGTCCAGCGGCACGCCGACGACGGCGACTGGGTCGGCCAGTCCAACGACTACCGCTTCCGCGTCCTCGCCCCGGACCAGGCGTCGACGTCGGAGCCGCAGAAGGAGTCGGATCCCGCGTCGCGGCCGCCCTCGGCCCGTCCCGTACCCGGCGTACGGGACGGGCCGGCGCACACCGGTGAGCTGGCCGGCACCGGTCGCCGCGAGACCGCGCTCCGCCTCGCCGGTATCGCGTGCGCGCTGCTGCTGACCGGCGGCGGTGTCGTGCTGATCGCCCGGGTCCGAGGCGTGGGACGGACCTGAACCGGCCATTCCCCCAAGATCCGGCCTGTGACAGTCTGGGGCGCACGCGCCATCTCGTACGCGTGTACGGCAACGATGCGCAACAACCGCAACAGGACGCATCGCAACGCATCGCATCGCATCGCAACGCGACTAGCAGTGCAGGAGCAGGAGACCCGGACATGGCAGACCGCAAGCCCATCGACTCGTGGCTCACCGACATGGACGGTGTGCTCATCCACGAGGGCGTGCCGATCCCCGGCGCCGATGCCTTCATCAAGAAGCTGCGCGAGTCGGGCAAGCCGTTCCTGGTGCTCACCAACAACTCGATCTACACCCCGCGCGACCTCCACGCCCGCCTGCGCCGTATGGGCCTCGAGGTGCCCGTCGACAACATCTGGACCTCGGCGCTGGCCACCGCCAAGTTTCTCGACGACCAGCGCCCCGGCGGCACCGCCTATGTCATCGGCGAGGCGGGCCTGACCACCGCCCTGCACGACATCGGGTACATCCTCACCGACCACGAGCCCGACTACGTCGTCCTCGGCGAGACCCGCACCTACTCCTTCGAGGCCATGACCAAGGCCGTACGCCTGATCGAGGGCGGCGCCCGTTTCATCGCCACCAACCCGGACGAGACCGGCCCCTCCACCGAGGGTCCGCTGCCCGCGACCGGTGCCGTCGCCGCGCTGATCACCAAGGCGACCGGCCGGAAGCCGTACTTCGCGGGCAAGCCCAACCCCCTGATGATGCGGACCGGACTGAACGCGATCGGCGCTCACTCCGAGACGAGCGCGATGATCGGCGACCGCATGGACACCGACGTCCTGGCGGGCATCGAGGCCGGCATGCAGACCTTCCTGGTCCTCACCGGCCTGACCGGCCCCGACCAGGTGGAGAACTTCCCGTACCGCCCGTCCAAGATCGTCGACTCCATCGCGGACCTCGTCGACCGCGTCTGAGCCCGCCCCCTGGCAAGACCTTCGGGCGGCCCTTCGGCGGCCCTTCGGGTACGCCTCCAAACCCGTCGCAACCCGTACGGAGCAGCCGTACCCGCTCCGGAGATGCGGACCGCCGCCCGGAGGAGGAGTCTCCAGGTGTCTGGAGGTTCACGATGAGTTCCATGCGACTCACTCTCTGTGCCGGTGCCGTGGTCGCCGCCGCGCTCACCGCCGTGCCCGTGGCGTACGCGGCCGGCGGGGGCGTCACGGTGACCCCGGCCTCCCCGGCGCCAGGCACCGACGTACGGCTGGTCGTGCGCGGCTGCACGGGGAAGACGGGGACCGCGAAGTCCGCGGCGTTCGTCGCCGATGTGCTGCTCGCGGCGCAGGGGCCGGACGGCGCGCTCGTCGGCGGGTCCCGCGTCCGCTCCTCGCTCGCACCGGGCACGTACGACGTCACCGTCGGCTGCGACGGACAGCACGGCAAGGTCAAGGGCGCGCTCGCCGTGTTCGCGAAGGGAGGGCCGGGTGCGGGGGCCGGAAAGCCGTCCCCCGGCCGTCCCTCCACGAACCCCTCGGCCGGGCCCTCGCGCGGCGCCGCCTCACCCGTCGCTCCCGTGCCCGCCGGTGGCGGTGGCGCGGCGGAGGAACTCGCCGCCGCCGAGCGCCTCGCCGACGACGCGCGCGGCGCGGGCCCCGGCACCCGGCAGGCCGTGGTCGGGCTGGTCCTCGCGGGCGTCGCGGCGGTCGTCGTGGCGGTGCGCGGTTTCCGCCGGGGCCGTGGGACGGACTGACCCGTCATGTCCTACGCCGACCACGACCACGAACGCTCCTCCGGCACCGCGCGCCTGACCATGGGCGTGGCCTGGGCGCTGCTGCTCCTCGGGCTGTGGCTGTGGGGCCGCGAGGTGACCGACGTACGCCACGGCATATCCGCGCCCACCACCGGCGACGTAGCCGCCGTGGGCCGCCCTCCGGACCCCGAACTCCCGCCCGCGCACGAGCCGTTGAGCGGTGCCCTGCCGCAGCGCGTGGACATCCCCGCACTGGGCGTGCAGGCCCCGGTGGTGGCCCGCGGCCTCGACCGGCGCGGCGCGATCGACCCGCCGCCCTTCGACCAGGCGGGCGTCGTGGGCTGGTACGGATCCGGTACCCGGCCCGGCGCCGCCGGTGCCGCGCTGCTCGTCGGGCATGTCGACACCGAGAGCCGCCCCGCCGTCTTCTACAAGGTCAGCACCCTGCGGCCGGGCGCGACGATCCGCGTCACCCGGTCGGACGGCAAGGTCGCCGAGTTCACCGTCGACGACATCCGGGTCCTGCCGCGCGAGCGCTTCGACGCCCAACAGGCTTACGGCACGCGGCAGTCGGGCCGCGCGGAGCTACGGCTCATCACCTGCGGCGGTACGTTCGACCGGGCCACCCGCACCTACACGGCGAACGTGATCGTGTCGGCGTACCTGACAGGAATGGCAGCCTGAACAGCCTGAACAGCCTGAACCCGTGTCTCCGGAGAGCCCCCATGCCCCCGCCCTGCCCGGTCGGCGACCCGCTCCCCCCATGGCCGCCGACCGGGCCGGCCCTCGACCGCGCGCGCTCGGGCTGCGGGAGTAACCCGGCGACCGGCGCGGGAGGTTCCGTCCCCGCCCCCGAAACGCGGACGGTGAACTGTTGGCCCGGGCTGGGCCGCCCGGGCACGACTGTAGAACGTATGAGCGCCCAGGCCTAGGGGAGATTAACGCCAAGTCCCCGTGTGGTGGCTCTGCGTCATTCACGCAGGTACGCGGGTAGTGGACGGCTCAACGAACTGTCCCTCAGCCCCGCCCTCAGCTGCCGCCCCGGGCCCCGCCGTTCGGGGCCGGAGACGTCCGGATACCCCGCCCGAACACGCTGTAACAGCTAGCCGACAACGAACGGACGATCTCGTGGGCGCCCGGCCACCTATGTCAGGATTGAGGCTTACGCCACTGCATCCAGGGGGGACCAGGACAGTGCACCCGAGGGGGAGTTCGATGTTCGGCAGTAAGGGGGCGCCCTGGGGGAGGGCGTCCGTGGCGGTGCTGGGGGCGGCACTGCTGTTCACCGGTTGTTCCTCGTCCGCCGACAAGGGGGACGGCGACGAGCCGGCCAAGGAGGCGGCAGCCAGGATCACCCAACAGCCCAAGGGGACCAACCCGTTCTGGGTGAACCCCGACGGCAACGCGGCGGAACAGGTCGCCGCGTACGTCAAGAACGACAAGACGACGGACGCCGAGCAGATCCGGAAGATCGCCGAGCAGCCGACCGGCGAGTGGATCAGCCCGGAGAGCCCGGAGGCGGAGGCCCGAGGCTTCACGGAGGCCGCGCAGAAGGCGGACCGCTCCGCACTCCTCGTCCTCTACAACATCCCGCACCGCGACTGCGGCCAGTACTCCAGCGGAGGCGCCGCCGACGGCGACAGCTACCGCGCCTGGATCGACGGCGTCGCCAAGGGCATCGGCGACCGTGCGGCCACGGTGATCCTGGAACCGGACGCGATCCTCCACCTCGTGGACGGGTGCACGCAGGACGAGTTCCACGAGGAGCGGTACGACCTGCTGAGCGGGGCGATCGACACGCTGTCGGCGCTGCCGAACACCAAGGTGTACCTGGACGCCGGGAACGCCGGGTGGACGCATCCCGACCAGATCTTCGAGCCCCTCAAGTGGGCGGGGATCGAGAAGGCGGACGGGTTCTCCGTCAACGTGTCCAACTTCTACTCCACGGCGGACTCCATCGCGTACGGCAAGGAACTGTCGGCGAAGGTGGGCGGCAAGCACTTCGTGGTCGACACGTCCCGCAACGGCAACGGGCCCTACACCGGCGGGAAGGCCGAGGAGAACTGGTGCAACCCGCCTGGGAGGGCACTGGGGGAGTCTCCGACGGTGAAGACGGCTGATCCGCTGGTGGACGCGTATCTGTGGGTCAAGCGGCCGGGGGAGTCGGACGGGGAGTGCAAGGGGGGGCCCAAGGCCGGGCAGTGGTGGGCTTCTTATGCGCTCGGGCTTGCGAAGGCCAGCAAGTGACTTAGGGGGTGGGGGGTTCTGCGCGTGGTCGGCTGCGGGCCGTCCGTGGCTTGTCGCGCAGTTCCCCGCGCCCCCTAAAAGCGACTCGGCGCTCCTTGTCAACAGGGGGTGCCGATCACCTACCTAGGGGCGCGGGGAACTGCGCGACAAGCCCCCACCGGCGCGCCGCCTTGCCCGCATCGTTCAGCTCCTTGACTGCTCAGCGTCATTCACCAGTGCGGTTGGTTGCGATCACCCACTCGGCCTGTTTACTCTTACGATCGTAATTTAATGGACCTGGGCCCGCGTCGGGTCGTGCCCTCAGCGCTCTGGTCATCTCCTCTCCACTTCACCGGGAACCTTCATGGACCTCTCCGCCAGCACCGCCCTTGTCACCGGAGCGAACCGGGGCTTCGGCCGGGCCCTCGCCGCCGAGCTGCTCAGTCGCGGCGCCACCGTCTACGCCGGTGCCCGCAACCCCGACCAGGTCGACCTGCCCGGCGCCAGGCCGATCGCGCTCGACATCACCGACCCCGCCTCCGTCGCGGCCGCCGCCAAGGCCACCGGCGATGTGACCGTCCTGGTCAACAACGCGGGCTCCTCCACCGGCGCCGACCTGCTCACCGCCGACCTGGACGACATCCGCCTGGAGATGAACACCCACTACCTCGGCACCCTGACGGTGGCCCGCGCCTTCGCACCCCAGATCGCGGCCAACGGCGGCGGGGCCATGCTGAACGTCCTGTCCGGCCTGTCCTGGGTCAGCTTCCCGGAATTCGGCGCCTACTGCGCCGCCAAGTCCGCGGAGTGGTCGCTCACCAACACCCTGCGCGTGCAACTCGCCGACCAGGGCATCCGCGTGGCCGGTCTGCACGTGGGTTACATGGACACCGACATGGTCCGTACCGTCGACGCGGAAAAGTCCGACCCCGCCGACATCGCGCGCATAGCCGTGGACGGCATCGCCGCCGGCGCCTACGAGATCCTCGCCGACAACGCGGCCCGCCAGGCACAGGCAGCCCTGTCCGGGGGCGTCTCGGTGCTCTACCCGCAACTCCCCTGAGTAATCAGGCGATAGCTCCGTGGTCACCGACCGCGATCACGGCCACGCAAGCCCAAACCCAAGCCGAAGCCCGCGCCCAAACCCAAACCCAAACCCAAACCCAAACCCAAGCCGAAGCCCAAGCCCCCTACGAAACACGAAACGGAACCACGCCATGAGCCAGCCCAGCACGATCCGCCTTGAGCGGACGACTCCGCGGACCGCGAAAATCACGTTCTCGAATCCTCCCGTGAACCTGGTGGTTCCCGAGTCGATCGTGACACTGCACAAGATCATCGCGGACCTCGAGAACGACCCGGACATCCAGGTCGTCGTCTTCGCCAGCGAACTCCCCGACTTCTTCATCAACCACTTCGACGCCGGCGCGGCCGCCGACCTCCCCCTGCCCGAGCACGAGGACGACAACCCGCTGTGGACCGACATGGTCCTGCGGCTGACCAAGGCTCCGTTCGTCAGCATCGCGGCCATCCGGGGCCGTACCCGGGGCGCGGGCAATGAGCTGGCCCTCGCCTGCGACCTGCGCTACGCCAGCCGCGAGAAGGCGTTCTTCGGCCAGCCCGAGGTCGGCCTCGGCCTCGTCCCCGGCGGTGGCGGCGGCGAACGCCTGCCCCGTTCGATCGGTCGCGACCGCGCACTGGAGGCGATCCTGACCAGCGCCGACTACGACGCCGACATCGCCGAGCGCTGGGGCTGGGTCACCCGGACCCTGCCCGACGCGGAGCTCGACGCCTTCGTCGACGCGACGGTCGCCCGTCTCGCCTCCTTCGACCGGCAGGCAATCGCGACCGCGAAGTCCCAGGTGAACCGGGCGACGCTGCCGCCGGACGCCCACCTGGTCGCGGCTTTCGGCGAGTTCGCCGGCACGCTCACGCAGCCGGGCTTCGGCGCGCGTGCGGTCGGGCTCGGCGCGCTGGTCGCCGAAAAAGGCCTCGACGTCGAGTACCAGTTGGGCGAGTACATCGGCCGGGTCAGCGAAGCCCTCTGAGCGCCCCGGCCGCACCCGCGACCGACCGGGTGCCGGGCACGGAGTGCGGTTCCAGTATCCCGAGCGGTTCCTGAAGTACGCCCTTCACGGCAGTACCTGCCATTCCTGTGCCGCCCGTCACCCAGTAAAACAGTATGAACGTAATGCAATCCATCCATGCTCCTGGCGGATGTCCCCTCGGTCTCGCCACCGGGAACGCCCGGCCCACCGGATGTCCGCCACCACCAACCTGAGGAAGCAACGCATGCTCGACAGCCTGTGGACCCCGACCGTCGCCGGAAAGATCTCTCTGCCGCACCGGCTGGCGATGTCGCCCCTGACCCGCAGCAGGGCCACCCCGGACGGCGTGCCGACCGATCTCAACGCCGAGTACTACGCCCAGCGCGCCTCGCACGCCCTGATCATCACCGAGGGCACCCAGCCCTCCGCCGACGGCCAGGGCTACCCGGTGACCCCGGGCATCCACACCGACGAGCACATCGCCGGCTGGCGCAAGGTCACCGACGCCGTGCACAAGGCCGACGGACGTATCGTCATCCAGCTCATGCACGTCGGACGCATCTCCCACCCCGACAACACCCCCCACCACCGGCAGCCGGTGGCCCCCTCCGCGATCAGGCCGGCGGGCCAGATGTTCACCGCCTCCGGAATGCAGGAGATGCCGGAGCCGCGCGCCCTGTCCACCGACGAGGTCGCCGCCACGGTCGACGACTTCCGGCGGGCCGCCGCGGCCGCCATCGAGGCCGGCGCCGACGGCGTCGAGATCCACGGCGCCAACGGCTACCTGGTCCACCAGTTCTTCTTCCCCACCACCAACCAGCGCACCGACCAGTACGGCGGCTCCCTCGACAACCGCATCCGCTTCGCGGTGGAGGTCGCCACCGCCGTGGCCGACGAGATCGGCGCCGACCGCACCGGCATCCGGCTCTCGCCCGGCAACCCGTTCCAGCTCGGCGACCTCACCGAGGACGACACCCACGAGCTGTACCCGCACCTCGTACGCGCCCTCGCCCCCCTCGACCTCGCCTACCTGCACCTCGCCCACGGCGGCGACGAGGAACTCCTGCACACGCTCCGCAAGCTGTGGCCCACCACGCTGATCCTCAACCGCGCCGGCACCGACATCGCCACCCGCGCCAAGGACATCGACAACGGCATCGCCGACGTCATCACCGTGGGCTCGATGGCACTCGCCAACCCCGACCTGGTCGAGCGCATACGCGCGGGCGCACCCCTGAACGACCCCGACCCCGCCACCTTCTACGGCGGCGGCGCGGCCGGCTACACCGACTACCCCACCCACACCGCCTGACCAGAGCGCTCAACACCCGGCGCCCGTGGGAGTCCCTTCCTCGGGCGCTTCGGCGTATGCACGGCAGGCACAGCCAGGCAGCGGCAGCGGTGAACACCGCTCACGACGAGTGCGGTGCGCCGTCGATGACCACGAGGTCCCGCTACCACGCGGCACTACCCGCCCCGCCGTCTGAGACATGACCACGGAAAGCGCGTCGGTGGGCCGGCGGTTGGACGCCGACGGCGGCGTGCGGACGCCGACGGCGGCCTGCGGATGCCGACATGGCGCCCACCCGGCCGTGTGCGCGCTACCGGTACCGACAGCCGGCCCGCTCAGGAGAGCCGGCGTTTGAGGATCTTGCCGGTCGGGGTCAGGGGCAGTTCGTCGGCGAACTGGACGACGCGCGGGTACTTGTACGCGGCGAGCCGCTCCTTCGCCCAGGCCATGAGCTCGTCCTCGGTCGTGCCGCTTCCTGCCTTCTTGACCACGACGGCCTTGATCTCCTCGCCGTGGGACTCGTGCGGTACGCCGATCACGGCGACCAGCGAGACCGCGGGATGCTCCATGAGCACCTCCTCGATCTCGCGCGGGTAGACGTTGAAGCCACCCCGGATGATCATGTCCTTGGACCGGTCGACGATGTAGTAGAAGCCGTCCTCGTCCTTGCGGGCGAGGTCGCCGGAGCGGAACCACCCCTCCTTGATCGCCTCGGCCGTGGCCTCGGGCCGCTTGTAGTAGCCCTTCATGACGTTGTGTCCCCTGATGGCGATCTCCCCGATCTCCTCGGGGCCGCCCTCCACATCCGACCAGTCGTCGCGGATGAGCCTCATCTCCACGCCCGGAATGGGCACCCCGATCGAGCCGACACGGGGTTCCTCCCCGAAACGGGAGAAGGACGCGATCGGCGAGGTCTCGGACAGCCCATAGCCTTCGAGGATCGTCACACCGAAGCGGTCCTTGAACTCCTTGTGGATCTCGACGGGCAGCGCTGAACCGCCGGCCGCGGCCACGCGGAGGTTCGCCGCCAGGCGGGCCACGTCGACCGTCTCGTCGAGTGCCGCGAGCAGCCCCCAGTACATCGTCGGGACCCCGGCGAAGAACGTCACGTCGTGGGCGGTCATGAGACGCAGGGCCGCCTGCGCCTCGAACCTCGGCTGCATCACGATCGTGCCGCCGAACGCGAAGGCGCCGTTCTGGATGACGGTCTGGCCGAAGGAGTGGAACAGCGGCAGTACACACAGGTAGGTGTCGGGGCGCCCGGGATCGGCGTCGAACAGGTCGCGGCCGGTGAGCGCGTTGTCGTACACATTGCGGTGGCGCAGCTCCGCGCCCTTGGGGTGCCCGGTCGTACCGGAGGTGTAGAGGACCACCGCGGTGTCGTCGTCGTCGCGCTCGACCGTACGGAACGTCACGGGCTGCTCGGCGACGACCGTCCGATACGACTCCGGCGTCCCTCCCTCGGCCGGCGCGGCGGCACCGCTCTCGATCAGGAAGAACTCGGTGCAGCCCTCGGTCGCCCGGAACCCCTCCCACGCGGCCTGTCCGATCGGCAGCTCCGGCGTGCCCTCGAAGGCGAAGTACGCCTTCGCGTCGGAGTCGGCGAGGTGATAGGCGACCTCCCGGGCTTTCAGCAGCACGTTCAGCGGCACGACCGCGGCGCCGGCTTTGAGGATGCCGAAGTAGACGGTGGAGAAGTGCGGGAGGTTGGGACAGGACAGGGCGACCTTGTCGCCCGGCCGGATCCCGCGCGCGACGAGCAGGTTCGCGACACGGTTGGCGGCCGCGTCGAGGGCGGCGTACGTGATGTGGTCTTCGCCGAAGACGATCGCGGTGCGCTCGGGGTGTCGGGACGCGGAGTCCGTCAGCAGTCGTGACACGTTGCGGCTCGGGCTGAGCATCATCGCTCTCCTGGTTCTGCGGGCGGGGGCGGTCGGGCCGGGCCTGCCGTCTGCTGGACGATAGATCGACAACAGTCACCTGTCGATCGTAATATTACGTACATCAGACAATAGATTAGGCTGGGATGCGAGGCAATGGTCCGGCAAAGCTGGGGAGGAAGCTGTGGCGCGTTACACCAAGGAGCACAAGCAGGTCACGCGGCAGCGGATCATCGAGCGGGCCGGCCGCCGGTTCAAGCAGGACGGCATCGACGGTTCCGGCATCTCCACGCTGATGTCGGACGCCGGACTCACCAACGGCGCGTTCTACGCCCACTTCGAGTCCAAGGACGACCTCGTCGCCCACGTCGTCGCCGAGGAACTGCGCGCGCAGGTGCAGCAGTTCGACGCGCTGCGGCCCGGCCGTGAGGGACTGGAGGATCTCATCCGCGCGTATCTGTCGCCCGAGCACCGGGACAACCCCGGCCTCGGTTGTCCGAACGCCGCCCTGCTGGACGAGATCGGCCGCTGCGGTGACGGAACCAAGGACGCCTACACCCACGGTGCCAAAGCCATCGTGGACGAGTTCGCCGCCCGCCTGGCACCCGGGGACCCGCAGTCCGCCCGCGGCCGGGCCGTCGGGCTCTTCACCATGGCGGTGGGAACACTGCAGCTGTCCCGCGCGCTCTCCGACCGGAAGTTCTCCGACGAGGTCCTCGAGCAGGGAATCGAGAACGCCCTCGCCATCATGGGATGCACGTCAGTACGGCTCTGACGATACGGAAGCGGGCGCCCTTCGAATGAAGGGCGCCCGGTGTTCTGCCGGGTGGGTCAAGGCACCTTGACCCACTGGGCCTTGCTCGGAGTCCCCTGGCCGTCCGTCACGAACAGCATGTACCAGCCCGATTCCACCAGGTTCCGGTTCTTCGGGACTGTCACCGTGAGGGTGTCCTTCGTCTTCTTCAGCTCGAGGGCGATGGAGCGCTGGTCGACATCCGTGACGTGCGTCGACGCGCTCGGGCGGATCAGACGCGCCGTCTTGATCGTCGACGCCTGCGCCGACTTGAAGGTGCCCGACGCGCCCCTGGCGATCGTCTGCGGGCCGCCCGACAGCGAGGGCTGCGCGTCGTGGTACAGGTACGGCGGCGTGTAGATCTCGATGCGCTGTTCGAACTTGCCCGGCTTGGTGTCGGCCTTGTCCGCGTACAGGGAGTCCGAGCCGAAGAACATGATCCGCCCGTCGGGCAGCAGAATCGAACCCGAGTGGTAATTACGCCCCACCAGCGGGTCGGCGACCCTCCGCAGCTTCCCGGTCGTCGCGTCGTACATATGGGCCTGGAGGATGTTGGAGGCGCCACGGCCCCGGTAGTCCTCCGAGCCGCCCGAGATCATCACCGTGTCGTCGGGGAGGATCGAGTACTGCGGGTAGCGCGTGCCCTTCTCCAGGGACGGCCCGTCCGTGAACTTCGGGTCCGCCGCCAGGAGGTCGATCAGACGGGTCTTCTTGCTGGAGAGCTTGGACTCGCCGACCCCGCCCCCGCCGATCACCATGTACTTCTCGTCCTGCGCCGGCGGCAGCAGCACCGTCCCGGCGGTCTCCAGCATGTTGGGGTCGCTCAGCCCCTTCAGCTTGGTGAACTTGTTCGTCGCCACGTTCCAGATTCCGGGGTCACGGCCGACGTTGTCGGGTCCGTAGCCCGCGTTCGCGCCCGAGTAGAACATCTCGCCGTTCTGCATCAGCGAGATCGCCGGGTACGTCGGGAACTGGCGGGTGTGCGTCGTGTACGTCCACTTCTTGGTCTTAGGGTCGTACACCTCGTTCTTGCCCGGCACCAGCTGGCCGATCTCGTCCAGGCCGGAGAGGCTGAGGATCTTGCCGTCCGACATGGTGGTGAGCGTCGGGTACCAGCGGGCCTCGTTCATCGGGTCGACCTTGATGTACTTCTCGGCGACCGGGTCGAACTCGAAGGCGTCGCGGATGCCCTGGAAGTCCTTCTTGTCCAGGGCGAGCTTCTCGGCGATGCCGTACGTGTTGCGGGAGTCGGCGCCCGACAGACCCTGCACGCGGTAGTTGTCCTGCGTACCGGTCTCGTACTTGGCGCCCTTCTTCTGCGCCTCGACATAGATCCGGCCGAGCCCCGGCTCGTTGCGCAGGAACGCGCCCGTCGCCTTGTCGAAGATCTTCGTCGCGCGCTCCACGACGACCGGGTCCTTCGACACGAACGTCTTGCCGTTCTCCTTGCCGGTGAACTTGGTGCCTGCGGGCAGGGTGATCGGCTTGTCCGGGTTCTCGTTGTGGACGACCATCAGGCCGCCCGCCTTGGTGACGTCACCCTTGAGCTTCTCGTACCGCTTGGTGCCGCCCGCGATCAGCAGGTTGCCGTTGGCGAGCTGTGTGTGGCCGGTGCAGAACAGGTCGGCGGGCGTCGGGATCTTCTTGATCGTGCCCTTGACCGGGTCCCAGATGCGGGTGTCGAACTTCTTCGCGTCGAAGTTGTCCGCGTTGTTGCCGGAGCCCGCGACGAGCAGGACCTTGCCGGTGTGCAACAGGGCCGCGTGGATGGTGTTCTGCCGGTACTCCTCCGGGAAGTTCACCACCTCCCACTTGCCGTTCTCGGCCTTGTACTCCGGTCTGTTGATCTTGTAGTCGTGGTACTTCTCGGTGCTGAAGCGGTACACCCACGGCCCGTTCATCCCCGCCAACGCGAGGACCACCGCCGTGCCTATCGCGAGACGACGGGCGCGGCGGCGGCCTGCACGGTCATTCATTCCTTACGTCCCCCAAGTCCACCAAGGGCAATCTGCATGGTCTGGTCGTTGCCCCCGCTCCCCACGCTGCCCTCGCCCGTCCCGCCCGATGCGGCCCACTGGGGCTTGTGCTGCGGCGCATGGGTGGAGTGGGGGGCGTGCGGGGCGTGTGGCGTCTGTGCCGTCGGCTGGGCCGGCACCGTCGGGTACGGCGAGGGGACGGCATCCTGCGGCTCGGCGCCGGCCGGACGGGCGGCGAGCTTCTTCTTCTCCTGGCGCAGCATGAGCCGCCAGACGACGATCGGCGTCGCGGTGATCCCCGTGGCGAACGTCGCCCAGATGATCATCGCGGGGTGCGAGTGCCCGAAGGCGAAGCCGGCCGCGATCGAGCCGCCGAAGATCAGGATGAAGTACCAGTGGTACCGGAACGTCCCGAACCAGCGGTCCGGGCTCGCCGAGTCGCCCTTGGGCGTGACCACGAACTTGCTCTTGCGCCGCAGCGCGGAATCGATGAGCGCCTTCGCGTAGAGCGGCGCCGACAGCGCCGACATCACCATGCCCGCCACACCACCCGAACCCTCCGGCTCGTGCGGGGAGACGTTGTGCCGCCGGTTCCAGATGTACAGACCGATCTGGAGCGCCGAGGCGTTGCCGTAGAGCATCAGCCACACGGTCGGGTCGATGTTCACACCCGAGGCGCCCAGGCCCAGGAACAGCGCGCAACTCAGCGCCGCGAGGATCCAGTTGAGGGCGGACATCGGGTAGAAGATGATCATCATCGTGTAGTTGAAGAGCTTGCTCGGCGGCAGCGAGTACCAGCCCTTCCAGTACTGCGTGAGGATCGTCTCGTACGTCCCGCGCGACCAGCGCATCTGCTGCGTGAAGAAGTCCGTCCACGCGCTGGGCCCCTCGCCGACCGCGAGCACGTCCGGCGTGTAGACCGAGCGCCACTTCCTGCCCGTCGCCGGGTTCTTGTGGCGGTGGATCTCGAAGCCGGTCGCCATGTCCTCGGTGATCGAGTCGTACAGGCCGCCGATCTGCTTCAGCGCCTTGATGCGTACGGCGTTGCTGGTGCCCACGAACATGGGCGAGCCGTAGCGGTTGCCGGCCCGCTGGATCAGCGCGTGGAAGAGGAACTGCTGCGACTCGGCGGCCTTGGTGACGAAGTTGTCGTAGTTCCCGTAGACCTGCGGGCCGATGACGAAGCCGATGTTCGGGTCCCGGAAGAAGCCGAGCATCCGCTCCAGGTAGTTGGGCAGCGGGACGTGGTCGGTGTCGACGGAGGCGAAGAAGTCGTAGTCGTCGCCGTGCGCGTCGAGCCAGGCGTTGTAGTTGCCGTGCTTGGTCTTGGCGCGGTGCGGGCCGTTGGGCTGGTTCCACTTCGAGACGCCCTTGCGGGAGAAGTGGTGCACGCCCAGGCGCTCGCAGACCGCCTTCACATCCGGGTCGTCGCCCTCGTCCAGCAGCCAGACATGCATGAGGCCGCGGTGCCGGATCCGCACCGCGGCTTCGAGCGTCTTCGTCACCATGTCCAGCGGCTCCTTGCCGGGCACGAAGGAGGTGAGGAAGGCGACTCTGGTGCCGGTCTCGGGCACCACCGGGATCGGGTCGCGGGCGACCAGGGTCGCGTGCGCGTTCGACAGCACGTTCAGGCAGCGGAACAGCTCGATCAGACCGATCGAGACGAGCATCACGATGTCGAGCGCCGGCAGGAAGTCGTAGGCCGGGTAGTCGCGTTCGGTCCAGTGCGCGGGCTGGAGCAGCCAGACGAGCAGGACGATGGAGAGCAGCGGAGCGGCGCCCAGCATCAGCGCGGCTCGCAGTCGGTGCGGCTCCTGCGAGAGCAGGGACCGGTACTTGACCGTGTACGGCTTGGTCGGGTCGGGCTGTGTGAGGGGTCCGGCGAGCCGGCTGTAGTGCTCGTAGTCGTACTTCGGCAGGGTCTTCTTGATCCGGCGGAAACCGCCGGTCCGGTTCGACGGCAGCCTGAGCTGGGTCGTCTGTGATCCGTCGAAGTTATGCCGGGCGCCCGTCGGCGTCGACGTCATGAGTCATCCCCCCACACGCGGGTCACCGCGTGTTTGTCGGTTCCTATGCGTTCGCTCGGCCCCCCTCGGCCTTCACAAACGCATCAGTAAAGGACCACGGCCCCCACGTCATCCACACTCTATAGACATGGAAGTGTGCCCTTCCGGTTGCATGATGCCCCCCTCGGCATCTGTTCATGAACGGGGCCCCATCCCCGTGTCAACGCAACCGGTCCCGCCCCCAAGTGCCGCGTATCCGCAGCATCTTGCAGCCCAGGGTTCTATGCCGTTCAGCATGATCGCAAGACGCGAAACATGGTGTTTACCGGTCATACGCGCCCATTGTGACGGCTGTTGAGCCCGATTGGTGTGACTGCGACCGGTTGTGCGCGGATGATGCCGAAGTGCTTACGTATTGTCTCCCTGAGTGTTCGAGGAAATCCCCGGCGATCTTCCGGGGCGCGTACTGCCGGGCGTGACGCCGGGCGCACGCGAACAGGCCCCCCGCTGAGCGGAGGGCCTGTCGTGTGTCTGTGCGCCGCCAGGGACTCGAACCCCGGACCCGCTGATTAAGAGTCAGCTGCTCTAACCAACTGAGCTAGCGGCGCGCGGTGACGTCGACAACTCTACCCGACACCGGTGCGTGGTCCGGACCACCGGAGTGTCGCGCCGGGGCCGTGGGCCGGCTGTACATCATTCGGACCGTCAACATGCGACAGCGGGTGACAGTTGAGAAACTGCGAGCGTGGAGAAGCGCGCAAGTCATCGCCGGGTGAGTGAGGGGAATCGTATGGCGACTCCGGTATTCGAGGAATTCGATCCCGCGAGCGACTGCGAATGCCCCGGATGCGTTCACGGACGAAGGGCCGCACCCTATTCAGGGCCGGTGTCGGGCACGGGTCCAGGACCCGCCCGTACGGCGGTCAGGCGGACCCTCGTCGTCGCCGCGGCGGCCTCCACCGTCCTCGGCGCCGGCCACGCCCTGCCGGCCGCGGCCGCCCCGCACGCGCCCCAGCGTCCGGGCGTACCCGCAGGTGACGAGCCCGACACCCCGCAGGGAGGCAAGGCGCCACTGCACGGCCCGTCCGGGAAACCGGCGTCGGGCAAGCTCCGGGTGACGACCCGCGCGGAGATCGTCAACCGGGCCAGGACCTGGGTCGCCGCGCGGGTGCCGTACAGCATGAGCACCTATTGGGGGGACGGTTACCGGCAGGACTGTTCGGGCTTCGTCTCCATGGCCTGGAACCTCGCCGGGAACGAATGGACGGGCAGCCTCGACAAGTACGGCGTGCGGATTACCAAAGAGGATCTCCAGCCCGGCGACATTCTCCTGTTCCACAATCCGTCGGACCCGGAGAAGGGCTCACACGTCGTCATTTTCGGCGGCTGGACGGACTACACGCACACCTATTACATCGCCTACGAGGAGACCCGCCCGCACGCCCGCAGACAGGCCACCCCGTTCGCGTACTGGAGTCACTCGGACCGCTATCAGGCCTACCGCTACAAGGGCCTCGCCGCGAGCACGGGCGGCACCTCGGACCCGGACGACCCGAGCGAGCCGGGCGACCGGGGCGATTCCGGCGGTACGGACGGTACGGGCGGTACGACGGGCGGTACGACGGGGGGCGCGGCCCCCGGCGCCTCCCCGGACCCGGTGGTCCGGTTCCCCGGCCGGGCCTACTTCGGTCCGGGCGCGAACAACAGGTACGTCACCCTGCTCGGCCGGATGCTCGTGGCGCGCGGCGGCGCCCGCTACTACACCTCGGGTCCGGGCCCGCGCTGGTCGGACGCGGACCGCAGGGCGACCCGGGCGTTCCAGCGGGCCCAGGGTTGGACGGGCTCGGCGGCGGACGGACTGCCGGGCCCGCGCACCTGGGCACTGCTGGTGAGCGGGACGGGCCGGGACATCGGCGACAACACCGCAGGGCAGCCGCCCCAGACGCTCCCCGCGACCCAGCCGGCAACGACCCCCGCGACCACCCCGGGGACGGCTCCCGAATCCCCTGCGGGAACGCCCCCGTCCGCCACGTTCCCGGGCGCGGCCGGCCCGCCCTCCGCCGACCAGGCGGTCCCCGTGTTCCCGGGGCGGGCCCTGTTCCGGCCGGGCGCCGACGGCCCGCACATCAGCCGGCTCGCACAGCAGCTGGTGTGGAAGGGATTCGGCCGCTACTACACGACCCGGCCCGACTCGCGCTGGAACGAGGAGGACCGGCGCGCGGTCCAGGCCTTCCAGCGAGCCCAGGGCTGGCGGGGCGGCGCGGCCGACGGCTACCCGGGCCCGGAGACCTGGCGCCGCCTCTTCTCCTAACCACAAGGCTCGTCAGCACAAGGCTCGTACGCACAAGCAGGAACGCAAGGGCGAACGCATCTGGCGCGGAGGCTGGAGGCACACATGAGTACGACGACCGAACAGACACCGGAACCCGAGGGACCCCCGGACAGCGGCCCCCGGCCCGCCCGGCTCATCCAGAACGAGGCGACCACCGAGATCCCCGTCCACCTCCTGTTCCGCGACGAACCCGACCCGACCCTGGTACCCCTGAGGCCGGCGGTCGTAGGGCGCAGACAGGGTACGGGTGAGCAGCCGCGCATCCGCAGACCCGCACAGGCCGCTCCACGCCCGGCGGCCCCGACCGTCGACCCCGACCTGGTCGAGCGCCCGGCGCGGGTGCTGCCCGGCGCGGTCGGCCTGCTCGCCGGTGCCACCGGGGTGGCCGGGGGCGTGCTCACCACCTGGTGGGCGGGTGCGCTGCCGCACCTCGCGACGGAGGCGCTGCGCCTGCCGGCGACCTACGCGGGCGCCGGTCTCGGTCCCGCCCAGTGGGCGGCGTACGCGGGAACGGGTGCCCTTGCCCTGTTCGGTTTCGGCGGACTGGCGCGGGGCCGGACCGGACGGGCCTGGGTGCTCGGCCTGTTCGGCCGCTACCGGGGGACGGTCCGGCGCACCGGCCTGCTGTGGGTCAACCCGCTGCTGCTGCGCGCCCGGGTCGACGTACGGTTGCGGCACTGGCGCGGCGAGCCGATGGCGGCGGCCGACGCGAGCGGGGTCGCGCTGCGGGTCGTCGCCCTCGTGGTGTGGCGGGTGCGGGACACCGCGCGGGCCACGCTCGGCGTCGAGGACCACGAGGCGTATCTGCGCGAGTGTGTCGAGGCGGCGCTGGTCCGGGTGCCGGTGGAGATGCCGGGCGCGGGACGCCGGGCGATGGAGACGGCGGGGGACGCGCTGACCCGCGTCGTCGCGGCGGACACGGCGGCGGTCGGCCTGGAGGTGTTCTCCGTCCTGCCGGTCCGGGTCGAGTACGCCCCCGAGGTCGCCGCCGCGATGACCCGCCGCCGCATCGCGGCCCTGGACGCCCAGCACCGGGCCGCCGCGCTCACCTCGGTCGTGGACTCGGTGGAGGACACGGTGACCCGGCTGACCATGCGCGGCCTGGTCGAACTGGACGACTACGAACGCAAGGTGCTGGTGAAGGACCTGACGGTGGCGTTCTGCGCGGGGCGGAGCGAGCAGGGGCCGTGAGAGTGGGGGAGTCGGGCCTGTGATTGGTCTGGACATGCTCATGGGACGGTAATAATCTGGGACTTGGTCTAGACCTGCACGGCTCACTTCCTCCCTTGAACCTCCCCCACGTTCAGCAGGAGCGGCAGCATGCGCAAAAAGACCAAGTTGTGCGCTGCGGTGGTCGGTCTGGCCACCACCGGCGCGCTCGTCCTCACCACCGGCGGTGCCAGTGGTCACGGCTACACCGACCTCCCCATCAGCAGGCAGAAGCTCTGTCAGAACGGCACCGTGACGGGCTGCGGCGACATCCAGTGGGAGCCGCAGAGCGTCGAGGGCCCCAAGGGCTTCCCGGCAGCAGGACCGGCCGACGGCCGGATCTGCTCGGCCAACCACGCCAACTTCGGCGCGCTCGACCAGCCGAAGACCCCGTCCGGCGGCACCTGGCCGGCCACCACGGTGACGGGCGGTCAGAGCTACACGTTCCGCTGGCAGTTCACCGCCATGCACGCCACGACCGACTTCAAGTACTACGTCACGAAGCCGGGCTGGAACCAGAACCATGCCCTCGCCCGTTCGGACCTCAACCTCACCCCGTTCCTCACCGTCCCCTACAACGGCCAGCGTCCGCCGGCCACCCTCTCCCACACGGGCACCCTGCCGTCCGGGCTCAGCGGTCGGCATGTGATCGTCGCGGTGTGGACCATCGCGGACACGGCGAACGCGTTCTACGCCTGCTCGGACGCCAGATTCTGAGCTTCCCTTGAGTAAATCCACGTCCCCCCACGGGTACGTTCCCCGTACGCCCGCAGGACCAGGTGAGGCGGCGTACGGGGAGCCGTACCGAACAAGAGACCGGGGGAACGGCCATGGACTTCATGTTCTACGCGGGGCCGACATTCATCATCGTGATCACCACGCTGATGGCGGCGGCCCTGATCCGCCGGGGGCTGCGGATACGCCAGGCATGGAACAGCGGCCTGACCGCCGAGGCGCGCTGTCTGCGCACGTACACGACGACGAGCGGCGGCTCCGGCGACTCTTCGGTGCATACAACACTGAACCACGTGTACGAGTTCGTCGCGCGCGACGGCCGCACCATCCGCTTCGACGAGCCGCACGGCTCCGGCACGGTCCTCGAGGGCGACTACGTCACCGTCTTCTACAGCGAGGGCGAGCAGGTCAACGCCACGGCCCACCGCCCGAGCCCGGTCCGGCACGGGCTGGCCCTGGCGGGCATCCTCGGGTTCCTGGGCGTGGTGGTGGTGTTCTGCGTCGGGTTCATGGTGACCTACAGCCAGATCTTCGACCCGATCGGCGACGTCTTCTTCGGGACGGACGACGCGTACGTGGTCGACGAGCAGACGGGGGAGACCTTCCCGGCCGACCAGTTCGCGGAGATGCCGTGACCCTCCACATCTGACGATACGTCAACTACCGTGCGCGCCCATGGAGTCCATGGAGTCCAAGGACAGGAAGCGCACGGTCGCGGAACTCGTGGCGGCCCGGTGGGGCGACCACCGGCCGGGGCTGTGGTGCGAGGACCGGACGCTCACGCATCACGAGGTGGCCGCGGGCGCGGCGGCCAGGGCCGGGCTTCTGACGGACCTGCTGCCGCCGGGCGCCGAACCGCACGTGGGCGTCCTGCTCGACAACACCCCTGAATATCCCCTGTGGTTGAGCGCGGCAGCCCTCGCCGGTGCCGCCGTCGCAGGCATCAATCCCACCCGCCGGGGCCCCGAACTGGCCCGCGACATCCTGCACACCGAGTGCCCGGTCCTGCTCACGGACCGCACCCACCTTCCACTCCTCGCCGACCTCGAACTCCCCGGTATACGCCTGCTGTTGACCGACACGGAGGAGTACGAGGCACTGCTCGCCCCCTACGCGGGCGCGGCGCCCGACACCTCCCGCGCCACCCCCGCCGACCGCCTCCTCCTCTACTTCACCTCGGGCTCGACCGGCGCGCCCAAGGCGGCGATCTGCACCCAGGGCAGGCTCGCCGCAGCCGGGCGGACACTGGCCGAGAACTTCGGGGTGCGCCCGGACGACGTGCACTACGTCTGCATGCCGATGTTCCACGGCAACGCGGTGATCGCGGACTGGGCACCGGCGTTGGCGGCGGGCGCCGGGGTCGCGCTGCGCCGCCGCTTCTCGGCCTCCGGTTTCCTGACCGACGTACGTCGGTACGGGGCGACCTACTTCACGTACGTGGGCCGGGCCGTCCAGTACCTGCTGGCCACCCCCGCCCGGCCCGACGACCGGGACAACCCTCTGCGGCTCGGCTTCGGCACGGAGGCCGGCGCGGTGGACGCGGCGGCCTTCCAACAGCGGTTCGGGGTACGGCTGGTGGAGGGCTACGGGTCCTCGGAGGGCGGGGCGGCGGTGCGGTGGACGCCCGGCACTCCGCCCGGCGCGGTCGGCCGGGCGGCACCGGGCGACGACCTCGCGGTGGTCGACCCGGCGACCCGCGCCGAGTGTCCTCCGGCGGACCTGGACGCCTCGGGCCGGCTGCTCAACGGCACCGCCGCGATAGGGGAGTTGGTGAACCGGGGCCCCAACCCCTTCGAGGGCTACTGGCGCAACCCGGAGGCGGAGTCGGCCCGGCGTCGGGGCGGCTGGTACTGGACGGGCGACCTCTTCTACCGGGACCCGGACGGCTTCCTCTACTTCGCGGGCCGCGCCGACGACCGGCTGCGCGTGGACAGCGAGAACCTGGCCGCCGCGACGATCGAGAACATCCTCGCCCGGTACGAGGGCGCGGTGGCCGTCGCGGTGTACGCGGTGCCGGACCCGGTGGCCGGCGACCAGGTCATGGCAACGCTGGCCGGCACCTTCGACCCGGCGGCCTTCACCGCCTTCCTGGCCGCGCAGCCGGACCTGGGGACGAAGATGGCCCCCAGATTCGTCCGGGTCGTACGGCGCATGCCGGTCACCGCGACCAACAAGATCCACCGGGCGGCCCTCAGGCGCGAGGGCTTCCGCTGCCCGGACCCGGTGTGGTGGCGCCCACCGGGCGAGGAGACCTACCGCGTACTCACCGGCGACGACGTGACGGACCTGGTGGAGCGGTACCGGGAGCGGGGGCGCGAGGAACTGCTGACCAGGTAGCGGGCGAAGGACCGCAAGCGGCTGCGAGAGGTCCAGGTCTTCCACCGGGATGCGGCCACTTCGGCGAGCCGCCCCATGACTCAACGCGACGGCTTCCTACTCTGTGTCACGATCGATTTGCAGGGTGAGGGGTCGATGCACATGAGCGACGACGGTGCCGAACCGACAGGCGGCGGCCCGACAGGCGGCGGCCCGACAGGCGGCGGCCCGACCGGCGAGGGCCCGGCCGGCGGCGGGTGGGGCGTTCTGATCCGGTGGGGCCCACGGCTGCTGTTCCTCGCGGCCGCCATCGCGCTGACCACCCAGTCGGCCCGTGGGGTGCCGAGCTCGGAGCTGAACTGGACGCTGGGAATCTTCGCCGCCTGCAGCCTCCTCCTCGTCTGGCGGCAACTGGCACGGGGAAACGATCCGGACGAGGCCGGCAGTCCCGCGCGTCTGCTGATCGGCGCCGGAGCCGTCCTGTGCGCCGGAGGGGCGACGATGCTGATCCTCTCCAGGACGGGCGTGGAGGCGGACACGCTGCCATTTGTCGGCCTGGTCGTGCTGGTCCTCGGTCTGGGCTGCTTCGTCGAACTGTGGCGACAGCAGGACGACAGGGCGCTGCTGCTGCCGGGTGCGATGCTGCTGGGGATCGTGGGAGTCGTCCTGGTCGTGGTCCTTCTTGTGCTGCGCGGGGGCGGGAACGGTCTGTCCACGGGGCTGCTCGTCGCCCTGGGTGTGGCGGTTTTCGTGTGTCTTCCCCTGGGGCTCAACGCTTTGTCCGAGTGGGGCCTGCGTGCGGTGAGCGGACTCTGGGCCGAGGAGGGCCGCCGGGGTCCCCTCGTCCTGTCCGGCGGGCTCGTGGGAGCGGTCGTCGTCGCCGGGGCCACAGGCTTTGCCGTGTGGCTGGCGTCCCACGACTGGGTGCTGACAGCGATCCTGGCCGGTTCGGTGCTGGTGCTGCTGGTCGCCATCGTTTCCAACACGCACGCGGACGTGGCCCTCGTACTCGCGGGGGTCTGCCTCCTCGCGGCTGCCCCTCCGGAGCTGCCCGCGCCCCCGCCGGGAGGAAACAGGGTGCTGGTCGCGGTCGGCGACTCCTACATGTCGGGGGAAGGCGCGGGCACCTACATCGAGAACACCAACGATGCCGGCGGCGACCACTGCCGCCGGGCGCCGTCCGCGTACGCGGTGAAAATCGCCGCACAGGACCCACGGTTCGACGGCCTCCGGTTCGTCGCCTGTTCCGGCGCCCGGACCTTCCATGTCATCGCCGACGCGGACGACAGACGCGCTCATCCGCAGAGGGGAGTGTCGGACACCCAGATCGATCAACTGAAGAACATGGGATCGTCGCTTCACCCCGCTCTCGTCGTCATCTCGATCGGAGGCAACGACGCCGGCTTCTCCACCATCGGCGAGGCGTGTATCGCACCGGGCCCCTGCGAGACACAGAAGTCCCTGTTCGAGGGCAACCTGGACAGCGTCAAGGACGCCGTGGCAGCGACGTACCTTTCTCTGCGAAGAGCTCTGCCCGCCGACGTGCCGATCGTGGCCGTGCCCTACCCGCAGCCGATCGCCAATGGCGTCAAGTGCAGCGGGGTGGCCCTTACGACGGCAGAGCGCGCTTTCATCCGTGACTTCGTGCACAAGCTCAACATGAAGGTCGAGGAGGCGACACGGGAGGCGCAGGGCATCTTCTATCTGAGGAAGATGGAGGACACGCTCGCCGACCACCATCTCCAGCTGTGCGACAGGAAGAAGAGGGCGGCCGGCGTCAACTTCGTGGGTCTCAAGTCCGTCAACGGAACCTCCGTGCAGCGCTTCAACCCGGCCCACTGGCTCCACAACAGCCTGCACCCGAACGAGCGGGGCCACGAAGCCATGCGGGCGACGTTCGAAGACTGGTTGAAGGACAAACCGCAGCTTCTCGAAGGAGGGGCGGCAACCGAGGAGCCCGACACCTCCCTTCCCGCACCCGAACGCGGGGCAGTGGAGAAGCCCGATCCGCAGTGCCCCCTGGCCCAGATCAACCGCTCGAAATGCCAGTTGGCACTCCGCGACTGGGAAGTACGGCAGATCACCAATCGCTGGCCCGTGTTGCTGGCCGTGCCGCTGCTCCTCCTCGTCGTCTGGGCAGCGATCATCGCCGGCCTCGCCTGCTGCCGCAGGCAATAGGCGATAGGCAATAGGCGATAAGAGACAGGTGATGTGACCCCGAAAACCACCAAGGGCACCCTCCGGAGGAGAGTGCCCTTGGTCATACTCTGTGCGCCGCCAGGGACTCGAACCCCGGACCCGCTGATTAAGAGTCAGCTGCTCTAACCAACTGAGCTAGCGGCGCATGACCCTCGCCGACCGCTTTCGCGGCTGGCGACAGAGAAAATACTACCTGGTCCGGGAGGGTGCTCCGGACCAGGTGGCAGTGGGCGTCGCCGCGGCCCTCGCTACGCCTGGATCGCCAGCGACAGCAGCACCGGCGCCGCACTCCGGTTCAGCCGGTCCGCCGCCTGGCGCAGGCGGTGGGCCTGGCGGAGCGGGAGGGAGAGGGCGAGGCAGCCGACCGTCGAGCCGGCCGTGATCGGGACCGCCGCGCAGACCGTGCCGACCGCGTACTCCTGGAGGTCCAGGACCGGCACCGTGGGCGGCTGGGTCTCCAGGCGGGAGAGCAGGAGCCGCTCATTGGTGATCGTGTGCGAGGTGAGGCGGGCCAGCTTGTGGCGGGCGAGATGGTCGCGGCGGCCGTTGTGGTCGAGCTGGCCCAGCAGGCTCTTGCCGATCGCGCTGGCGTGCGCGGCCGAGCGGAAGTCGACCCACTCGTTGACCGCCGGGGTCGCCGCGCTGTCCGCGCACTGGGTGACATGGATCTCGCCGTCGACGTACCGGCTCATGTAGACGGCCGCGCCGACCGAGTCGCGCAGCCGGTCGAGGGTGTGCTGGAGCTGGGCGCGCAGGGCCTGGTCATGGCCGTGCGTGGAGCCGAGACGGCTGAGGGCCGCGCCGGTGACGTACGAACCGTCGGCGGCCTGTTCGACGTACCCCTCGCGACGCAGCATGCGCAGGAGAGGGGTCAGCCGGTCCGTGCCGAGGTGGGTCTGGCGTGCGATTTCGGCGTCGGTGACACCGGCGGAGTGCCGCGCCACCGTCTCCAGGACGCGCAGGGCGTCCCGGGTCGAGTGGTGCGGCGCGGTCGGCTCGTGCTTGAGAGCCACGGTGTTCCCCCTGGCTTGCTTTTAGCCGCTATCCGGACAGCCAATCCCCTCCACGATAGCTGCCAAGTGGTCCGTATGGAGGGGGCGTTGACGAGATTGTCGCCCGGGGCCCGGCCTCTCAGCAGGGCAACTGTTCACCTGGCATATGCCAAAGGCATCAAAAAGATCGCAAAGATCCCCATGACTCTCCCTCTGTCACAGTCAGAGCACCGCGCTGAGGAATTCGCGTGTCCTGTCCCGCTCCGGGTCGCCGAAGATCTGCTCCGGCGGACCCGACTCGATCACATGGCCGGAATCGAACATGAGCACTTGGTCGGATATGTCCCGGGCGAAGCCCATCTCGTGGGTCACACAGAGCATCGTGATGTCCGTGCTGCGCGCGATGTCCCGCAGCACGTCCAGGACACCCGCGACCAGCTCCGGGTCGAGCGCCGAGGTCACCTCGTCGAGCAGCAGCACCTGCGGGCGCATGGCCAGCGCCCGCGCGATGGCCACGCGCTGCTGCTGCCCGCCCGACAGCCGGGACGGCCGCTCGTCGCACTTGTCAGCGAGGCCCACCAGTTCGAGCAGCTCGCGCCCGCGCGCCTCCGCCTCCTCCTTCGGCAGACCGAGGACGGTCACGGGCGCCTCGGTGATGTTGCGCAGCACGCTCATGTTCGGGAAGAGGTTGAAGTGCTGGAACACCATCCCGATCTTCTTGCGCACCTCGCGCACCTGCTTCTCGGGCGCCGGGAACAGCGCCTCCCCGTCCACGGTGATCGTGCCCTCGTCGGGCTTGGCCAGCGTCATCAGCAGCCGCAGGATCGTCGTCTTGCCCGACCCGGACGGACCGATGAGCGTGACATGCCGACCCGCCTCCACGGAGAGGCTCAGCCGGTCGAGGACGGTCTGCTCACCGAACCGCTTGGTGACCTGGTCGATCCGGACCAGCTCACGTGCGGGAGCGGACGCGGGGGTGTCGGAGATCTTCTCGGTTTCAACTGGCAAGGCGTCGCTCCAGAGCTCGTACGAGGAGGGAGGCGGGAAAGGAGATGAGGACGAAGGCGACGCCGATCACGGTCAGCGGCTCGGTGAACTGGAAGTGCTCCTGGGAGAAGAGCCGCGCCTCACCGAGCATCTCCAGCACGGTGATCGTCATCAGCAGCGGCGTGTCCTTGAGCATCGCGATCACGTAGTTGCCGAGCGCCGGTACGACCCGGCGCACCGCCTGCGGAAGGATCACCGCCGTCCAGGTGCGCCGCGGGGGCAGACTGAGCGCGGTGGCCGCCTCCCACTGGCCCGGCGGCACACCCTCGATGCCGGCCCGGTAGACCTGCATCGTGTACGTCGAGTAGTGCAGCCCGATCGCGACGACACCGGTGGTCAGCGCGGAGGCGGCGAAGCCCCACTCGGGCAGGACATAGAAGAGGAAGAACAACTGCACGAGCAGCGGGGTGTCCCGCACGAACTCCGTGACCACCCCCACCGGCCAGCGCACCCAGCGCGTCGGCGTCCGCATCAGCAGCGCCCAGACCAGCCCCAGCGTGAACGAGATCAGCGACCCGAGGGCCAGCGCCTGCAGGGTGACCAGCAGCCCGTCCCAGAAAGTCGGCAGGAAATCGCGTACGGCGCCCCAGTCCCACTTCACGCGGCACCTCCCGCCGGCTGCCCGGCCAACCGTTCCTTCAGCCGCTTCTCCAGGCCGCGCATGAGCCGCGCGAGGAGGAAGGCGATCACGAAGTAGATCAGCAGGATGTACGAGTAGATCTCCGCGCTCTCCTGCAGCGCGAGCCGTACGAGGTTGCCGCTGAAGGCCAGATCACCCATGCCCATGACGGACACCAGCGCGGTGCCCTTCAGCAGCTCGATCAGCAGGTTCCCGAAGGAGGGGATCATCTCCGGCACCGCCTGCGGCAGCAGGACCAGCCGCATCCGCTGCCAGGGCGTGAACCCGAGCGCGATCCCGCCCTCCCGCTGCGCCGGCGCGACGGCGTTCAGCGCGCCGCGCACGATCTCCGTGCCGTACGCCCCGTAGGTCAGCCCGAGCGCGAGCGTGCCCGCCCACATCGGCACCAGCTGCCAGCCGAAGGCGGGCGGCAGCACGAAGTACACCCAGAAGATCATCACCAGCGCCGAGGTCCCGCGGAACACCTCGGTGTAGCAGCCCGCGAGGAAGCGCACCCACCGGCTCCGATGGGTTCGCGCGATCCCGACGACGAAGGCGACGACACCGCCCAACAGGGCGCTGAAGAAGAGGAGTTGGACGGTGACCCAGACTCCCTTGAGTACGATTTCCCAGAGTCCGGAGGTCATCCGCCGCACAACTCCTTCGCGGTCAGATCGGTCATCTCGTCCTGGGTGAAGCCGAACGGACGCAGGATGCGGAACACCTCGCCGCTCTTCTTCAGCTTGTGCAACTCGACGTTGAAGGCGTCCCGGAGCCTCGTCTCGGTCATCCGGAACGCGAACGCGCCCCCGTCGACGCGCGGCTTGCCGTCGATGACCGGGGCGAAGGCGTCGGCGGCCTCCGCCTTGCGGGAGTTCTTCGCGACCAGCCGGACGGTGACCGCCGTACCGGAGAACGCGTCGACGCGGCCCGCCTCGACGGCGTTCAGCCCGGCCACCTGGTCGGGCACGATGAGGAGATCGCTCTCCTTGTAACCGGCCTCCACGGCATGCTGAATCTGCGCATATCCGGTACCGGTAGCGAGCTTGGCCTTCTTCTCGACGACATCCCGGTAATCGTGAAGATCCTTGGGATTCCCCTTGCGGACAATGAAGGAATCGAGCATCTGATAGTCGGGATCGGCGAAGATCACCTGCTGACAGCGCTCCGGATTGACATACATACCGGCCGCCACGACATCGAACTGCTGGGAATTCAGCCCCGGTATGAGCGAACCGAACTCGGTGGGCACGGGCTGGAGCCGGTCCACCCCCAGTCGCTTGAAGATGACTCTCGCCAACTCGGGCGCCTCACCGGTCAGTTCACCGTCCTTGTCGATGAACCCCTGCGGAATCTCACCGGCGATACCGAGCCGCACGACACCCTGCGCCCGCAGTCGGTCCAGAAGGTCACCGCCGTCGACCCCGGAGTCGGCGGCCACCCGGCTGCACCCGAGAGTGCCCAGGGAGCCGACCGTACCGAGCGCGCCGAGCGCCGCCACCCCCGCGAACAGCGACCGGCGTCTGAGACTTGGTGGTGGGGTTGATGCGATTGTTGGAGCCATGGGCGCGCGGCTACCCGAGAAAGCACAAGTTATGCGCCGGCCGCCCTCGGCGGGATATCAGTGCCCCGGTACATATCCGCGCTGCTTGTCCACGACATTCGTCAGCGTTTTCCCTGCTTCCCACCGCTCGTAGAACTCCACGAACTGGGCACTGAGTTCATCGCGCCAGCCCACTGTGTCACCGCTCATGTGCGGGGAGACGACCAGTCCGGGTACCTCCCACAGCGGACTGTCCGGCGTGAGCGGCTCGTCCTCGAACACATCCAGGGCGGCGCCCGCGATCCACCGCTTCGACAGCGCCTCCGCGAGCGCGCGCTCGTCGACGAGCTGACCCCGGCCCACGTTGACGAAACGTGCCGAGGGCTGCATGACACCGAAGCGGCGCGTGTCGAACATGCGGTGCGTCTCGGCGGTGAGGGGAGCGGCACAGATCACCCAATCGGCGCGCGCCATCAGCCGGTTGAGATCGTCGGGCCCGTGAATCCCGGTACGCGGGACACGTCCGACGAGCGCCGTCGTCACCCCAAGTGCCTTCAGATACTGGGTGATCGCCCGCCCAATGGGCCCGGACCCGACAACACACGCCTTCGTCCCGGCGACCCGCTGCGACTCCCGGTGCCGCCACTCGTGCCGCTCCTGGAGACGCAGGGTCCCCGGCAGGTCCTTGGCCATGGCGAGGACGAGGGCGGCGACGTACTCGGCGATGGACTGGTCGAAGATGCCCCGCGCGTTGGTCACCACGGTGTCGGACGCGACCAATTCGGGACACAGCAGATGGTCGACACCGGCACTCGCCGTGTGCACCCAGCGAGGACGAGCCCCCGCACCCGGCCAGGCGTCCCGCACGGCGCGCGAGGCGTAGTCCCAGACGAACAGGACGTCGGCGTACGGCAGCCGCGCGGCGAGAGTGGACTCGTCGGCGTGGACGACCCGGGCCCGCCCCGTGAGCCGGCCGAGGCGGGGCGGGGGATCGGCGTCCAGAACGAGGAGGGTAGGGAGCGGGGATATCGGAAGTATCGGAGATATCGGAGATGTCGGGGGTGTCGGGGGCATCGGAGCCGTCTCCGATCAAGGACGCGGAAGCGCGGATTGACACGCTCGCACCCGGGCCTGCCTCCGTCAACACGGAGGTAAACGTTCACGACGTGGGCAGCGCGGCGTGAACGGGGTACCCGGGTCGCGGACACGCCGAAAACCGGCAGGCGAGCAAGAGCGGGAAGGTTGACATGACGGCACTCGGATTCCTCCACCCGGGCCACTCCGCCGAGGACGACTATCAGCGCATCGAACAGCTACTCGGCACGGACATCCGGCTGGATCTGGAGAAGAGCTCCGCGGACCGCCTCACGGCGGGCGTGGAGGCACTGCGGTTGTCGGGCGCGGAGGCGGTGGTGTGGGCATCCACCAGCAGCAGCTTCGGGTACGGCTGGGAGGGCGCCCACGACCAGGTACGCACTCTCGCCCTGGCCGCGGGCCTGCCGGCGTCGTCGACGTCGTTCGCCTTCGTGCACGCGGTACGGGAACTCGGGGTGCGAAGGGTGGCGATCGGCGCGACGTACCCGGCGGACGTGGCGGAACGCTTCGCGGAGTTCCTGAGGGCGGCGGGGATCGAGGTGACGGGGGTCCACGCGGCCGGGGTCGCCACCCGGGCGGAGGTGGGGGAGTGGGGCCCGCAGGAGGTGACCTCGCTGGCCGAGAAGGCATCGGCGACGCCCGCGGAGGCACTGCTCCTCCCGGACACGGCACTGCACACGGCGTCCCACATCACCACGCTGGAGAAACACCTGGAAAAGCCGGTCCTCACAGCCAACCAGGTCTCCGTCTGGGAGGCCCTGAGGCTGACGACCCGCAAGGTGAACGCCCCATCCCTGGGCACACTGTTCACAAGGAAATCCGTGGTCCAGGCCACTTCCAGCCCGTCCGGCGTTTGAGGACGAGGCCCGTTCAGGGCCGTAGCGGGGGTCTGGGGGCGGCAGCCCCCTGGGATGGGACGGGTAGGGGCGGCGGGGGCGAAGGAATAAACGGAGCCCCCCTCCTGTTCCCCCGTCCGGAGGACCCCGCCCCGACCCACCCCCAGGAGGCACCCACAGTGACCGCAGACCCGACGGCAGACGAGATCCGGGGCAAGACACACGGCACAGCCCCAGTCCCCCTCTCCGCCCTCGACCTCGTCACCGTAGGCTCCGGCCACACCGCCACAGACGCCCTGCGAACCAGCGTCGCCCTCTCCCGCCTCACCGAATCCCGCGGCTTCCACCGCTACTGGGTCGCCGAACACCACTCCATGCCGGGCGTGGCCTCCTCCTCACCGGCCGTGATCCTCGCCCACCTGGCCGCCCACACCGACCGCATCCGGCTGGGCTCCGGCGGAGTCATGCTGCCCAACCACGCCCCCCTCGTCATCGCGGAGCAGTTCGGCACCCTCGAGGCGATGGCACCGGGCCGCATCGACCTGGGCCTGGGCCGAGCGCCGGGCACGGACGGGGCGACGGCCGCAGCGCTCCGCCGTACGGAACGCCTCAACGAAGGCGCCGACGACTTCCCCCAGCAACTCGCCGAGCTGACCCGCTTCCTGGACGACGACTTCCCGACCGGTCACCCGTACCACCGCATCCACGCCATCCCCGGCCCGATCCAGTCGACGTCCCCGGGCGGAGTCCAGTCGGCCCACCGCCCGCCCATCTGGCTGCTGGGCTCCTCCGGCTTCAGTGCTCGTCTGGCGGGCGTCCTGGGCCTGCCCTTCGCCTTCGCGCACCACTTCTCCGCGCAGAACACCGTCCCGGCGCTGGACCTCTACCGGCAGTCCTTCCAGCCGTCGGCCGTCCTCGACGCCCCCTACGCTCTGATCGGCGTCTCCGCGCTCGCCACGGACGACGAGAACGAGGCCCGCCGCCAGGTGCTGGCGATGGGCCTCAACATGGCCCGCCTGCGCTCGGGCCGCCCCGGCCTGTTCCCGACCCCGGAGGAGGCGGAGGCGTATGAATTCAGCGTGGTTGAGCGGGAGTTCATCGGCTCATGGATGACGAACATCGTCCACGGCACGGCGGACGAGGTCCGCACGGGCCTGGACGACCTCCAAAAGCGCACGGGGGCAGACGAGTTGATGCTGGTCTCACACGCCCACCGGGGCGACCTGCGCCTACGCTCGTACGAACTCATCGCGGACGCCTACGACTTGCCCAAGACGCCGAACTAACGCAAACACCCACACCCGGACGGGCCCCGGACCCCGCCCGGGCGGGGGCCTCCGGCCGAACAGGAACCCACTCCGCGCCGCCCGGGAACTGCGGGCCGGTGGGGGCTCGTCGCGCAGTTCCCCGCGCCCCTGAAAACCCGCCCCGCCTGCGGCCTCGGCTGGTGGGGGCTTGGCGCGCAGTTCCCCGCGCCCCTGAAAAACCCGCCCTGCCTGCGGCCTCGGCTGCGGGGCGGTGGGGGCTTGGCGCGCAGTTCCTCGCGCCCCTAAAGCCCGCGCCCCCGCTGCGTCACCGGGTGGCGTGCTCAGCCTGCGGGCATGCGTGCCGTCTGGGGCGGCGCGGGCGGCGCCCCGTGCAGCGCCGGGCTGCGCGATCCCACCCGGCCGTTTGAACCCCTGGCCGGCCGGAAACCGAACCCGGGCCGGCCAGGGCCCCAGGCCCCCCGGAGACAGACCGGCCCCTCCGGGGCCGAACCGTCTCAGCCCCGCCGGCACGCACTCCCCCCCATCAGCACCGAGATCCGATCCGCCCCCACCGGCCGCGAGTAAAGCCACCCCTGCCCCGTATCGCACCCGATACGACGCAGACGGCCGGCCTGCGCGGCCGTCTCCACGCACTCCGCGGTGACCGTCAGCCCCAGCCGGTGCGCGAGCTGGATCATCGCCTCGACCACGATCTCGTCGGCCGGGTTCGGCGCGACGCCCTCACCCTCGTATTGGAACCCCCGGACGAAAGAACCGTCCAGTTTCAGTACTGACACCGGCAGCCGGCTGAGGTAGGCGAGGTTCGAGTACCCCGTGCCGAAGTCGTCGATCGCGATGCGCACACCCATGTCGCTGAGCGCCTGGAGCGCCTGGAGGGGCCGCCCGGCGGAGCCCATGACCGCGGACTCCGTCAGCTCCAGCTGCAGCAGCCGGGCCGGCAGGCCGGTCTCCGCGAGGATCTCCGCCACGTCCGCCACCAGGTCCGAGTCCCAGACCTGACGCACGGCCACGTTCACGCTCACGAAGATCGGCGGCTCGTCCGGGCGTTCGAGCTGCCAGCGCCGCGCCTGACGGCAGGCCGTGGCGAGAACCCAGCGCCCCAGCTGCACGATCGAGCCGTCCTCCTCGGCCAGCCCGATGAACCGGTTCGGCGTGAGTGTGCCGAACTGGGGGTGGTGCCAGCGCACCAGCGCCTCGACACCGTGCACCCGACCGTCCTCCATGCCCACCAACGGCTGGTAGTCCAGGGCGAATTCACCCCGCTCGATGGCCGGCCGGAGCGTGGAGGACAGGGCCTGGCGGGTCATCCGGTGGGCGTTGCGCTCGGGATCGAAGAGCGTCCAGCGCGACTTGCCGTCCGCCTTCGCCCAGTACAGCGTCGTGTCCGCGGCCTGCATCAGACCCGTGGGCGTCGTGCCCGCCGCATGCCGCTCCACGACACCGATGGACGCGGAGACCGACACCCGCTGACCGGCAAGGTCGAAGGGAAGCTGGAGCGACTTCAGCACCGACTCGGCCAGGTCGGCGAGTTGCTCGGTGCCCGTCGAGTCCTCGATGAGCAGCGCGAACTCGTCGCCGCCCAGCCTCGCCACCAGCGGAGCGACGGCGCCGGGGTTCCGCCGCGCCAGGCCCGCCTCCTCCGCGCACCGGGTGAGCCGTTCGGCCACGGCGGCGAGCAGCCGGTCGCCGACGCGATGGCCGAGGGTGTCGTTGACGGCCTTGAAGCCGTCGAGATCGAGGTAGCACAGGCCGATCCGGCCCGTCCCGCTCTGCTCGTACGACTCCGCCTCCAGGGCCGCCGACAGCCGCTCGAAGAACAGCGTGCGGTTGGGCAGCCGGGTCACCGGATCGTGCATCTGCAAGTGCCGCAGCCGCGCCTGGAGTTCACGGCGCGCACTGATGTCGGCCACGGACAACAGGACGCCCTGGCCCCCGAATCCCTCGTCCGACGTGTCCGAGGTGTCCGACGTATCCGACGTGTCCACCGGCAGCGGAGTGACCGTCACCTGGGCCCAAAGGGAGTGCCCGTCAGGGTGTTTGAGGCGGCGTGTGCAGCGCAGCCGTGCCTGTCGGCCGCGCAGCACCTCGCGATAGGCGTGCCACGCGCGCGTGTCGGACGTCAGGTCCACCAGATCGGCGGCCACCTTTCCGCCCGCCACCGCCGGGTCGATGCCCAGCAGCGCACCCAGCGACTCGTTCGCCGCCACGACCAGGCCCTCGCGGTCCACGACGGCCATCGCCAACGGCGCCGCGGCGAACGCGCCCGGCATCAGGCCCGTACCGACAGCGACCGGGGACGACGTCGAGGGTGCGGACGACGACGTGGACGAGGTTGTGGACGAGGAGTTGGAGGACGTGGAGGACGTGGAGGACGCGTCGGAGTTACTCTCTGTGACGGCCGGCCGGACGTGATCTACCGCGGGCGCCGGCCCTTGGGACGTTCCGCTCACCGCTCGCTCCCGCAGTGCACTCGGTCTTCATATGGATCCCGTCGGGCGGCCGACCGGGCGGCAAACCGCCGCCCCGGCCCAGTCCGTGCAGGAAAGTGTCAGGGAAGTGCCAGGAAAGTGTGCCGATCATAGAGGCTGGCCGGAAGCCCTTCCAGCCACTGTCCAGTGTCCATGAACGACCGGCACTTCTGACAGATCGTTTCTGCCCGCGCCTGGACGGGTTCCTTCGCTCGCGATCGGTTGTGACGGTCCGTGAGTGTTTCGGGGTGTCGTTCCACAAAGGGTGAGCTCTCCCATGCATGGCCGCCTACCCGCCCGTCCGGGATCGTCGCTGGTCACCCCCTCGTTCGCCGCCCAATCACCCTTCTGGTGCAGACAAACAGGGCATATAAACGCAAGATCACACAGGCTGGGCTGCGGTATCCCCAAAACCCGCACCCGGAGGTCCGCGTGCCGCGTCAGCTCCCCCTCAAGGGGCTCACCCGTGATGCCCTGACGGGATTCAAGGGGCTCGCGTGCGCCGGAGCGTACCCCCGCTTGCGCAGCACGGCCGCCGTACTCACCACCATGACGGCCCTCGCCGCCACCTCCCTCATCGCGGGCCCCTCGGTCGCCGAACCCTTCTCGGCGCAGCCCTGCGTCCTCCAGCGCACCGACGCCCACCACTCGGAGGGCCTCGACACCTGGAACGCCGCCTATCCGCGACCGTCCCGCGCCCTCGACGCCGTGATGATCTTCCTCTCCTTCCCGGACGCGCGCCCGCGCAGCACCCCCGCCGCGATCACCGCCGACCACTTCCCCGCCACCACCGACTTCTTCGCCCGGGCCTCGTACGGCAGGTTCACCCTGCGCCCGCACCCGCTCCGGAACTGGATCCGGATGCCGAGGCCGTCCACCGAGTACGTCATACAGCGGGACTGGAGCGCCGCCCACCGCGCCGCCTATCTGGGCGACGCGCTCGCCGCAGCCGACCGCTACGTGGACTTCTCGCGCTACGACATCGTCTACTTCGTGGCCGACCCGGACGCTCCCGGCGTCGACTCCGACGCGACGAAGGTCGTCAACCTCGACGTCCCGCTGCACGCCGACGGCACGGACATCCGCCGGGTCGTCACCGTCTTCGAGAAGCACCCCCCGGACCGGCTCGTCCTCGCCCACGAGACGGGCCATGTCTTCGACCTGCCCGACCTCTACCACCGGCCCGTCGACGGAAAGGGCGACTGGGACACGTACGTCGGCGACTGGGACCTGATGGGCAGCCAGTTCGGCCTGGCGCCGGACCTGTTCGCCTGGCACAAGTGGAAACTCGGGTGGCTGGATCCGCGCCAGGTGGTCTGCGTACGCGGCCGAGGCCCCACCCGGCTGACCCTGGAGCCGCTGGGGGCGCATCCGTCCGCGACGGCGCAAGCGCGTGCGGACACGGATGTCGATGTCGATGTCGATGCCGATGCGGATCTGACGGATTCGGATAGGGGTACGAACGCGAATACGAGCGCGCATGCGGGTGCGAAAACGGATGCGGGTGCGGGTGCTGATACGGGTGTGAGCGGGGCCGGGGGTACCGGAGCCCGGGCGCCCGTCTTCGGGCAAGGGGACGGGGTGAAGCTGGCCGTCGTGCGCACCGGGGTCGACCAGGTGCTCGCCTTTGAGGCGCGGGGTGCGACGGGCAACGACCGCGCGACCTGCAAGCAGGGCGTCCTCGTCTACCGGGTACGCGGCGGGACCCAGTCGGGCGGCGGCCCGGTCGAGGTGATCGACGCCCATCCGCGTACCGAGGCCTGCTGGGAGGACTCCGTCTACCCGCCTCTCGCGGACGCGCCCGTCGCCCTCGGCGAGAGCTTCACGGTGCCCGGCGACGACGTCCGCGTGGAGGTGCAGAGCCGTACGCACTCGGGGGCCTGGACGGTGCAGATCACGGGCGCCGGTTGAGGGGTTTGGCTGGGGGTCCGGAAACGACGTTGGCGAGGCTGTTGGTGAACAGCCTCGCCAATCGACAACGTGCGCCGCCAGGGACTCGAACCCCGGACCCGCTGATTAAGAGTCAGCTGCTCTAACCAACTGAGCTAGCGGCGCCTGCTGACGTCGTAGACCTTAGCACCCTGATCGACGGGAGGAAAAATCGATATCCGCACCCCGCCGGAGACCGCCGCACGGGCCGCTCGTACGGCCGCCCAGAGCAGGATTTCCGGGCCCGGAAGCCAGGGATGGCTGGTGTCGGGGGCGACCACCCAGCGCGACTCGGGGCGGGCATCGCCCGACGCCTCCTCGTGCTCGGCGCCGTCGCTCACCAGGGCGGGAACCGTCACCGCGTCGCCGCGGCCATGGCAGAGGAGCGGCGGAATCGAATACCGGCGGCCGACGCGACTCTCTCCGTCCTCACGGTCCTCACTGCCCTGGCCGTGCCGGCCGTGCCGGCCGATCCGGTCGCCGTGACCGTTCTCGCCGGCCGAGCCCCACTCCTCCCACCGCAGGAGCGACGGCAGCCGCTGGGCCGTACCCAGTGCCGCGAACAGGAGTATCCGGCCCCGGTAGGCCGCGACCGGGCCCGAGCCGGGCCCGTCGTCCCAGAGACGATCGAGCATTCTCCGGCCGAAGACCGCGGGCACGTTGACGACGTCGAACACGGTGCCGCAGGGCAGGACGAGCGGGGCGGTGGGGCGCTCGGCCCAGAGGGAGAGCGTGCTACGCGGATACGTTCCTGCGGAGGCGAGCCAGACGGCGCCCTCCGAGGTGACTCCCGAGACGTCAGAGTGTGGGCTGCTCATGCGTCCAGATGTACCGGCAGTGAGCACCCGGTCTCCGACGGTTGCCGGAAACCGGGACAGGAGGGGGCGAGCTGGAGTACCTTGCCCTCCTGAATATGCCGCACGGACTTTCGAGCCGGGTTGGGCGGCGCCCCAGGGGGACCGACCCGGACCGGCTCACGCCGGCTCACACCGGGTCGACGTGACCGCGTCCCTGTTCGCCGTTGCCGCCCCCGCCGGCGTTCTCGCCGCCGCCGCGCAGCAGCTCACGGCCGTACTCGACCATCTTCCGGGCGTAGTCCTCGGTCCACTCGGCGCGCTGCGCGATGTCGGCCATGGTCAGCCGGTCGAAGCGGCGCGGGTCGGCCAGCTGGGCCGCCGCCATCGCCTGGTACTCGACCGCGCGGTCCGTCGCCGCACGGAAGGCCTGGGTCAGCTCCGTGGCGCGGGTCAGCAGGGCGCGGGGGTCGTCGATCGACTCCAGGTCGAAGAAGTGCTCGGGGTCGTCGGCCACCTGCGCGGGCTCGAAGAGCAGGGGCGCGGGGCGTAGCCGCGGTTCATTGCGACGCGGCGTGGGCTCCGCCATGTCTTGTCCTCCTCGTACGGTCCGCACCGTTCGTACGTGCCCTGCACGCCACACGGCATGTACGGCACACGGTCGTATGGCCCAGCCGTCCAGCCGGGCCACCGTCCATTGTCCCCTGCCCGCGCAAGTGGGCCCCGGCTCAGCCGGACAACCCACCTGAGCTGCGCCTACGGCCGCCAGGCGATCCGGTGTTCGGCGAGATGCGACAGCACCGCGTGGTTGGCCTCCCAGCCGTCCGGAAACTTCACCGTCACCCCCAACTGCACCGGCTCGGTCGACGGATGGTCGTCCAGGAGTTCCGTCACCCCCGCCCGGCACACCACCACGCACGCGTGCCGGTGGCGGGAGGCCAGGACACAGAGGCGGCCCGTCTCCAGGTGGAAGGCGGTGGCGTCGGGGCGGCCCGAGAGGGGGTGCAGGACCACCGTCACGTCGAACTCCCGTCCCTGGAGCCGGTTCGCCGTGTCCACGGTGACGTCCGTGACGCCCAGTTCGGCGAGCGCCGCCCGGACCGCCGCCGCCTGGTCCCGGTGCGCGGTGCCGACCGCGATCCGGTCGGCCGTGAGCGGCGTCGGCTCCGGCCCGCGCTCCGAGGTGGCCGCGCCGCCCCGGTCCAGCATGCGGCGTACGACCATGGCGACCGCGCGTACCGCCTCCGGGTCCGTACGAGGGGTGCGGCGGGCGGGGAGTTCCAGCAGGCCCCAGCCCGATTCGGCGGCCTCGTCGATCACCCGGTCCGGGCCCGAGCCGTCCGACGGGACCGCGAAGGCGAGCCGCCGGTCGCCGTGACCGGTGCCGCTGCGGAACGGGGTGTACGGGTAGAAGGCGGCCGAAACGAGCGGCGCCGCCGAGGCCGGCAGCCGCCAGGACACCGGAAGGCGGTGCTGGGGCAGCTCGGGGTTGTGGGCCAGCAGCGTCGTGACCGCCGAGGCCGACGGGTCGTACGACAGCCCCGCCCACTGCTCCGCGCCGACGATCGAGAAGGGGTCCAACTGGCCCGGGTCGCCCACGAACAGCGCCCGCTCGAACAGCCCGGCGACAGCGAGCAGCGCGTCCGAGCGCATCTGGTACGCCTCGTCCACGATCGCGTGCCGCCACGGTTCGTCGACCTTGACGTGCGCCCACTTCGCGGCCGTGGAGATCACCACGTCCAGGCCCGCGAGCTCGGCGGCCTTCGCGGACTTCCGTACGTTGGGAAGGTCGTCCAGCGCCTTGTCGTACGGGTCGGTGTCGCTGCTGTGGAGGCGGCCCACCGGCAGCTCGGGGTTCTTCTCGGCGAGGCGGACGACCAGGTCGTCGACCTGCGCGTTGGTCTGCGCGATGACCATCAACGGGCGCCCGGCGTCCGCCAGTTCGAGCGCGGCCCGGACGACGAGCGTGGACTTCCCGGCCCCGGGCGGCGAGTCCACGACGACTCCGCGGTGGGTGCCGTGCAGGGTGTCGTGGAGGATCGCGTCGGTGGCCCGGCCGGCGGCGGCACCGGGGTCGAAAGCGGCCTGCTGGGTGTGAGCGGCGTTCACAGCACATCCTCCTCGGTCACCGGGTCGGCCGCCGGCAGGGTCGCCGCCGCTTCCTCACCCGGTGGCCCGCCGTGGGTCCACGGGGTCTGGTCCGCGTCGGGGAGCTTCGCGCCGCCCCGCTGTTCGTGCTCGAAGAGCGTGAAGCAGATCAGGTCCCCCTTCTCGGGTACCGACCCGGCCTCCGGCTCCTTGCCGCGGCCCATCTTGTCGAGAACGCGCAGGACGATCACCGAACCCTGGTCGCCCGGACCGTCCCCGTCCTCGTTCTCATGGCCCACGAACTCCGCCGACTGCGGCTTGCCGCCCAGCGAGCGGTACACCTTCACCCGCTCCCCGAGCTGCGGACGGTCCTCCGTACGGACGGTCACCAGCGGGCGCGGGCTCGGCCGCTTGCCCTCGCTGTACGCCATGACGACATCCACGACCTCACCCACGAACGCCTCCCCGGACAGCCGCCGGCCCGCCATCACCAGCGGGTCGTCCAGGGCCTCCTGCGCCTCCAGCCGGGCCTGTTCACGCTCGCGCGTGGCCAGTTTGTTCGCCGCGGTCACCGCGTCGTCGCGACGCGGTTGCGGGGGCTCGCCCGCCACGACCCGGTCCCGGTGGCCGGTGAACGACCAGCGGTCGCGCGTCCACCGGTCGGCCGCGTGGGCGCCCTCCGGCAGCGTCCGCAACAGGTCGAGGCCGCGCCACACCGCGTCCCAGGTGGGCCGCGTACGGCTCTCGACGAGGGCGCGGATCTCCCGCTCGGCGGCGGTGAGTTCACCGAGCCGGTCGTCCGCCGACTCGCCGTCCTCGGCGGCGGCGAGCGCCGTCCGCGCGCGGTTGTAGTTCTCGATCGCGGGGGCGAGCAGCTTGTTGTCGAACGCCGGGTCGGTCGCCGGACCGGCCGGCGGCCACAGCAGCTGCCCCCGCGCGTCCCGTGCCAACTCGGCCCGCAGCGCGGCCTCCGCGCCCGACACGCCGTCCGGCGGGTCGATCCAGGCGAGCAGCGCACCCAGGTGCTGGTCCTCCAGCGTGGACTGCCCGGTGGCCCAGTGCCGCGACAGCACGTCGGTCGCCGCCAGCAGAAGGGCGGACCCGGGGACCCGGGCGCGCTCTCCGTAGTGGGTGAACCAGCGGCCGAGCAACGGCACCCGGGGCGGCGCGGGATGCGGCGTCTCCGGGTCCTGTTCCGCCGTACGCCGAAAACGCATCGAGCGCCCCAGCAGGCGTACGAACTCGATGCCGGCGCGGCTCGGGACGATCAACTGGGGTGCGTCCGCGCACAGTTCGACCTCGACCTTGACGCGCTTGCCGGTCTCCGGGTCGACCTCGGTGCGCTCCGCGGCCTCCACGGCCTCGGCGTGGGAGTCGATGAACGGCAGGACGACATCGGCGAGTTCGGCGAGGAACGCGAACCTGAGATCGCGGTCGCGCGGCTGCGGTACGACGAGCAGGCGTGGCGCGTCCCGGTCGTCCCCGACCAGCGCGCCCAGCGGGGCGCCGGCCTCACCGGCGGTGGTGAGCGGTACGAGAACGAGGGGCCGCTCGGACAGATGGCGGTGCCGGACCGTGGCGACGGGCTGGGCGCGGCCGGTGCTGACGGCCTCGAGCCGGGCGAGGGTGGCGATCAGCGACATACGGCACCCTCCGGCTCCCGCTCCGGCGGGGTGGTGAACTGGGCGCCGCTCAGCGCCTCCGCGCGCAGGGCCGCCGCTCTCCGCAGGGCGGCGACCGTCGGGTCCTCGGGGTCACCGGACCGCCCGTGGGCCGCCGACAGGACGTCGTCGACCGTGGTGAGGGCGCCCAGTTCGGCCCGTACGGAACGGCCCAGGGTGGTCACCGCGCCCCCCGCGCGGGAACGCTCGCGGCAGTGGAAGGCGAGCTCGCACGCGGACAGGCACTCCGGCGCGTACTCCGCGGGAACCGACTCGACGGCGGCGGTCAGTTCGGCGGCCGGCAGGTCAGGGGCGAAGCAGGTGCCCTCCGGGAGGGTGTCGGCGATGTCCTCGATCCGGGTCAGCCGGGACAGCTGGCGGCCGGTCACCGCGCGCTGTTTGCGGACGTCGACCGCGGACGCGGCCGGAAGGTTGGAGAAGTCCTTGGGGCAGACCAGCAGCACACGGTGGCGCACGGTCGGCGCCGGAGCGCCGTCCAGGGTGAGCCGGGCGGCGACCTCCTCCAGCGCCAGCACGTACACCGCGGCCTGGCGGGCCGCCGCGCCCACCTTCGCGGGGTCCGCCGAACCGTCCAGCATCGGGAAGGACTTGATCTCCACGACCGACCAGCTGCCGTCCGGGTGCACGACCACCGCGTCCGGCTCCAGGAAGGCCGGGGAGCCCGCCACGTCGAGGGCGAGCATGGGATGGTCGAGAAACGTCCAGCCGCCGCTACCGCTACTGGCCCTTGCCGTGGTGGCGTCGCGCAGGGCCAGTGCCGTCCGCGCCGTGCGGCCCTCCGGTCCGGTCGCCGTCAGATTGGGAACCTCGGCCTCCGTTGGCGCGGGGGCGCCCGGGTCCAGCTTCTCGTGCACCAGTCGCAGCAGCTCCGCGCCGCCGTCGGCCTTGACCCGGGCCTCGAAGGTGTTGCCGCGCGCCAGGGCGAACTGGGACTGCCCGAAGGCGGACGGCGAGCCCAACGCGCTCGCCAGCGTCGCCTTGTTCACCCCCGCGCCGTCCAGGATCGCGCGCCTTCTGCAGCCCGGGTTGGCGGCGAGGGCCGCGAGGGCACGCGCGTCCAGCGCCTTCGGCGGTACGGCGGGGCCGCGCAGCTCAGCGAGCCGCTGCCGCAGCGCCGTCCCCCGCGTCCGCGGAAGCGGCACCAGGCTCGGCCCCTGGCCCGGGGCCTGGTCCGAAGACGGACTCGCGCTGCCTTGGAATTCGCTCACGCGGGGCAGTCTGGCATCCACCACTGACAATTGAGGTTTCCGCGTCGGACGAGCGCGTTGCGACGGGTGTGACGCGGGCCGCGATCCACACCTTCGCCCGGTCCGCGTTCCGGATGACGAGCGGTGCCAGCAGCAGCCCGACGCCCATCACGGCGGCGCCCGCCACCGCGTCGAGGAAGTAGTGGTTGGCGGTGCCCATCACCACGATCGTGGTGATCAACGGGTAGGCGACGGCCAGGACCTTGGTGAGGCGCGTGCCGCCGAAGCGCCACAGCATCACTCCGCACCACAGGGACCAGCCGACGTGCAGGCTCGGCATCGCCGCGTACTGGTTGGTCATCCCGCCGAGCCCCCGCGGGGCGCTGGCCTCGCCGCCCCACCAGCCGTACGAGCTGTACTGGGCCATCGTGTCCACGAAGCCGTAACCGGCGTCCAGCAGCCGGGGCGGGCAGGTGGGCAGCAGGGTGAAGCCGATGAGACCGATGAAGGTCGAGGCCATCAACCAGGTGCGGGCCGCGCGATAGCGGACGGCGTGGGACCGGAAGAGCCAGATCAGGACGGCGGGGGTGACGAGGTAGTGCAGCGACGCGTACCAGAAGTCGGCCGGTATGCCGATCCAGGGTTCACGGGTGAACAGCCGGTTGAGCGGGTGCTCCGCGTTCAGCCACAGGGACTTCTCGAATTTGAGGATCGCCAGACCGTGGTCGACGGCGGCCGACTCGTTGCCCCGCACCAGGAGGCGTCCGGCCGAATAGCATCCGTAGACGAGCAGGATCAGCGGCAGCTCGGTCCACCAGCGGAGGCGGGTGGGCGAGGCCGTCTCGGGCCGTGCACTATCGGTCCGCGGCATCCGATCGTCTCTCCCACTCTCTGTTCCCCGTCCAGCTGCGCCTCCGGCGTCGGTGGCCTGCGGTTCGTCCGATTTTACGGTGTACGTGGACGCCCCGTGCGGCGCCCCCGTCACACAGGACGCAAAGATCGGCCCCCAGGTTGCCTCCCGACAGCGTGCGCGATGATGGAGGGGTTCCGCCTCGGTTTTCCGCCATTCGCTACCACTGATTCGCTTGACCGCCCCCTTTCATCCACCTATAGCCACATTCGGAAGGGCTCCTCATGGCACCGCGCATCCTGCTGGCCCGGCACGGACAGACGGAGTGGTCACTGTCCGGCAAGCACACCGGCAGGACCGACATCCCCCTCCTGGAGGAGGGGCGACGCGGCGCCAAGCTGCTCGGCGAACGGCTGCACCGGGCGCCCTTCGAGGGCCTCGCGGACGCCGAGGTGCGCACGAGCCCGCTGGCACGCGCGCGTGAGACGTGCGAGATCGCCGGGTTCGGTGAGCGCGCGGCCGAGTGGGACACGCTGATGGAGTGGGACTACGGGGCGTACGAGGGCATGACCCCGGCGGAGATCCAGGCCGTGCGCCCCGGGTGGCTGATCTGGCGGGACGGGGTGCCGGGGGGCGAGACCCTGGAGGCGGTGACCGCGCGCGCGGACGAGGTGGTGGCGTGGGCACGCTCGGAGGACCGCGACGTGCTGGTGTTCGCCCACGGCCACATCCTGCGCGCGATAGGCGCCCGCTGGCTGGGCCTCCCCCTGGACTTCGCGTCCAGAATCAGACTGAACCCCACATCCCTGTCAGTACTGGCCTGGGCCTACAACGCCCCAGCAATAGAAACCTGGAACGACACGGGCCACTTGACCACTTAGCGGCCGGGCGGCCTTCCAGGGGCGCGGGGAACTGCGCGCCAAGCCCCCACGGCCCCGCAGCCAAGGCCGCAGGCGGGCGGGGTTTTTCAGGGGCGCGGGGAACTGCGCGACAAGCCCCCACCGGCCGGCAGCCGAGGCCGCAGGCGGGCGGGCTTTTCAGGGGCGCGGGGAACTGCGCAAACCAGCCCAGCCCCCGCCGGGCCCCACCACGAACGACACCTCAAGCCGTGCGCCGCACACTCGCGTGCCGCTCAAGAAACGCCGAAACCCCCCCAGCCCGCCGATGAGGCAACAACACCCGCGCAGTCGCCGCCAACATCGTCTGAATCCGCGACGACTGAACCTCGTCCAACAGATCCAGCACCCGCATACCCGCCGTCGCCGCCTCATCGGGATGCCCCCCACGAGCCAGGTCATCGGTGAGCTCGGCCGTGTAGAGCGCGATGTTCCGGGTGAAGTGCGGATTCTGCAGATGCGCCGCACGCCGCGCGTGCCGAGCCGCCCGGGACCAGTCACCCAGCGTCGACCAGCACTGCGCCTCCAGCCCCTCCAGCTCGGCCTCCCCGTAGAAGCTCATCCACTCCGGGTCGGCCTCCGAGGAGCCGCGCCCGTACAACGCCTGGGCCCGCGCCAGCGCCTGCTCGCAGCCGGCGCGGTCGGCGAGCCCCGCCCAGCCGCCCGCCTCGCGCAGCGCGAGCAGCGACATCAGACGGGGCGAGCCCAGCGGCCGGGCAACGCGCTGCGCGGCCTGCGCCGCTCTGACCGCCTCACGCGGGCGACCCGCGTCCCGCGCGAGGAACGCCGTGTTGCAGAAGGCGTGCGCCTCCAGGGCGGCGTCCCCCGACATCCGGGCGGTCGCCAGCGCCTCCGCGTAGTGCGAGCGCGCGTCGTCGAAACGGCCCGAGTCGTGGGCCAGCCAGCCGACGGAGATGGCGAGCTCACCCGCGCCCGCGTGCAGCCGGTCGGCGGTGGCCTGCCGTACCGCGCCCGCGTCGAGCAGTTCGTAGGCGGCCCGCAGCGGGGCGGCGGCCCGCCGGTAGAGACCGTCGGCGCCATGGCGGTCGTCGAGCAGTCTGATACGGCGTACGGCCTCCTCCAGGGCGCCCGCCTCGCCGGCTCCGACGCGGCGCATGGGACGGTCCGCGGCGGATGCCTCGTAGGCGAGCCCGAAGGGGCTCAGTGAGGCGGCTGCCACAGTGGCACCGCCCGTCATGAATGCGCGACGCAGCACGTCGCTCTCCTCGTAGTTGTCGTGCGTTTCGTACGGGTCCTGCGCGTCCTGCATCTCATACGGCTCGTACGCCCCCGGCGTCTCACCGGTGCCGGACGCGGGGATCGCGCAGTACCCGGGGAGCGCGTCCTCCGATTCGCGCGCCCCGCGTCCACGTACCGACGAGCGGGGCGCGAACCCCAGGTCGGCCAGGCTCCGGCCGGGGAACATATGCAGGAACACCCGCTCGTACGCGTAGTTGGGACAGCGGATCTCACCCGCCTCGACCCGACCGACGTAACGAGCGTCACAGCTGACCCGCTCCCCGATCTCGCGGGCGGCCCGCCGTACCGCCGCGGCGAACTCGCCCGGAGAGCGCTGCCCGCGCAACTGCCGGAAGGCGAGGTTCGGCCGCGGCGGCCGGGGGGACTGCGACGAGGTCACCGCTGACGACGTCATGGCCGGGCCCTCTCTGCGAACCGTCGAACCGTGCCGGAATCCTGACGAGTTGGAAGAGTTGGAACAGTTATCCATCGGACGTCCTGTTTCCGGCGGGCAAGAACGTACCCGCTGTGCACGACCCGCCACGCGGGGTTTGGCTACAAACCGGATATCTCATCCACGATCTGCCATGAACTGCCATCCTTTGCGGCGGTCTTGTGCCGTAGCCGTTGACGTTCCGACGCGTTGAACCCGATGGACCGGGAGCCACCCGAACTCCCGACCCGCTCGTTTGCAGGAGGGGTTCCGTGGTGGAGGCCGGGATGGAGATCAGTCAGAGCGCCGATGCCTGTGCGTCGTTCGTGGGGCGTACATCAATCGCGTTGCCCGCATCGTCCGCGTCAAACGCGGCGCCCAACTGTGACTTGGTGACGGTTCCGGCGCGGCAGGGCCTGGAGGCGGTCGACATCCTGCGCCGGGGCGCGGGCGACGCGGTCGGCCCCGTACTGCACGACGACGGCTGCGACACCCTCGGATTCCTCGTCCCACCCGGCACCGCCGCGGCCTGGGACGTCCCGGGCAGCACCTGTACGGAGACCAACGGACGCGGACTGAGCCTCGCGGCCCCCGATCCCGAGCCGCCCGTCGCGGGCTCGGACTGGCTCCTCCCGCCCGGGGACGCGGATCTGGCCACCGACCCGGCGGTGCTGCGCGCGGCCCTCGGTGAGGCGGCCCGGCTCATCGAGGCGGCCGACAACCGCCGCTGACCTGGCACGACCGTCGTACGGTCGCCATGCGGCCGCGGTGTTCGCGCACCCCGATAATGGGGGAATGGGAAAGTCCAGAAACGCGCGGCGTGGACAGCCGGCCGCCGATACCGTCGTCGAGACGGTGGACGGCGGACTCGCCGAGCTGATCCCCGACCGGGACCGGGCGCGCGCCTGGACACTGCTCATCGACGGCGCCCCGCAGTCCCACGTCGACCTCGACGACCCGGCGTACCTCTCCTTCGAGTACCAGCGCCGCCTCGGTCATGTGATCGACCTCGTCGCCCCACCCGGCAAGCCCGTGCAGGTCGTGCACCTCGGCGGCGGCGCCCTCACCCTCGCCCGGTACGTCGCCGCGACCCGCCCCCGGTCCACCCAGCAGGCCGTGGAACGGGACGCGGCCCTCGTCCAACTGGTCCGCCGCGAGCTCCCCCTGGACCCGGGCGCCCGTATCCGGGTGCGCTCCACCGACGCCCGCGAGGGACTCGCGAAGATCCCCGACGGCTGGGCCGACCTCGTCATCGCGGACGTGTTCAGCGGGGCGCGCACCCCGGCCCATCTGACGTCGGTCGAGTTCCTGACGGACGTACGCAGGGTCGTGAACGACGCCGGCTGTTACGCCGCCAACCTCGCCGACGGGCCGCCACTCGCACACCTGCGCGGCCAGATCGCCACCGCGGGCGCCGTCTTCCCCGAGCTGGCCCTGATCGCCGACCCGACGGTGCTACGGGGGAAACGGTTCGGCAACGCGGTGCTCGTCGGCTCTGCCCACCCGCTGCCCATCGCCGAGCTGACCCGCCGTACCGCCTCCGACCCGCACCCCGCCCGCCTCGAACACGGGCGCGCCCTCACCGACTTCACCGGCGGAGCGCTCCCGGTCATGGACGCGGCGGCGGTCGCCTCACCGGCCCCGCCGCCTTCGGTGTTCCGCTGACCCCGGCGACCGGTCGGTTCAAGTCGGTTCAATAGGTGAGGACCTGCACGTGCGGCGGGCCGTCGTGCCAGGTGCAGAACACCGTCACGCGGTCCGCGCCCGCGGCGAACTCCACCCGGATCCACGTCTCCGTCTTCCACACCTGCATCGACCAGCCCGCTCCGGGCGTCGCGGACACCAGCGTCGCGTAGTCCGCACCGAGGTCGAAGACCGCCCGCCCGCCTTCGGTGTCGTACGCCTTCACGGTGGTCGGGGAGTTGGCGGCCGTCGCACTCGCTGAGGGCGTGGGCGTGGGCGTGGGCGTGAGTGTGGGCGTCGGAGTCGGTGCACGGGTGGGCTTCGGGCCCGGAGTCGTGGGCGCCGCCTGCGACTGCCGTTCGCTCGGCTTTCGTTCGCTCGGCTTCCGCGCGGCCGGTTCCTGCCCGGTCGATTCCTGTTCCTGCCGGTCCGTGTCGGCCGCCGTGATGGGGAGCGCGCGGGGCGGGTCGTACGCCGTCCCCGCCATCACCGTGTGCACACCCCACCACGTCATCGTGGCCGCCGCGCCCGTGGCCAGCGTCCACGCCAGAAGGTGTACGAGTCCTCTGCGCATCGCCGGTCATACTGCCTCACCCGCCCCAGCGGTGTCGCCCGTAGCGGTCGGGGGGCGGTCGCCGCGGAGTTATCCACAGGCGCCGGACCCGGCCCGTCGGATTGGCGTACGGTGCGGCGCATGGCAAGTGTGCTCGTGGTCGAGGACGACCAGTTCGTGCGCTTCGCCCTCATCCGGCATCTGACCGATGCCGCGCACCTCGTGCGCAGTGTCGGCACCGCCCTTGAGGCGCTGCGCGAGGTCGCCCACTTCCGTTTCGACGTGGTGATCCTGGATCTCGGTCTGCCCGACCTCGACGGGTCCGAGGCCCTCAAGATGCTGCGCGGGATCACGGACGTCCCCGTGATCGTCGCCACCGCGCGTGACGAGGAGAGGGAGATCGTCCGGCTGCTGAACGCGGGCGCGGACGACTACCTCACCAAACCCTTCTCGGTCGAACACCTGTCGGCCCGTATGGCCGCCGTACTGCGGCGGGCCCGTACGACGCCCGAGGACACCTCGCCGTCCACGGTCATCCGCGTCGGCGGCCTCGCCATCGACCCGCTGCGCCGACAGGCCGAACTGGACGGCGTACGACTGGACCTGACCCGCCGCGAGTTCGACCTGCTCGCCTTCCTCGCCGGCCGGCCGGGTGTCGTCGTCGCGCGCAAGGAACTGCTCGCGGAGGTGTGGCAGCTGTCGTACGGGGACGACCAGACCATCGACGTCCATCTGTCCTGGCTGCGGCGGAAGTTGGGCGAGACGGCGGCCAACCCCCGCTATCTGCACACCCTGCGGGGCGTCGGCGTGAAACTGACGCCGCCCGGAGTGGAGCCGCCGCTATGAGGTGGATGCCATGAGGCCGACGTCATGAGGTGGGCGCTCGTCAAGGTCTGTGTGGCGGTCACGGCGATGGTCGTGGTGGCCTTCGCCGTGCCGCTCGGCCTGGTCATCAGGGAGATGGCCCGCGACCGCGCCTTCTCCAACGCGGAGCGGCAGGCCGCGGCCGTCGCCCCCGCCCTCTCCATCACCACCGACCGGGACCAGCTCGAACGGGTCGTCGCCTCCGCCGGATCGGACGCGGGCCTGGCCGTGCACATCCCCGCGAGCGGCGGCACGAGCGCCGTCGACCTCGGACGGCAGCGGGCCACCGACACCGACATCGCGGCGATCCGGAGACTCGGCCGCGCCTCCACCACCGAGGTGTCCGGCGGGTCCGCGCTTCTCCAGCCCGTCGCACTCAGCTCCGGCGAGATAGCCGTCGTCGAGGTGTACGTCCCCCAGGCCGAGGTCAGCAACGGCGTCGGGCTGGCCTGGGCGGTCCTCGCCGGTGTCGGGGCCGTCCTCGTCGTGGGGTCGGTCGCCGTCGCCGACCGGCTGGGCGTGCGCATGGTGGGGCCCGCTCAGCGCCTCGTCGAGGGCGCGCGGGAACTGGGGGAGGGGAAACTGGGCGCCAGAGTGCCCGAGGAAGGACCGGCCGAACTGCGCCTCGCGGCGGTCGCGTTCAACTCGATGGCCGACCAGGTCGTCCAACTGATGGCGAACGAAAGGGAGTTGGCCGCAGACCTGTCCCACCGGCTGCGTACGCCGCTGACCGTGCTGCGGCTCAACGCCGCCTCCCTGGGGGACGGGCCGGCCGCGGAGCAGACCCGGGCCGCCGTCGCCCAGCTGGAACGCGAGGTCGACACGATCATCCGTACCGCCAGGGAGGCCAAACCGCAGACGGCTCTCCCCGGGCCGGGCGCCGGTTGCGACGCGGCCGAGGTCGTACGCGAGCGGATGGCCTTCTGGTCGGCGCTCGCCGAGGACGAGGGGAGGAAAGTGCGGCTGGCCGGTGTGGAGCGGCCCGTGCGCATACCGGTGGCCCGCGCCGACCTGGCCGCCGCGCTCGACGCCCTGCTCGGCAACGTCTTCCGGCACACCCCGGAGGGCACCGCCTTCGCGGTCGACGTCCACAACGGCGACGACGCGGTGATCGTGCTGGTGTCGGACGCGGGGCCCGGGATCACCGACCCCGAGGCCGCCATGGCCAGGGGGCGCGGCTCGGGCAACGCGGGATCGACGGGCCTGGGCCTGGACATCGTGCGCCGGCTCGCGGAGTCGACGGGCGGGGACGTACGAATAGGCTCGTCGGTGCTCGGCGGCACGGAGATACGCGTCTGGATCCAACTCGCCGACCGTACGCCGACCCGACGAGGACACCGGGTACGCAGGGCGGGGGGCTCCTGGCCGGGTTCGTTGTCGGGTGCGGGCCGGCGGGGCTTCTCGCGCAGTTCCCCGCGCCCCTGAAAAGCAGGGGCTGCGCCCCGTGCTTTTCGTCTTTCAGGGGCGCGGGGAACTGCGCGACCAGCCCCCACGCACCCGCGCCCGACAACGAGACCGACCGCCCCCGTTCCCCCCGCCGGGGCGCGGCACCCCCCTCACTGTGCCGCGCCCCAGCCCCCCATCAACGCCGCGCCTACTCCAGGCCGGCCGGCGGCAACGTCCCGCTCCGCGCCGCGCGCCCGTACCAGAGGGCGCTCGACTTCGGGGTGCGGGCCAGGGTCGCGTAGTCGACGTACACCGCGCCGAATCGCTTGCCGTAGCCGTACGCCCACTCGAAGTTGTCCATCAGGGACCACAGGAAGTAGCCGCGGACGTCCGCGCCCTCGGCGATCGCTCGCCGTACCGCACGCAGATGGCCGTGGAGGTAGGCGATCCGCTCGGGGTCGTGCACGCGGCCGTCGGACTCGGGCTTGTCGTCGTAGGCGGCGCCGTTCTCCGTGACGTAGATCGGCAGGCCCGGAGCCATCTTGGTGTACCGCATGATCAGGTCGTGCAGGCCCGTCGGGTCGATGGACCAGCCCATCTCCGTGCGCTCGCCGGGGGACTGGTGGAACAGGACGTCGTCCGCCGCCGGCCACGGCGAGAAGTCGCTCGCCCCGTGACCGTCGGCGCGCGGGCCGCTCGGCTTCTCCTCGGCCGCCGACACCAGCGTCGGGGTGTAGTAGTTGAGGCCCAGCGCGTCCAGCGGCTGGTTGATCAGCGCGAGGTCGCCGTCCAGGACGTACGACCAGTCGGTGAGCGACGAGGTCGCCGCGAAGAGGGTCTCCGGGTAGGCGCCGTGCAGCATCGGGCCGTGGAAGACACCGTTGGCCAGGTCGTCGATCTTCTGGACCGCCGCCAGATCGGCCGGCGTCTGCGAAAGCGGCCTGACCACGGAGGAGTTGAGGCTCACCGCGACCGTGTTGCGGGCCGGCATCGACGCGCGCAGGGCCGAAGTGCCCAGCCCGTGCGCCAGGTTGAGATGGTGCGCCGCCCGGAGGGAGGCCAGCGGCTCGGTGCGGCCGGGGGCGTGCACACCCGAGGCGTAGCCCAAAAACGCGCTGCACCAGGGCTCGTTGAGCGTGATCCACTGCTCGACGCGGTCGCCCAGCGCCTCACCCATGATCTGGGCGTACTCGGCGAACCGCAGCGCGGTCTCGCGCTCCGGCCAGCCGCCCGCGTCCTCCAGCTCCTGCGGCAGGTCCCAGTGGTAGAGGGTGACCGCCGGCTTGATGTTGTGTTCGAGCAGTTCGTCGACGAGGCGCCGGTAGAAGTCCAGACCGCGCTGGACCGCCGGCCCCCGGCCGGTCGGCTGGACACGCGACCAGGAGACGGAGAAGCGGTAGGCGGTCAGGCCGAGGTCGGCCATCAGCTTCACGTCGTCGCGGTAGCGGTGGTAGTGGTCGACAGCGATGTCACCGTGCTCGCCGCCGGCCGTTTTGCCCGGAGTATGGCTGAACGTGTCCCAGATCGAGGGGGTGCGGCCGTCCTCCCGCACCGCCCCCTCGATCTGGTACGCGGAGGTCGCCGCGCCCCAGAGGAAGGCGGGAGGAAAGGTCACCGGGTTGACGGGCTCAGGCATGGAAGCGCTCCCATAGGAGGTCGTGGAGACCGACGGGTAGGAATGAGGGAAGTGGGGGGAGAGTGCGAAGGGGCCGAGGCGGCGGTGACCCGGCCCCTGAGAGTTCCCGTACGAAAATTCCCTGACGAAAGTCCCGTACGAAGTTCCTGCGCGGGTCAGCCCTTGATCGCGCCGTTCATGATGCCGCCCACGATCTGCTTGCCGAACAGCAGGAAGGCGACGAGCAGCGGCAGTGTGCCAAGGAGCGCGCCCGCCATGATCACGGCCTGGTCGGGCACGTAACCCGTGCCGAGGCCGTTGAGGGCGACCTGGACCGTCGGGTTCTGCTGGTTCAGGGCGATGATCGGCCACAGGAAGTCGTTCCAGGCGAACACGAAGGTCAGCAGGCCGAGCACGGCCATCGCGGGCCGCGCCGCCGGGAACACCACGTGCCACACGACGCGCAGGCTGTTCGCGCCGTCCATCCGCGCGGCCTCGATCAGCTCGGTGGGCAGCGCCTGCACCAGGTACTGGCGCATGAAGAACGTACCGAAGGCGGTGACCAGCGTCGGCAGGATGACGGTCTGCAACTGGTTGGACCAGCCGAGGTCGGCCATCCACAGGTACAGCGGTACGACGGCGAGCTGCGGCGGGATCATCATCGTGCCGATGGTCAGCAGCAGCAGCGCGCTGGAGAACTTGAACCGCAGCTTGGCGAAGGCGAACCCCGCCAGCGTCGAGAACAGCACCGTGCTGACCGTGATGGTGCCGGCGACGACCGTGCTGTTGAGCATCGCCGTGCCGAGTCCCACCTCGTCCCACGCGGCCTGCATGTTCTTGAACAGGTTCGCGCCGAACCACAGCGGCGGCGGAGTCTGGGCGAGCCGGGTGTTGTCACGGGAGGCCGCGATCGCCGTCCACAGCAGCGGGGCCAGCGAGATCAGCGAGAAGACCGTGAGGACGACGTAGGTGACCGGGCCCGCGTGCAGTTGCTTGCCCGCGCCGATCATCCGGCGGCGCCCGGAGCTCTTGTCGGCCTTCGGCTTCGACTCCGGGTCCACCTGAGGAAGCGTCAGATCACTTGTGGTCATTGGGATTTCCTCAGACGTCGGTTGATCAGCATGTTGACCGCGGCGATGATCAGCAGGATCAGGAACATCGACCACGCGATCGCGGACGCCTTGCCGAGGTTGCCGATGATCCAACCCTGGTCGTACATGTACAGACCGAGCGTCTGGTACTGGTGCTCGGAACCGCCCTTGGACCCGCCGAACAGCAGGGGCTCACCGAAGAGTTGGGTGGCGCCGATGGTCGACACGACCACGGTGAAAAGGATCGTCGGCCGGAGCATCGGGATCGTGACATGGCGGAACTGCTGCCAGCGGTTCGCGCCGTCGAGAGCCGTCGACTCGTACAGATCGGCGGGGATCGCCTGCATCGCCGCGAGGTAGATCAGCGCGTTGTAGCCGGTCCACCGCCAGATCACGATGCTGGAGACGGCGAACTGCCCGCCCCAGTCGGACTCGCGCCAGTTGATCGGGTCGACCCCGACGAAGTGCAGCAGCCAGTTGATCATGCCGCCGTCCCACGAGTACAGCAGGGTGAAGACCAGCGTCGCCGCCGCCACCGAGGTGGCGTACGGGGTGAGCATGACCACCCGCCACAGGGTCGAGCCGCGCAGCTTGTAGTTGAGCAGGTGCGCGATGCCGAGCGCCAGCAGCAGCTGCGGCACGGTCGAGATCAGACCGATGGTGAAGGTGTTCTGCAGGGCCTTCCAGAAGAAGTCCGAGGACCACAGGTTCTTGTAGTTCTCCAGGCCCACCCAGGTCTCGTTGTCCAGCGCGGACAGCTGCACGTTGTGCAGCGAGTACCAGCCCGTGTAGAGGAGCGGGACCAGTCCGAAGGCCCCGAAGACCAGGAAGAAGGGGGTGATGAACGCGTACGGCGACGCCTTCATGTCCCAGCGGTACAGCCGACTGCGCCACGAACTCGAGCCCGGGCCCGAAGGCGGCCTACCGCGACCTTGAGCGCCCCGGACCGCGCCCGGCTGGTCGCCGGGCGCGGTCTCGGCACTCGGCGCGGGATGCGCGAGAGCCTGCTTGGAGCTGGTCACTGGCCGAGCACGTCCTTGATCTCGTTCTTGGCCGCGTCCCAGCCCTGCTCAGGGCTCTTGCCCTTCTGCTCGACCTGGAGGATGCCGACGTCCGCGATCGCGGTGCCGATCGGCTGGTCCTTGAGGCCGAAGTACTGGACCGGGATGGTCTTGGCCGACGCCGCGTAGATCTCGGTGATCGGCGCGTTCGAGAAGAACTCGACGGTGGCGGGCTGCGGCTTCAGGGTCGCGTAGGCCGCCGGGGCCGAGGGGAAGCTCGCCTGCTTGGCGAAGACCTTGGCCTGCTGCTCGGGGGCCGTCAGCCACTTGGCGAGCGCGATGGCCTCCTTCTGGTGCTTGCCGGCCACCGGAACACCGATGAAGGCGCCGCCCCAGTTGGCCGCGGTCGGCGCCGCCGCCACGTCCCAGTTGCCCTTGCCGGCCTCACCGGACTTCTCCTGGATGTAGCCGATCATCCACGCGGGGCAGGCCACGGTCGCGAAGGTGGCGTTCGCGAGAGCCTGGTCCCACGGCGGGTCGAACTGCTTCAGCTTCGCCGACATGTCGCTGGTCGCCACCGTCATCGCGGCGTTCCAGGCGTCCTTCACACCCGTGGACTTGTCCCAGATGGGGTTGCCGTCCTTGTCGTAGTAGCGCTCGCTCGCGCCACCCAGTACGGCGTTGTAGACCGAGGAGGCGGAGTCCACGAACTTGGTGCCGCTCGGCGCCTTCTTCATGTAGTCCTTGCCGACGTTCACGAACTTCGACCAGTCGCCCGCCCACTGTGCGGCGAGCTTGGTCCGGTCCGTCTCCAGGCCGGCCTTCTTGAACAGGTCCTTGCGGTAGCAGATCGCCATCGGGCCGATGTCGGTGCCGAGCCCGATCTGCTTGCCGTCCTTGGTGGTGGCCTGCGCGTTCTTCCAGTCCAGCCACTGGGACTTGTCGACCTCCTTGCCGAGGTCGACGAACTTGTCCGCCTGCGTCTGCACGGCCTCGGCGACGTTTCCGATCTCGATCGCCTGGATGTCGTCGACACCGGAGCCGGCCTGTAGACGGGTGATCGTCTTGGGCCAGTACACGTCGGTCTTGGTGGTGACGTTCTCCTTGATGCTGACGTCCGGGTGGAGTTTCATGTACTCGTCGTAGAGACCAGCCTGCTTGTAACCGAAGACACCGAAGGTGCCGATGGTCAGCTCGGTCTTGCCACCGCCGCCGCCTCCGCCTCCACCGTTGTTCGGCTCGCCGTCGTCCGAGTCGTCGGCGCAGCCGGCCAGCAGCCCCGTCGTCAGTGTGGCGACGACCGCGAGGGTCACCAGTCTGCGGGACCCGCGGGTACTCGTGCGCATTGCGTCCTCCTGTTGCCTGACGTGCCGACCCCCCGGCCAACTGCGTTGTTGGGCCCGTTAGTTCACTTGCGGCGGCTCGGGCGGGGAACGTGCGGGATGTGTATGTGTCAGGTACCGTGGGAGCGCTCCCACAGGTGATGTGTTGAAGAGTCGTCGGTCCGGGCGGGGGTGTCAAGGGTGGAGACGCGGCGATGTGTCTTCGGTTATCGGGCTGTTAACTAAAGCTCCTGAAAGCGGAACGGAAGCCTACGGAAGGCCGGTTGGTGACACAGGGCCGCGAGAGGACTGTTGCCGGACTTCGGTCCGGAAAGCGGGCTGTTAGATTCCAGGCCAGACACAGCGGGTGACAGGAGACGGACCATGGTGGGCCACGGAGTGCGGGGCCGGAGTGGCGGGCGGCCGACCCTCGAAGAGGTCGCCGCGCGTGCCGGAGTGGGGCGCGGCACGGTCTCCCGGGTGATCAACGGTTCACCGAGGGTCAGTGATGTGACCCGTGCGGCGGTCGAGGCGGCCGTCGCGGAACTGGGCTACGTCCCCAACACCGCGGCCCGCGCCCTCGCGGCGAACCGCACGGACGCGATCGCCCTGGTCGTCCCCGAGCCGGAGACCCGGTTCTTCGCGGAACCGTACTTCTCGGACATCCTGCGCGGTGTGGGCGCCGCGATCTCGGACACGGAGATGCAGCTCCTGCTGATCTTCGCGGGCAGCGACCGGGAGCGCGAGCGTCTCGCCCAGTACCTGGCCGCCCACCGCGTCGACGGCGTCCTGCTCGTCTCGACCCACGCGGACGACCCGCTCCCCGACCTGCTGGCCCAGCTGGAGATCCCGGCGGTGATCAGCGGCCCGAGGTCGGCGGCGGAGACCCTCACCTCGGTCGACTCGGACAACTACGGAGGCGGACGCCAGGCGGCCGAACACCTGCTGTCCCGGGGCCGCCGCAAGGTCGCCCACATCACGGGCCGTCTGGACGTGTACGGCGCCCAGCGCCGCGTCGACGGCTACCGCGACGCCCTGGAGGCGGCGGGCCACACTGTGGACGAAGACCTGATCGAACCGGGCGACTTCACGGAGGAGGGCGGCCGCCGGGCGATGACCCGCCTCCTGGCCCGCTGCCCCGACCTGGACGCGGTCTTCGCCGGCTCGGACGTCACCGCGGCGGGCGCCCGCCAGGTCCTGCGCGAACAGGGCCGCCGTACACCGGAGGACGTGGCACTCGTCGGCTACGACGACTCCGCCATCGCCCGTCACATGGACCCGCCCCTGACGAGCGTGCGCCAGCCGATCGTGGAGATGGGCCGGGCGATGATCGACCTGCTCCTGGAGGAGGTCGCGGACCGCCGCCCGACGGCGTCCCGGGTCCTGGAACGCCGTCAGGTGGTGCTTCCCACGGAGCTGATGGCTCGTACGTCGTCCTGAGGGGTCGTGTTCCCGCGCTGTTCCCGCGGGGCCGACAACGACGAAGCCCCCGGCCTGCTTTCGCAGGCCAGGGGCTTGATCTTTCAGGGTGAGTGACGGGACTTGAACCCGCGGCATCCTGGACCACAACCAGGTGCTCTACCAGCTGAGCTACACCCACCATGACCGGCTCTGGAAGTCCGAGTGGTCTTCCTGACCGGCCGAGAAAAAGTGTACAGGGTCCGAAGGGGTGCTCGCGCCAGGCTTTTCTCAGCTCACTGTGGGGCGGGCAGCACGTGCTTCGCCGCGATCGAGCGCGCCGTGTCCGAGTCCGGGCCCGGCTGCGGTACGAAGATCGCCTCGCGGTAGTACCGCAGTTCGGCGATCGACTCGCGGATGTCGGCGAGGGCGCGGTGGTTGCCGTTCTTGTCGGGGCTGTTGAAGTACGCCCTCGGGAACCAGCGCCGGGCCAGCTCCTTCACCGAACTGACGTCCACGATCCGGTAGTGGAGGTACGCCTCCAGGGTGCCCATGTCACGGAGCAGGAAGCCGCGGTCCGTACCGACCGAGTTGCCGCACAGCGGGGCCTTGCCCGGCTCCTTGACGTGCTCCCGGACATACGCCAGGACCTGCGCCTCGGCGTCCGCCAGCGTCGTACCGCCGGCCAGTTCGTCGAGGAGCCCGGACGAGGTGTGCATCTGGCGCACCACCTCCGGCATCGTCTCCAGCGCCGAGTCGGGCGGACGGATGACGATGTCCACCCCCTCGCCGAGTACGTTCAGCTCGGAGTCGGTGACCAGTGCGGCCACCTCGATGAGCGCGTCGTCGGACAGCGAGAGACCGGTCATCTCGCAGTCGATCCACACCATGCGATCGTTCATGCGTCTCACCATACGCGGGGGGGTTGGGCACCCGGCGTCGGTGTGGGCCTCGGCTGGGGGCTGCCGCCCCCAGGCCCCCGCTTCGGCCCTTGAGGGGCCTCGTCCTCAAACGCCGGACGGGCTGCGTGGTGCCGGACGGCACTTGAAAGAGCCGACCGGGCTGAGTGGCGTACCTCAGCCCGGCCGGCGTTCCCACGTCACCTGCCGTTATGTGCCGCTCCGCTGGCCCGGCAGGCTCGCGCGGTTTCCGACGTACGGATCCCGCCCGTGCTCCGCCGAGAGGCCGACCGTGCTCGCCGTGCGGCGGGCCTGGATCGGGACCGGGCTCTCCGGGTGCGGGGACCGGTCGTGGCCGTGACCCGGGCCGTGCCCGTGTCCCTGGCCCGCCGTGGTCGGCGTACCCATGCCGCCCTGCGCCCCGCTCACCGCCGTGTCCGGCTCGGACATGCGCTCACCCTGCGGTCGGCGCGCCCGGTAGGCCGCGCGGTACGCGGCCGGGGACGAGCCCAGCTGGCGGCGGAAGTGACCGCGCAGCGCCACCGGCGAACGGAAGCCGCAGCGGCCCGCGACCTCGTCCACCGAGTAGTCCGACGTCTCCAGGAGACGCTGGGCCTGCAGGACGCGCTGCGTGATCAGCCACTGCAGCGGCGCGCTTCCCGTGAGCGAGCGGAAGCGGCGGTCGAACGTACGACGGGACATGTACGCGCGTGCCGCCAGCGTCTCCACGTCGAACTGCTCGTGGAGGTGCTCCAGCGCCCAGGCGACGACCTCGGCGAGCGGGTCGGCGCCGATCTCCTCTGGTAAAGACCGGTCGAGGTAGCGCTCCTGGCCGCCCGACCGGCGCGGTGGGACCACGAGTCGGCGGGCCAGCGCACCGGCCGCCTCGTTGCCGTGGTCCGTCCGCACGATGTGCAGGCACAGGTCGATGCCTGCCGCTGTGCCGGCGCTCGTCAGTACGTCGCCGTCGTCCACGAAGAGTTCGCGTGGGTCGACATGGACGGACGGATAGCGCTTCGCCAGCGTCGGCGCGTACATCCAGTGTGTGGTCGCCGGGCGGCCGTCCAGCAGGCCCGCCGCCGCGAGGACGAACGCGCCTGTGCACAGGCCTACGATCCGCGCGCCCTCTTCGTGGGCCCGACGCAGTGCGTCGAGCGCCTCCTCCGGTGGCGGCGCGGTGATCGAACGCCAGGCGGGCACAACGACCGTGCCTGCCCGCGCGATCGCCTCCAGGCCGTTCGGCGCGGTCAGTTCGAGCCCGCCGGTCGTCCGCAGCGGGCCCTCTTCTCCGGCGCACACCAGCAGTCGGTAGCGCGGCACTCCGGCGTCCTGGCGGTCAATCCCGAACACCGACAGCGGAATGGAACTCTCGAAAATGGGGCCGCCGCTGAACAGCAGCACCGCGACGATCTCCTTGCGGCGTCGCCCGGAGAGTTTCCGGGCCGCGGCTTCCGGCGCGGCAGTGGAGTCGTGGCTCATACTGCTAAGCCCCCCTCGGTGGTCGCGTCGCCCCTAACTTGTCGGGCCTGTCGCTCCAGCACGTTTCCCCTCGGTCCTGCACGAGTCCCCCGCCGTAGACAGTCAAGATCGAATCTACTGTGTCCCATGATGCCGAGATGACCAGTCCGTCACTGGACAGATTGTCGACTTGGCAACTTGGCGTAAAGCATTCGATCACGAAGCGTTGCACTAGTGGGCCGCGCAGGGAAGTGCGCCTCGTCGTAGTGGCCAATCCGCGTAGGGTGCGCGGCCCCGTCCGGACCCTTTCAGTGCAGGTGGAACGGGGGTTTGAGGGTTGTTCGGACAAGGAGTGCACGGTGTCCGGAAGTTGGCTGAAAAGCATCGGGCGCGTGCGCGAAAACAGGTCAATCGACCGGTGTAGTTCCGCCGGAGTGTCGCGTACCCCGACGGGAGCCCGAAGGGGAGCCCGAATGAGCCCTGCCGTGCCGCCCCCGGGGCGGAACGCTCTCTTCGGCCGGCATCCTCGCCGCGCCGCGCTCGGACTGGCGCAGCAGTACCCGGCACACCGCCGTCACGGTCGCCAGCCCGAGCGCCGTACCGGCTGCCCCACCGAGCGAGGTGCCGTACAGGACGAGCACCACGGGGACCAGGACGCAGCTGAAGGCCGCCCAGCGGACGAGATCGCTCGCGGAGTCCCGGCTCGGTGAGGTCATGGCTGCTCCCTGTGACGATGGGTCACGGGGTTCAACGCTTGTTCGAGCGGTCGGTCACTGGCCATCGTGTCCGGAAGATGTGCGCGAGCATGATCGACCCGGGTGAGATGTACGCGAACCCTGTGGAAACAGCCTGTACGTGGCAGCAACCATTGCGTTACGGGCACCCCCTCGGGCATGCTCCCTGGAACCCGTCCGGAGCATGCGCGGGCTATGGGCTACGGAGGCGTGCGGCCGTACCCTTGGGGGTATGGGGTTGGGAAGATGATTCCCGGACACAGCTCCGCCGCACAGTGTCGTCCCGCATCACGTCGTCCCACCACGAGGATCAAAACGCCGAGAATCCCATGGCCGGTCACGAATTCCTGGAACCCGCGGACCGCAAGCGCCCCGTCGCCGACCACACGGCGGCCGAGCCCTTGGCGGCGGAAGAACCACGTCAGTCCTGCGACCCCGCGTTCAAACACGGTGTCGTCGTCGGTTTCGACGGCTCGACGTCGAGTGAGCGCGCCCTCGCGTACGCCATCGGCATGGCCCACCGCTCCGGTTCGGGCCTGATCATCGTGCATGTCGCCAACCGGCTCCCGACCACGGTGTGGGCCGGCTGCGAGCCGCCCGTCTTCGTCGACGTGCCGGACCACAGAACCGAGGTGCTCGGGCTCGAACTCGCCTGTGCGGACTATCTGGCCGAGGTGCCCTGGATCCTTGTCGAGCGTGGCGGGGACATCTGCCATGAGCTCGAAGAGGTGGGGCGGGAGTACGAGGCCGACGCGATTGTGGTCGGGTCGACCCATGGCATCGTCGGGCGGATCTTCGGGTCGGTGGCGGGGCGGCTGGCGAAGCGGGCTCAGCGGCCTGTTGTGGTCATTCCTTAACTTCTCGCTCGCGGTGGGTGAACCTACTGGCGCGTAGAGGGTTTTGTGCGCTTGTGAAGGGCATATAGGGGGCATCGCGCCCGGGGTGTGACGGCCACCGGATTGCTGCGCAGGCTGGGGGTTGGGCGATCCCCGGCGAGTATGGGCGGACCCCTCGTTGCTGGTGGCAGCACGAGGGGTCCGTTTTTGTTTCGTTGGCCTCTGCGGGTGTGTGGGGGCTTGTCGCGCAGTTCCCCGCGCCCCTGGAGGGCGCCCCTTCGGGGCAGCCCTCCAAGGCGCTACTCCACCGTTACCGACTTGGCGAGGTTTCTGGGCTTGTCGATGTCTCGGCCCAGGGACAACGCCGTGTGGTAGGCGAGGAGTTGGAGGGGGATGCCCAGCAGGATGGGGTCCAGTTCGTCCTCGTTCTTCGGGACGACGATCGTCTGGTCGGCCTTCTCCTGCTCCTGGTGGGCCACCGCGAGGATGCGGCCGCTGCGGGCCTTGATCTCCTCCAGGGCGGCGCGGTTCTTCTCCAGGAGGTCGTCGTCCGGGACGATCGCGACCGTGGGCAGCGCCGGCTCGATGAGGGCCAGCGGGCCGTGCTTCAACTCCGAGGCGGGGTAGGCCTCGGCGTGGATGTACGAGACCTCCTTCAGCTTCAGGGAGGCCTCGCGGGCCACCGGATAGCCCCGTACTCGGCCGATGAAGAGCATCGAGCGGGCCTCGGCGTACTGCTCGGCCAGCTTCTTGATCTCGTCCTCCTGCTCGAGGATCGCGGAGATCTGCCCGGGCAGTTTGCGCAGGCCGTCGATGATCCGCTTGCCGTCGCGGACCGACAGGTCGCGGGTGCGGCCCAGGTGGAGAGCGAGGAGGGCGAAGGCGACCGTGGTGTTGGTGAAGCACTTCGTCGAGACGACGCAGACCTCCGGGCCCGCGTGCACGTACATGCCGCCGTCCGCCTCGCGGGCGATCGCGGAACCGACCACGTTGACGATGCCCAGCACCCGCGCGCCCTTGCGCTTCAGCTCCTGGACGGCCGCCAGCACGTCGTACGTCTCACCGGACTGGGAGACGGCCACGTACAGGGTGTCGGGGTCGACGACCGAGTTGCGGTAGCGGAACTCCGAGGCGGGCTCGGCGTCGGCCGGGATACGGGCCAGCTCCTCGATCATCTGGGCGCCGATCATGCCCGCGTGGTACGAGGTGCCGCAGCCGAGGATCTTCACCCGGCGGATCTGGCGGGCCTCCCGGGCGTCCAGGTTGAGGCCGCCGAGGTGGACCGTGGAGAAACGGTCGTCGATCCGGCCGCGCAGGACCCGGTCGACGGCCTCGGCCTGCTCGTGGATCTCCTTGTGCATGTACGTGTCGTGGCCGCCCATGTCGTACGAGGCGGCCTCCCACTCCACGGTGGTGGGCTCCGCCGTGGTGCGGGTGCCCTCCGTGGTGTAGGTGCGGAAGTCGTCGGCCTTGAGGGTGGCCATCTCGCCGTCGTCCAGTGTCACTATCTGCCGCGTGTGGGTGACCAGCGCGGCGATGTCCGAGGCGACGAACATCTCCTTCTCGCCGATGCCCAGGACGACCGGCGAGCCGTTGCGGGCCGTCACGATGCGGTCCGGGAAGTCGGCGTGCATGACGGCGATGCCGTACGTGCCCTCGATCACGCGCAGCGCCTGGCGAACCTTCTCCTCCAGGGTCTCCGCCTGGGAACGGGCGATGAGGTGGGTGAGGACCTCGGTGTCCGTCTCGGAGAGGAACTCGACGCCGTCGGCCTCGAGCTTCTTGCGCAGCTCGGAGGCGTTGTCGATGATCCCGTTGTGCACGACGGCGACCTTGTTGTCGGCCGACATGTGCGGGTGCGCGTTGTGGTCGGAGGGGGCGCCGTGCGTGGCCCAGCGGGTGTGGGCGATGCCGGTGGTGCCGGCGAAGCGCTTGGGGACCTTGGCCTCGAGGTCCCGGACCCGGCCCTTGGCCTTGACCATCTTCAGGCCGGTCGCCTTCGGCGAGGTCACGACGATGCCCGCCGAGTCGTAGCCGCGGTACTCCAGGCGCTGCAGGCCCTCGAGGAGCAGCGGCGCCACATCACGCCTGCCGATGTATCCGACAATTCCGCACATATATAAGAGTCCCTGTCCCTGTCGTACGTAGATGAGGAGTGGATGACCAGCCGTACCAGCCGTACTAGCCGTAGACGATGCGGCGCAGCTGGCGGAGGGTGAGCTCCGCCGGTGCGACCGCGCGGTATCTGAGGTCCGCCTCGATCCGGCTGAAGATCTCCGCGTTCACCAGGCCCTGGCCCTGGAGTTCGCGGTGGCGACGACGGACATAATCCTCGGTCGTCTCGTCGAAGTAGGCGAGAACGTCCTGAATCACCCGCAGTGCCTCGCCCCGGGACAGGGGTGTGGTACGCGTCAGATGATCAACGAGGTCGTCGTGCACCTGACGATCCTGAGGTAAAGCGCGGGCAATCGCAACAATCCTGCCCGATATCGGGCAGCAGTCTGTTGAAACTCTTATGGGACCCTGTTCGGAGCCCGTTCACTTTGTGTCCTGCGTGGCGATGGGTACCCGGAGCACCGTTTTCAGCCATGGACACTCCTCGCATGGGCGTACCCGAGCAGCTTGCCGAGCGCATGAGCATGGCCGAGCAGCACGAGTACCTTCGCGCCAAGTTCTCGCGGCGCACGATGATCAGAAGCGGCGCCGTCACCGTCGGCGCCGTCGCGGGCGGTGCGTTCGTACCGGGCGCCGCCCAGGCCGCGACGCGGACCTCCGTACCGACGCAGACGTACTCCCGGGCCGAGAAGGTCGACGGCGCGCTCGTCGCCCCCTTCGGCCGGCACCTCGCCTGGGGCAACGACCCCCGCACGGAGATCACCGTCTCCTGGCAGGTCCCGGTCGCGGTGAAGAAGCCCTTCATCCGGATCGGCGCCCACCCCTGGGACCTCTCCCGCAAGATCGAGGCCGAGGTCCGCACCCTCTACACCCCGGCCGGCGTCGGCGCCAGCGGCGACCACACCCAGTACTACCTGCACGCCAAGCTCACCCACCTGCGCCCCGGCAAGACGTACTACTACGGCGTCGGCCACGCCGGCTTCGACCCGGCCGAGGCACACCTGCTGGGCACCCTCGGCACCTTCACCACCGCCCCCGCCCACAAGAAGCCGTTCACCTTCACCGCCTTCGGCGACGAGGGCGTCAGCTACCACGGCCTCGCCAACAACAGCCTGCTGCTCGGCCAGAACCCGGCCTTCCACCTGCACGCCGGCGACATCGCGTACGCCGACCCGGCCGGCCAGGGCAAGACCGCCGACACCGGCTTCGACTCGCGCGTGTGGGACCAGTTCCTCGCGCAGACCGAGTCGGTCGCCAAGACCGTGCCGTGGATGCCGGCCTACGGCAACCACGACATGGAGGCCTGGTACTCGCCCAACGGCTACGGCGGCGAGGACGCCCGCTGGAACCTCCCTGACAACGGCCCGGACAAGAAGAACCTCCCCGGCGTCTACTCCTTCGTCTACGGCAACACGGCGGTCATCTCGCTCGACGCCAACGACATCTCCTTCGAGATCCCGGCCAACCTCGGTATCTCGGGCGGCACCCAGACCAAATGGCTCGAGGCGCAGCTCAAGAAGTACCGCGCCTGCGACGACATCGACTTCGTCGTGATCTTCTTCCACCACTGCGCCTACTGCACCTCCACCGCGCACGCCTCGGAGGGGGGCGTGCGCCAGGAGTGGGTGCCGCTGTTCGAGAAGTACACGGTCGACCTGGTCATCAACGGCCACAACCACCAGTACGAGCGGACGGATGTCATCAAGGGGGGCGCGGTCACCAAGAAGCTCCCGATCGGCGGGACTTCGTACCCCGAGACCGAGGGTGTCGTGTACGTGACGGCGGGCGCGGCCGGCCGCAGCCTGTACGCGTTCACCGCCCCGCTGTCCTACGAGGGCCACGAGAACGAGGTCGACTCGGTCGCCTCCTTCATCAACACCAAGGACGGCAAGGTCAACGAGACGGTCACCTGGTCGCGCGTGCGCTACCTCGACTACTCGTTCCTGCGAGTCGACGTCACCCCCGCGTCCAAGGGCCGCCTCGCCACCCTGACCGTGCGCGGTATCGCGGAGACGGGCGAGGAGGTCGACCGCTTCACGGTCGCCCGCCGCGTACGCTGAGCATGCGCGTATGCCCAGAAGGCGGGGCGTACGAGTGAGTTACCAGTAACCGAGTGAGTTGCCGGTAACACCGACAGGCGGTTCTCCGGCGCGAGTCGCATGTTTCGCATGCGTCTCTACATGCGTCTGAGAACCGCCTGTTTGGCGTGTGCGAACTCGTCGTCCGTGAGGACGCCGGTCCGGTGCAGTTCACCGAGTTCACGCAGCCGGCGGAGCAGGGCGTCGTGGTCGTCCTGCCGCGGTCGCGGTGGTACGTCCGTCACGGGCGCCCCCGGATGCGGCAGGCGGGACTGGACGGCCGCCGCGACCAACGCCATCAGCGGGTCCTTCTTGAAACCCCACAGCTCGACGGAGTGGGGGTCGTACTTCGGCGGCGCCTCGGTCGGCGCGTGCCGCACGCCGAAGCGCAGATAGCCGTTCTCCAGGCCCACCGCCGGATGCCACTCCACGGCCGTGATGTCGGCGACGGCCAGGGAACGGGGCCCGGCGGCGGCCTTCGCGTCCTCCGTCTTCCAGTTCCACTCCAGCCGGACGTGCTCACCGTCGAAGGTCGCGGTGCCGTCCCCGGCCGACACGGACAGCGGTACGGCGGGCCCCGGCAGCAGATACCGGTCGACGGCGCCGGAGGGCACCTTGTCGAGCAGCAGCCCGTTCCTGACCTCGTCCACGAAGTACTCGGCGACGCCGTACCGGTCGGACTCGACGTTCAGCTGGTACGGGTCGTGCGGTTCCGCCAGTTTCCCGCCGGTCGCCTGGAGCAGCGGGTCGGCCCCGTCGCGCAGCCGCAGCCGCAAACGCCCCGACTTCCGGCCCTGCTCGAAGGAGACACCGGCCAACGCGCCGAGGGGGACGGTGAGTTCACCCAGGTCCTTGCGGAGCAGACCGACGTTCTTGTCACGCCCCGGCGTGAGCCGCAGGGCGTCACCGTCGAAGACCCAGGTGCCGTCCTTCTGGATGATCTCCGCCATGAGGCAATTGTTGCCGACGCCCTCCGAAGGGGCGCGGGTAACTGCGCGACCTGGCGAACTCTCAGCTGACCTTCTTCGCGTTCTCGATCGCCTCCGCGAGGCTCGTGAGGAGCGGCACGCACTTGTCGTAGGACAGAATCGGCTCGGGATTGCGGGCGATCACCTGCCCCGCCTTCACTGCGGGCAACTGCTTCCAGGTCGCCTCGGTGATGTCGCCGGGCTGAATGGCCGAGGTCCGGTTGTCCATCATGATCACGTCGGCCTTGTACTTGTCGACGTTCTCCCAGCTGAGGTTCTCGTACCAACCGCCGCTCGCCTTCAGGACATCGGCGGAGGGCTCGACGAAGTTCACGCCGAGGGCCTTGAAGTACTCGAGGTCGATGGAGAGGTTGGAGCCGGAGACGTAGAAGATGTCCTGGCTCGCGGAGCCGACCAGCACCTTGATGTCCGGCTTGGCCCTGGTGGCGGCGCGGAGCCTGGCGGCGGCGTCCTCGAACGCCTTCTTCGCGGCGGTCACCTTGGCGGAGGCGGTGTCCGCGCCGAGGGTCTTGGCCAGCTCCAGCATGCGCTGCAGCGGCCGGTCCAACTGGATGTCGAACACGGAGATGCCGACGGTCGGGGCGCCGACGGCGAGGATCTTGTCCTTGGACTCGTCCGGGACGTACCAGAGGGTGCCGGCGCTGTCGAACATCGTGGTGACGAGGAGGTCTGGGGCGAGCGCCGCGTACTTCTCGATGTTGAACTGGCCCCACTCGTTGCCGAGAACGGTCACCTTGGTGACGTCCAGGTCGCCGGCCTGGACGTCGGGCTTGCCGCCCTTGGTCGTGGTCGGGCCGAAGACGCCCTTGACCTCGACGCCGTAGTCGTGGAGGGCGGCGGCGACACCGGTGAACGCGACGATGTTGGAGGGCACCTTGTCGGCCTTGGCGGTCTGACCGCGGTCGTCCTTGAAGGTCCAGGGGCCGGCGGGGGGAGTCGCGGCGTCCTTCGACGCGTCCCCGTTCGCGCCCGCGTCCGTGCCCGCGTTGGCCCCACCGCTTTTCGCGTCTTCGTCCCCACAGGCGGCGAGAACGGCCCCGAGACCGAGGGCGCCGCCTGCGGCGAGGATGCCGCGGCGGGAGAGGTGGGTGGCACGGGCGTTGGACATGAGGTGGCTGCTTTCGAGCGGGGCGGTTCGGCCCGTCGGACAAATTCGATACTTAGGTTAGCCTAACCTCACTAGTTGTCCAGGGTATGGGTGTGGGGGGTAGGGCGTGCTGAAAACGGCCGCGAGGTCCCACCCATTTGGCGGGCGGGGCCTCGCGAAGCCTCGAGTCGGGGCGGGCCGGACTGCTGCCCGGAACCCGCGTGTTTCAGCCAGGTTCAGGACAGGACGACCGTGGCCCCTTTCTGGAAGAGCGTGTTGCCGCCGTCGTCGTGCCAGTCGATCTCCACGCCGTCGACGAAGCCCGAAGTGACCACCGTGCAGGCCGAGTTGCCGGCGGACACCCCTCGGGCGGGGGAGGCCCCCTGTGAACCGTCGTCGTCGTTCCCGGCGGTGACGAGCAGACCGTCGGCGAGGACCTTGGCCGCGGTGTTCCGCACCTTGAGCCCGGCGTAACCGCCGCCGCCCGTACCGCCGTTGCGGCCGTCGCGGGTCAACCGGCAGCCACTGAGCTGGAGGATGCCCTTGCGGTCGGTGTTCTCCACCTTGATGCCGTCGAAGCCGTTGCGGTCGGTGGAGCAGCCGCTGAACTGGATGACTCCCTGCCAAGTACGCAGCAGAAAGCCCTCATTGGCCGACCACTCGGCCCGGCAACTGGTGAACGTCGAGTTGCCGGCGCCTGCGATCCACCAGCCGGCGCCGTTGCCGCCGAGCACGTACACGTCGTGGATGACGGAGTCGGTGGAGTTGTTGAGCGCGATGCCGAAGCTCCCCGGCCAGAGAACGGAGACACGGTCGAAGTGGAGACAGAAGGGCGCCTGGGGGCCGCTGGGCTCGGCCGAGTAGGTGGTGTTGATGCCGTGCCCGGTGACCTTTCGCACCTGGACGTCCCGCAGTTGGAGGTGCTGGACCTGCCCGACGGCCCGGATGCCGTCGACCTCGGCGCCGTTCGCGGGCAGCGCGCTGCCGTCGATGGTCAGCTGCAGGATGCGTACCTCCACCGACTTGGTGGCGTAACCGCCGCTCAGCTTGTCGAGCACGAGGATCACGGCGTCCCCGACGAACCCCGGCAACGGCTTCAGCCCGAACTCCGGGTCGACGGCGCCCCATTCGTTCTCGCCGCCGCCGTGGGTGCCCTGAAGTGTGACGTACGGCGGTATCTTCACCGGCGCGCTCGTACGGTACTGCCCCGCCGGCAGGTACACGGTGTTGCCGGGCTCGCAGGCGTCCAGGGCGGCCTGAATGGCGAGGGTGTCATCGGTGACGCCGTCGCCGGTCGCGCCGTAACCGCGGACGTCGTGCCAGCCGAGGTTGTTGAGCTTGGGGGCGTCTGCGGCTGCGGCTGCGTCTGTTCCCGTGCCTGTGCCTGCTTCGGATGCGGCTGCGGTCGCGGTCGCCGCTCCGATTCCGGTGGTGGTGGTCAGGGCGACGGCGGTGACTCCGGCTGCGGCGCCGCCGAGGAACAGTCTTCGGGTGCGGGGTGAGGTGTTCTCCGTGTTTTCCATGGTGTGGGCCCCCCTTGAGATTGGCTACGGGGGTCACTCAAACATGGAGGGGATCTTTGGGGTACCTGCGATTCCGCGTTTGTCGCTCGCGGCGCAGCTCACACCCGTGGCAGGCTCTCGACGACGCCGACGGATCGGGCTGTGCTGGGCTTGGGGAAGGGGGGTGCGGTGGTCATCGTAGAGAAGGGCCGTTGTGTCGCAGTTCGGGTGGACGAGGCGTCCGCTGCGTACGTCGGTGTGCACGTAGCGCGTTGCGAGCGCCCCGCTTCGTCTGAGCCCGGTCGTGCCGTGCGGGCAGTTGTGGAGTTGAGCCGGGCGTTGAGCGGGATGACGATGCGGGCCTTGCTCGGAGCCGAATTCTCGCTGGATCCGCACGCTTCAGCGACCGTGTTTGAAGTTCCGTTCGGTGAGCCGATGGGACTTGGTGCGGTTGCCCTGTGCGGCAGCGAGCTCGGTCGTCCATTGGTGGCCGGATTGCCGAGCGACTTCGCCAATGCTGCGCTCGCAGGGCTGGCCGGGGACGCCGAGGCCGAGGCTTTGCCTGCTGGGTTGCTGCGCGTGAACCGGGCGGGGTTCGACGAGACAGGTTCCTCCGAGATGGCGTTCAAGCTTGCAGGGGATCTGTTGCGGCGTGTGATTGCTGCGCACCTGCACGACGACCGAGATCCACTGGCCGTGGCTCAGGCAGTGCTGCGCGGGTGGTGAGGCCAGGTCTCCGCTGCCGAGGATTGCTGAGCACAGTTGTCCGGGACGGCTCGCGCGCCGTGATCGGCCGACCACCTCAGGATCAACTCAGTTGAGGACGACTCGTTTCTGACTGATCCTTGGCCCATTCGACGAACAAGCAGGAGGGCTGACGTGGGGCTGATTCTGTTCCCTGGAGACGGAGATACGAGCAGTCCGGATGTCGCCTGGTCCTACACCAGCTTCGCCGAGTTCAGGCGGCGTCTTGCAGAGGCTGAGGGGTTCACTCTCTGTGAGATGTGGGGCTTCGGTGGGGAGCGGGCCTGGAGTGACGTCTCCACCGCACTCGAGCCACTTTTCAATCGCCCGGACAACGGCGGTGGCGAGCTCTCGGCCACCGAGTGCGCCGCAGGTCACGTCCGCTGGAGTGGTGTATCGACGGCCACTCGGTGATCTCCTGTTGAGGCTATGCGGTGAGTTCGGTGGGCAGGACGGTCTCGGCGGTT